>JBIOVQ010000279.1:0-6685 GCA_044867805.1 Burkholderiales bacterium | reverse complement strand
ATGTGCTGCTAGGCGCGGTGAGCGCCGTACTCTTCGCGCTCCCCCTCGCGGTCACCGCGGTGTACTTCACTCTGCTGCACCGCGGCATCGAAGCGTTGCACCCCGTGGAGCCGACAGTGTGCTCCATCTACGACCCTCGTTTCTGGTTGCAGGAGCGCCTGTGGAAGGTGCAACCGATTCACTTGATCCACGCATTCGACGGCACGCCGTTCAAGAGCCTGCTCTGGCGGCTGCTGGGTGTTCGGATCGGCAAGAGGGTCTTCGACGACGGCTGCCACATCGGCGAGCCGACTCTCACCGTCATCGGGGACGAGAGCGTCCTCAATTCCCAGAGCAAGATCCAGTGCCACTCGCAGGAGGACGGCACGTTCAAATGCGACCGAAGCACGATTGGCGCAGGCTGCACGATCGGGGTGGGGGCACTGATTCACTATGGCGTGACGATGGGTGACGGCTCCCTGCTCGCCGCCGACTCCTTTCTCATGAAGGGAGAGTATGTCCCACCGCGCGCACGGTGGGGCGGGAACCCGGCGAGGGAGATGTGAGATGAGCAATCTCGCGTTGCGGGACCGGGAAACCGCGACCGCTGCCGAACGCGGCCGGGAGTTCTGGCGTTCCGTCCTCGTCGCCGGTGCATTCGCCGCGCTCCCGCGCTGGACCCTCAAGCCGGTGCCCGGCGTCGGCGAGCAGAAGACGGCGATCCCCGGTGAGCTCGTGGCCGCGTTGCGCCGGTTGGCAAACGAGCTGGAGATGCCGCTCAGCTCGGTGCTGCTCACCGCGCACGCCAAGGTGCTTGGCGCGCTCTCGGGCGAGCGCGAGGTGTCGACCGGATACGCCGCCATGGATGGTCGTCTACCGCTGCCCTGCCGCATGACGACGGAACCGCACTCGTGGCGGGCGATGCTGCTGGAAACTCATCGAGCTCAAGTCGAGCTGCTGTCGCACGCGGACTTTCCGGTCGAGGATCTGAGACGTGAGCTGCGCCTGACCCGGCCGTTGTTCGAGACCGTGTTCGATCCGATGGCTGACGGACGCGGCGAGCTTGCCGGGGATGCCGTGCTGTGGGTCGGCATCGTGGAACGTGACGGGATCGAGTTGCGGTTGCGGTACCGGACCGACGCGTTCGACGCGGACTGCGTCGCCAGGATCGCCGGTTATCACCTCACCGCGCTGGCGTTGATCGCGGCCGGTCCGGATGCCGAGCACGCGCGACAGAGCCTGCTCTCCGCCGAGGAACTACGCCTCCAGATTCATGGCTTCGCCGGACCGCGTAGAAAGTTGCCAAAGCGCCGGGTCCACGAGCTGTTCGAGGAGCGAGCTCGGGCACACCCGGACGCCATCGCGGCCGTGCACGGCAACGGACAGCGGACGTACGGAGAGCTCAATGCTCGCGCCAATCAGCTGGCACGAGCCCTGTTGGCGCGAGGCCTTCGCCGCGAAGGCGTGGTCGCCGTGGTGACCCAGCGCAACCTGGACTGGATGACTGCAGTGCTCGCGACCTTCAAGGCCGGTGGCGCGTACCTGCCCATCGAGCCGCATTTCCCGGCCGACCGCATCGCGAGGACGCTCTCGCGGGCCGGCTGCCGGCTCGTGCTGACCGAACGCGGCAGCACCGCGGCGCTCGACCAGGCGCTCGACTCACTCCCGGGAGTCCAGAAGCTCTTCATCGACGCGGCATACGAGGAAGGCCATCCCGACAGCGATCCAGGGATCTACGTCGCGCCCGGCCAGCTCGCGTACATCTACTTCACCTCCGGTTCCACCGGTGAGCCCAAGGGCGCGATGTGCGAGCACGCGGGCATGGTCAACCACCTCTTCGCCAAAATCGACGACTTCAGGATCGGCGAGAGGTCCGTCGTGGCCCAGACGGCGCCCCAGTGCTTCGATATCTCGTTGTGGCAACTGGTTTCCGCGCTGCTGGTTGGCGGACGCACCCTGCTGATCGAGCAGGAGGTGATCCTGGACGCCAAGCGTTTCATCGACAAAATCGTGGACGGCAGGGTCAACGTAGTTCAGGTCGTGCCGTCCTACCTCGAAGTCTTACTGTCGTGTCTGGAGCGGCACCCCCGCGAGCTGCCGGACCTGAGGTACGTGTCCGCCACGGGCGAGGCGCTGAAGAAGGAGCTTGTGCAGCGCTGGTTCGCGGTCGAGCCGGCAATCAAGCTGGTGAACGCGTACGGGCTCACCGAGACCTCTGACGACACCAACCACGAGATGATGGACCGCGCGCCCGACCGGGAACGTGTTCCGCTTGGTCGTCCCATCAACAATGTGTCTGTCTACGTCGTGGACGAGCACCTGTCGCCGGTGCCGCTCGGCGCACCAGGTGAGATCGTCTTTTCCGGCGTATGTGTCGGTCGCGGGTACATCAACGATCCCGAACGCACGCGACGGGCGTTCCTGGCCGATCCGCACCGCCCGGGCCAGCGGCTGTACCGGAGCGGTGACTTTGGCCGCTGGCTGCCCGAAGGCAAGCTGGAGTTTCTCGGCCGCCGGGATTCCCAGGTCAAGATCAGCGGCTTCCGGATCGAGATCGGCGAGATCGAGAACACGCTCTTGCGGTTGCCGGGCGTGCGCGAGTGCGCGGTGGTGGTCACCGAGCGGGCCGACCACAGCAAGCAGCTGGTGGCGTTGTACTCCGGCGAGCGGCTACTCGATGCGAACGGGCTGCGGGATCAGCTCGGCGAGTCGCTGCCGCGGTACATGGTCCCGTCGGCGTTCCATTGGCGGACCAGGCTGCCGCTGACCGACAACGGCAAGATCGACAGGAAGGCTTTGACGGCACTCGCCCGGGAGCTCGATGTTGCCGGGCAGGACCGCGACCGGCCGGGCACCGCGACAGAGCACCGGTTGGCGGCCGCATGGGCGGAGGTTCTCGGCATTCCGACGGACCAGATCGGCCGGAAGGACCGGTTCTTCGACCTGGGCGGCACGTCGCTGGCGGCACTGAGGCTCGCGATCAAACTGGACCGTGCGGTGAACCTGAAGGACCTCACCGAGCACCCGATGCTCGCCGACCTGGCCAGGCTGGTCGACGAGAGGTCCGTCCAGCGGCTCCGGGCGGCTCCGGAGCGGCTGCCTTCCCCTTGATCAGCAGCGACTGAAAGGGGCTCGAGATGTTGTCCTTATCCACGACCTCATTCTCCTCGCCCCCGACCACCACGGCGCTCGACCTGGAGGCGCAACCCGGAAAGCCGGCGATGCTGCGGGTCGACGCCACCGACGACGCGGGGCGCTGGGCGGCCGAGCACCGCGAGGCACTGCGTGCTGCCGTCGTCGAGCACGGTTCGCTCCTGATTCGCGGTCTCGGGCTCCGCGACCCGGCCGGGACCGAGGCCGTCTTCCGGCGGCTGGCCAGCCTGACGACCGAGAAGGAGGCCTTCGCGCCCCGACGTCGCTATTCCGACGGCGTGTACTCCTCGTCGAAGTGGCCGCCCAATCAGCCGATGTGCATGCACCACGAGCTCAGCTATGCGCTCGAGTTCCCCTCCCTCATGCTGTTTGCGTGCCTCGTCGCGCCGACCGGGGGGGGCGCCACCCCGGTGGCCGACTCGCCGACCGTACTCGAGGCGCTGCCCGCCGAGTTGATCGCCCGCTTCGAGCGGGTGGGCTGGCTGCTCATCCGCAACTACAACGAAGAAATCGGGGCGTCGATCGCCGAGGCCTTCGGCACCGACGACCGCCGCGCCGTCGAGAGTTACTGCCGGGCGAACGCGATCAAGTTCGAGTGGCAGCCCAACGGGGCACTGCGCACCTGGCAGCGCCGCAGCGCCGTCGTGCGGCACCCGCGTACCGGCCAGCGGTGCTGGTTCAACCAGATCGCCTTCCTCAACGAGTGGACAATGGACCCGGAGGTGCGCGAGTACCTCGTGGACACCTACGGGGAGGACGGGCTGCCGTTCAATACGCGCTTCGGCAACGGCGAGCCGATCGGTGCGGACATCGTGCGGGTGATCAACGAGGTCTACGACGCAAACACCGCGCGCGAGCGGTGGCAGGCCGGGGACCTGATGCTGGTGGACAACGTCCGCGCCGCGCACGGCAGGGAGCCCTTCGAGGGCTCGCGCGAAGTGCTCGTCGCGATGGCCGACGCGGTGCGCCTGGCCGACTGCTCGCCGACGCTCGCGGTGGGCGCCCCATGACGGCGACCGCTTGCACGGCAACAGAGTCCGCAGTGTCTCTCACGCCCTCACTAGCGGGCTCGTTTCAACTGGCGTCCGACGAAGTACATATTTGGTGCGCCAGTCTGGACGTTCCGCCTGAAGCATCTGCTCGCCTCTACGCAACCCTCGCGGTTGACGAACGTAACCGGAGCGCGCGTTTTCGATTCGAGCGCGACCGGCGGCGTTTCATCGTCGCGCACGGAGTATTGCGCGACCTGCTGGGGCGCTATCTCCGGACCCAGCCTGGCCGAATAAGCTACGTGTACAACGCATTCGGCAAGCCTGGCCTCGGCCCTGGATTCGGCGGCCGGCTCAAGTTCAATCTCTCTCACTCGTCCGGTCTTGCCCTCATCGCCATCGCCGCTGACTCCAACGTTGGCGTCGACCTCGAGCCGATCCGCCCGTTTGCCGGCATGAGCGAGCTCGCGGCGGAGTTCTTCCCGCCGCAGGCCCGCGCGGCTTATGAAGCAGCCCCGCCAGCGGAGCGCGCGGCGGTGTTTTTCCGCTGGTGGACGCGCATCGAGGCGGTGGGGAAGGCCATCGGATGCGGTCTCGATCAGGACGCATCCTGCCTCGACCGGGTGCCGCATCAATCGTGCGACGGTTTCCGCGGACTTGCGATTGCCGTCGCGGCGCAAACCAGCGGGCCGCTCATCATCACCTGGCGGGGGCAGCAATATCTCCCCCGGCTCCTTGAGGAAGGTTCCAGCACTCGTGCACAAGCCAAGCGTGTTCCCGCGCCAGTAATGCCGGCGGCGCGATAATGCCCGCCCTGCGCGATCGATCATCGCGCCTTGCTGCGGCCGTGAACGCCTGTATCCTCGCGTTGCCCGCCGCCTGCGATGTCGCGCTCGCGGCGGAGGCGGAAGAAAAACGCTGGAGCGCGAGCGTGACGCTCGTGTCCGATTACCGTTCGCGCGGCATCTCGGAAAGCTGGCTCGAGCCGGCCCTGCAGGGGCTGGTCGGGTACGAGCACCCGAGCGGCTGGTACGCGGAACTCGAGGGCTCGCAGGTGAGCAGCGTTCTCTATCCGGGCGCCGACGTCGAGCTTGACTTCGTCGCCGGATACGGGCGCGAGTTCGCGAACGGCATGGGAATCAATACGGGACTCGTGCGTTACATCTATCCGGGATCGGAGGGCCACGACGGTGCATTGGTCTATTTCGGCGTCAGCTGGCGCATCCTCACCGTCCGTTACACCCACTGGATCCTCGGCCCAGTGCGCGACTCGAAGTATTTCGAGGTGAATGCGAATTTCGATCTGGGCGGAGACTGGAAGCTTGGGCTGCACGCGGGAACGCGGATGTTCCCCGACGAGCCGGAAGCGGACTATAGCGACTGGCGCGCAAGCCTGGCAAAGGCTTTCGGCAAGACCACCGTCGGCATCTTCTACACGAACACCGACGCCGACCGCGAGCTCTACAGCGTCCACGACGCCTCGGGCACTCGCGTGAGGCAGATCGCCGGCCCGGCCTGGATAGTCTGGGTCAGCCGATCGTTTTGAGTCCGCTGGAGGCGTCCGGCGCCCAAGCCTGCTTCAGCAACACTCCTGGTGGCGGCGCTTGACCAGGCCGAGAACGTCTTCGGGCTCGCGCTTCCACCAGTTGCGGGCCGAGAAGATCTCCACTTCGTGGAAGCCGCGGTAGCCGGCGGCCTCCATCCAGGAACGGATGCGCGGCAGGTCGATCACGCCGTCGCCCATCATGCCGCGGTCGTTGAGAAGATCGGTGGTCGGCACCAGCCAGTCGCAGATGTGGAAGGCGAGCAGGCGCTTGTCTCCCGCGCGCTCGATGCCCTGCTGGAGCCCCGGGTCCCACCACACGTGGTAGACGTCGACGGCGACGCCGAGCGCGCCAACCCTGCCCGAATCCAGCTCGTCGCACAGGTCGAGGGCCTGCGCCAGCGTGTTGACGCAGGCGCGGTCAGCGCAATACATAGGGTGCAGCGGCTCGATCGCCAGCGGCACGCCGGCGGAGCGCGCGTGATCGAGTGTTTCGCCGATGCCGTCGCGCACCATTTCGCGCGCCCCGCCGAGGTCCTTCGACCCCGCCGGCAGGCCGCCCGCGACCAGCACCAGGCAGCGCGCGCCGATCGTCGCCGCGTCGTCGATCGCTCGCCGGTTGTCGTCGATCGCCGCCTGGCGTCCCTTGCGCTCCGCGGCGGGGAACATGCCGCCGCGGCACAGTCCCGTCACCTCGAGCCCGTTGTCGCGGATCAGCTTCGCGGCCTCTTTCACGCCCAGCTCGGCCAGCTTGTCGCGCCACGGCGAGATCCCGCGCACGCCGTGGCGGGCGCAGCCCTCGATGGCCTGGCGCAGGCTCCACTTCTCCCGCACCGTCGCGGTGTTGAGCGACAGCAGGCCCGGGTCCGGCGGGTTAGTTTTCATTCGGAACCGCAGATAAACGCAGATGAACGCGGATGGCAAAAACCAGTCGGGTGACCACCCATTGAATGACCACGCACGACACCCTACTTCGGCTCAGAGTAGTATCCGCACACGACAAGCTGAATGGTGCGCAACA
>JBIOVQ010000278.1:0-9799 GCA_044867805.1 Burkholderiales bacterium | reverse complement strand
AACCGTTGCTGGGTAGCAACTAAACTGAATAAACCGACGGACTCTTCAGGGTTGAACGTACTCTACGGTTGAGAACCCAAGGTTCTCGCTGCGCTCCAACCTTGGGCTGGAATTAGCCAACGCCTTCGGCGTAAACCATCACCGACGCTTCCGCTTTTTCCAACTGCATCAGCACAGCTTAATCGGATTACGCGACGCGATAATCGATCTTCGGCTTCCCCAGAAAGTCTTTGCCGGTGTATCCGCGGAGACTGACCCCCTCCCTTCCCTCCCCCTTAGTGATGGGGGAGGGTTAGGGTGGGGGTTACGAGCCCCTGACGACCACCATCTCGTTCTTCACCGAGCGCACGCCGTCCACGTTCATGGCGACTATCGCGGCCTGGTGGCTTTTCGCCGGAGAATCGGCGGTGCCGTAGAGCGTGACGATGCCGTCGGCCGATTTGACGTCCACCGCCACCGAGCGCAGGTCCGGTTCGGCCGAAAGGGCGGCCTTTACCCTGGCCGCGAGCGCGGCATCGGTGGCGGGGCTGCTGCCGGGCTGGGCCATGCCCTGCCCGGGCGCGAGCGGTGCCGGCGCTGGCGCGGACTCGAGATTGCGGCCGGCGTTCTCGACGAGGTTGTCGAAGGTTTTCGAGGGGATGTCGGCCTGGGGTTTCTGATCGCAAGCGGCGAGGCCGAGCAGGAGCGCGCCCGCGATCGTGAGACTGAGTGTCTTGCCGGGATGCAGCGTCGTACGCGATTTCATGGTTTCCTCTGCAGGTTGGGTTGGTCCCCCCGAAAAAGACGCAGCCTTGCTGGCAAGGCTGCGCCGACCGCTTCGGGGGAGGAGCAGTGGAGTTGCAGGCCGCCGCGGCCAGACGGTCCTGCCCCGATTCGTCAAACCAATACGCCTGATTCCTTGTGGGTAGGCACTACCGCCCATTGCGACATTCATGCCAAGCTGACAAGTGCCGCGATTTCAGCCGGTTATCCATGGAGTGCGCGGCGTCCGGTGAGGCGAAACCGTCGCCGGGGGACTACGCGCAGCCGGCAGCGCCCGGCAATCGCTTGAATCGGCGGGACATTCCGGTTTGCCGATTGGCGACAACGACCCGATGCGAGATGCGGGATACGCGATGCGGGATGTTAGGGTCGAGGTCTTATCCCGTATCCCGTGTCCCGTATCCCGTATCCGTACTTGCTGTGCATCCATAATGCATCCATAATGGATGCATGCCCGTCACGTTGACCATCAAGGAGGTGCCCGATCGCGTGGCCGACCAGCTGCGGCAGCGGGCGGCGGCAAGCCACCGCTCACTGCAGGGCGAATTGATGGCGATCCTGGAGCAGGCCCTGGCACAGGAGGCGTGGCAGGCCCGGCAACAGGAGCCTGCCCCCTACACGGCGAAACCGGGCGCAAAGCGCGCCAAGCCGACGGCGGTGCCGGTGCATGGCAGGCGCATGAGCTTGAGCGAATTGTGGGAACGCTCGCGCCGCCTGGGGCCGCCCTCGAAGACCGAATCGACGGAGATCATCAGGAAATTGCGCGATGAGCGCCACTCTCGTTGACGCTTCCGCTGTCGCCGCGGTCCTGTTCGACGAGCCGGAAGCCGCGCCGGTACTGGCCAGCGTCGGTCAAACGCTGCTCGCGCCCGGATTGTTGCGCTACGAGATAGCCAGCGTCTGCGCGGCCAAGCTGCAACGCGATCCCGGGCTCGCGAAATCGACGTTGCGCCGCTACCGGCTGTTCGCCGGTCTCGCCATCGAGTTCGACGAGCCGGACTGGGATACGCTGCCCGTTCTCGCGCGCCAATGGGAACTGAGCGCGTACGACGCTGCTTACCTGCAGCTCGCGCTCAGGCACAAGGCGCCGCTGGTTACGCTGGATGCACGCCTCGCGGCGGCCTACGACCACGCCAGGGCCTAACGGCAGTAACCAGTGGGCAGTAACCAGTAGTCAGTAGCCAGCTACTGCAAACTTTCTACTGTTTACTTGCTGCTGTCTTTGGCACGCCGAGACGGCCGACGATGGGCAGCTTGATGGCGGGCGGGTACGGGTCGAAGCCGAAAGTCAGGCCGAGCAGGTTGACCTCCAGGCCCTCGACGCTGCTCGCGGTGAAGCCAAGCACGCCGTTGAGCGAGACCTGGAAACCGCTGCCGCTCGGCGCCGTCGCGATCAGGCGATCGCGCAGGTAATCCTTGCCGATCGCGGTCGGCGGCAGGTCGATTTCGAGCTCGGGGACCGCGCGGGCGATCCAGGCGGTGAAGGTATTGGAGTTGGGCCCCGGCCAGACGCTGTACTCCGCCCCGTAGGGGTATTCGCGCGCTGCGCGGTCGATGCGCGCGATCAGCGCTTCCGCGCCCGGCCCGCGCCTGTCCGCCAGCAGCTCGGGCGCGGCCCCGAACCAGCGCTCGTCAGGACCACGGTTGCGGATGGCAAGCGCGGAATCGCTGTAGCGCAGTCGCCAGCCGATCACTTCGTACACGGTGTACGTCCGGGCACCGGCCGGCTTCACCGCGACCCAGCTGTGGACACCGAAGTAGCCGCGCCAGCTGACGGCGCGGGCGGCATAAACCTGCACGACCGCTTCCGGCGTCGTGGCCGGGTCCGGCGCGAGCCCGACGGGCTCCCGGCTCGCAGTGCGCCAGTCGGAGGAGAGCGCGCTGGCGCGCGCGAGCAGGCCCAGCGCAATGACCACGGTGATCACGAGCAGCGTCGTCTGCATGGCGGAGCGCGTCCTCATGGTGTTAATTCTGCTTTTGGACCGGGGGCCGGATTGCGGCACAGGCGGCGAGCGTCACGTGGCGCCGCGCGCCCGGTTGCGCGCCATCATACTCTGGGTGTTGGAGACGTAGAGCAGGTGCGCGATCTTCCGCACGTAGTGGTCCTCGTACGGATCGAGCCGCCCGTCGGCGTAGGCGACGCGCCACAAATGCTCGATCAGGCGCACGCGCCGTTCCAGCGACAGGTCGCGCTTGATAACGCTCACCGGGGCGAAATACGAAGTCAGGTGTTTCGCCCGGTTGCCGCCTTCCACCAGGATGCCCGCCGCTTCGGATGCAGGCAGGCCGAAAAGATCGGTGAGCGCGTGCTCGGCGGCGGCGTGCTCGCCCGCCGCCTGCGTTAGGTCCACGCGGGTCGCCTCGTGCAGCAGGCTCGCCACCGCGACGTGCAGGTGCTTGCGCTCGTGACCGGGAAGATCTTGCGCTGGCCGGTCTTCCAGCAGGCTCTTGAGCGCTCGCAGCAAGAAGGCAGGCTCCGCGAAGCAGGCAGTCCTTAGTCCGGCGGAGCGAGACCGGAGTTCCGCCTCAACGCGTCCCTTCGTCACCCAGGTCGCTCGCTGCCTGCAAATCGAGTACAGCGCGGGGAGGGCTGAGCTTGCGACTCCTGCGCGATGAACGGCGGTCCCCGTCCGCTTGATCGCAGGGCGGAACTGGTGCACAGGCTGGGAACCGGCGTCCGTTCCATCGCGCAGAGCCGACCCGGCGCGCCGCGTCCGGAGTCGGCAGAACTTGACAATCCGCATCGTGGTCAATAGCCTCGGCCCACTACTACAAGCTGTATCTCCGGAGGATGGACCAACCTATCGCTACGCGCGGCGTGGCCGCGCCCACGGCCGGGCAAAGCCCCTGGCTGCTCGAAGTCGAGAACCTGCACGTGCACTTCGTCACCACGCGCGGCGTGGTGCGGGCCGTTGAGGGCATTTCCTACAAGGTGAAGCCCGGCGAGACGGTAGCACTCGTCGGCGAATCGGGTTGCGGCAAGTCGGTATCCTCGCTCGCCATCATGCGGCTGCTGGCGCGTCCCGCCGGCCGCGTCGTCGCCGGCCGCATCCTGTTCCAGGGCGTGAACCTCCTCGACCTCGGCGAAGACGAGATGCGCGAGATCCGCGGGCGCGACATCGCGATGATCTTCCAGGAGCCGATGACCTCGCTCAACCCGGTGCTCACGATCGGCTTCCAGATCATGGAGCCGCTCATGATCCACCTCGGGATGACGGCGGAAGCGGCGCGCGCGCGCGCGGCGGAGCTCCTGAAGATGGTCGGCATCCCGGACACCGAGCGCCGCCTCGACCAGTACCCGCACCAGTTCTCGGGCGGAATGCGCCAGCGCGTGATGATCGCGATCGCGCTGTCGTGCAACCCCAAGCTGATCATCGCGGACGAGCCGACCACCGCGCTCGACGTCACGATCCAGGCTCAGATCCTGAAGCTCATGAAGGACCTCTCGCGCGACCTCGGCATCGCGCTGGTGGTGATCACGCACAATCTCGGCATCGTCGCGCGCTACGCCAACCGCGTGAACGTGATGTACGCGGCGCGCCTGGCGGAGCAGGGAGCCGCGGCCGACGTCTTCGCGAAGCCCCTCCACCCGTACACCGCGGGGCTGCTGCGCTCCGTTCCGCGACTCGACCAGCCGCGCGGCCGCAAGCTCGAGACGATCGAAGGCCTGCCGCCGAACCTGGTCGAGCCGCCTCCCGGGTGCCGCTTCGCTCCGCGCTGCCCGGCGAAACTGGACGCCTGCGTCGCGGTCATGCCGGAACTGGTCGAAGTGGAGCCGGGGCGTCTTTCCGCCTGCATCCGCGCGCGGGAGATGGCCGCGGTCGGGCCCACCGGTCTCGGCCTGCAGAGCGCCAATCCGCAAGCGCCGCAGGCAAAGAAGCTCGACACCACCACGCCGCTGCTGCGGGTGCGCGACCTGCGCACCTATTTCGAAGTCGGCGCCGGGCTGCAGATGCTCAAGCGCGAGAAGCTGCAGGTGCGCGCGGTCGACGGCCTCTCGCTGGATGTCTTCCGCGGCGAGACCGTGGGGCTGGTCGGAGAGTCCGGCTGCGGCAAGACGACGGTGGGCAGAACGCTGCTGCGGCTGGAGCAGGCGACCGGCGGCGAGTTCCTGTTCGAGGGCGCCAACGTGACGCGCGCACGGGGAAGCGAGCTGAAGGACTACCGGCGCAAGATCCAGGTGATCTTCCAGGACCCCTACAGCTCGCTCAATCCCCGCATGACGATCGGCGAGATCATCGCCGAGCCGATGCGGGTGTACAGGCTGGTGCGCGACGCGGCGGCGGCGCGCGAGAAGGTCGCCGAGCTGCTCACGCAGGTCGGGCTCTTCGAGTACATGGCGGAGCGCTATCCGCACGAGCTTTCCGGGGGCCAGCGCCAGCGCGTGGGCATCGCGCGCGCTCTCGCGATGCAGCCGTCGTTCATCGTGTGCGACGAGCCGGTGTCGGCGCTCGACGTCTCGATCCAGGCGCAGATCATCAACCTGCTCGAGGACCTGCAGAGCCGCTACCAGCTCACCTTCCTGTTCATCGCGCACGACCTCGCGGTCGTGCGGCACATCTCGGACCGGGTGGTGGTGATGTACCTCGGGCGCGTGATGGAGATCGCGGACCGCGACGCGCTGTACGCCGATCCCCTGCATCCGTATACCCGGGCTCTGCTCGACGCCGTGCCCATCCCGGACCCGCAGCTGGAGGCGAAGCGCGAGTACCGGGTCCTCGGCGGCGAGGTGCCGAGCCCGCTCGATCCGCCGCGCGGCTGCGTCTTCCACACGCGCTGCCCGCTGGCAAGCGAGGAGTGTAAGATGGCCATTCCCGAGTTGCGCGAAGTGCGGCCGAGGCACTTTGCGGCCTGCATCAAGGTCTGATGAGGCGTGACGCGATAAAGCGTGACGCGGCAGGGCGTGATGCGGTGCAGCGTGACGCGAAAGGGCGTCGCGGCAGTTCTCGATGCCAAGCTTGCTTTACCGTGTCGCGATCCATCGTGTCACGCATCATCGCGTCACGCAGTATCGTGTCACGCTTTTACTAAAAAAGGAGGAGGAGCATGAAACGGATTGCACTGCTGTTGGTAATGGCGCTCGCTGCCGCGAGCGCGCTCGCGGCCGAGACGCCGAAGAGCGGCGGCCTGCTCAAGTTCGCGGTGAGCGCGGAGCCGCCGAACTACGACTGCCACGCGCAAACGTCGTTTGCCTTCATCCACCCGGTGCGCCCGCACTACAACACGCTGCTCGAATTCGATACCGCCAAGTACCCGGCGATCAAGGGCGACCTCGCGGAGTCGTGGACGGTGTCGAAGGACGGGCTGGCCTACACCTTCAAGCTGCGCAAGGGCGTCAAGTTCCACGACGGCTCGACGCTCACGTCGGAGGACGTCAAGGCGACCTACGAGCGGCTGCGCAACCCGACCGCCGGCGTGCGCTCGGTGCGCCAGGCGAGCTACGCCGACATCGACAGGATCGACACGCCCGATGCGAATACGGTCGTGTTCAGGCTGAAGAAGCGCAATGCCTCGATGCTGAGCAATTTCGCGAGCCCGTGGGACTGCGTCTACAGCGCGGCGAAGCTCAAGCAGGACCCGCGCTTCCCCGAGCGCAACATCATGGGCACCGGGCCGTTCAGGTTCGTCGAGCACGTGGCGGGCTCGCACTGGACCGGGCGCAAGTTCGACGGCTATTTCCGCAAGGGCAAGCCCTATCTGAACGGCTACGTCGCGATCTTCATCAGCGGCGCGCCGATGGTGAACGCCCTGGCGGCGGGCGAGGTGCTGGTCGAATTCAGGGGGCACTCGCCGGCCGACCGCGACCGCGTGATGAAGACGCTGGGGGCGAAGGCGACGGTGCAGGAGACGCCGTGGGTGTGCTCGCTGGTGGTGACCTTCAACACCAGGAAGAAGCCGTTCGACGACCAGCGCGTGCGCAAGGCCCTGTCGCTCGCCATCGACCGCTGGGGCGGCGCGCAGGCCCTGTCCAAGGTGGCGCTGGTGCGGCACGTGGGCGGTATCCTGCGTCCCGGCTACGACCTCGCCGCGAGCGAGAAGGAACTCGTGACCTATCCCGGCTGGTCCAGGGACATCAACAAATCGCGGGAGGAGGCGCGGCGGCTGCTGAAGGAGGCGGGCGTCCCTAACCTGGCCTTCACGTTCACCAACCGCAACGTCGCCATGCCGTACACCCCGGTGGGCGTGTTCCTGATCGACCAGTGGCGGCAGGTCGGGGTGAACGTCAAGCACGAGCAGCTCGAGACGCGGCTCTATCTCGCCGCGCAGCAGCGCGATAACCCGACCTACGACGCGGCGCTGGATTTCAACTGCGATTTCATGGACGAGCCCAACCTCCAGCTGCAGAAGTACCTGTCGCACGATCGCGCCGCGATCAACTACGCGCAGCAGACCGACCGCGTCCTCGACGGCCTGTTCGACCAGCAGTCGGGCGAGCTCGACAAGAAGAAGCGCTACGCGATCCTGCGCGAATTCGAGAAGCGCGCGCTCGAGCAGGCGTACACGGTTCCCACCATCTGGTGGCACCGCATCATCGTGCACCACAAGGTGATGAAGGGCTGGCACATCACGCCCAGCCACTACGTGGGGCAGGACCTGTCGGATGTGTGGCTGGACCAGTAGGGACAGCGTGACGGCTGATGACTGACGACTGACGGAGAGCGCGGCGGCCGCTGGCCGCCGCGCTTGCGTTCAGCCGTCAGCGAATCGCCGTCACCACGAGTCGTCAGCCGTCAGCCGTCAGTCGTCACATGCTGAGATTCATCTTCCACCGCTTCCTCCTGATGGTCCCGACGCTGCTCGGCGTCGCGCTGCTCGTCTTCTTCCTGCTGCGGCTGATGCCGGGCGACCCCGTCGCCACCATGCTGCTGGGCGACGCGGGGGGAGCGAACATCTCGAAGGAAGTGATCGAAGCGGAGCGCGCGCGGCTCGGGCTCGATCAGCCGCTGTGGGTCCAGTTCTTCAAGTGGTTCGGGGGCGTGCTGCAGGGCGATTTCGGCGTCTCGATGTGGACCGGCAACTCGGTCGCGTACGAGATCGGCATCCGGCTCGAGCTCTCGCTCCAGGTCGCGGTGATGGCGACCATCCTGGCGGTGCTCCTCGCTCTTCCGCTCGGCACGCTCTCGGCGGTTTTCAAGGACACCTGGATCGACCAGAGCATACGCGTGTTCTCCATCGCCGGACTCGCGGTGCCGTCATTCTGGCTGGGCATGATCATCATCCTGCTGCTGCTGACGTACTTCTCATGGATCCCGCCGCTGACTTTCACTCCCTTCTTCGAGGATCCGTGGGAGAACCTGTCGCAGCTCATCTGGCCGGCGGTCGCCGTGGGCTACCGCTACTCGGCGGTTTCCACGCGCATGATGCGCTCGTCGATCCTGGAGGTGCTGCAGGAAGACTACATTCGCACCGCCCGCGCGAAAGGCGTGCTCGAGCGGCTGGTGGTGGCACGGCACGCGATGCGCAACGCCCTGCTGCCGGTGGTGACGGTCATCGGGCTCGAATTCGCATTCCTGATCGGCGGCCTGGTGGTCACCGAGCAGGTATTCAACCTGAACGGAATCGGCAAGCTGTTCGTGCAGGCGGTGGCGCGCAGCGATTTCACCATGATCCAGGCGCTGGTGCTGCTGGTATCGGTGTTCTTCGTGCTGGTGAATTTCGTGATGGACCTGATGTACGCGTTCCTCGATCCGAGGATTCGCTACCGCTGAGCGAAACGTGAAAGACATGCTCAAGGAACGCGGTTCATTTCTCTCATTCGGTGCCATGCGCAGTCCAGTCCTCTGCGCCGTTCACGTTTCGCTGAATGGGAAACTTCAATTATTCGGTGGCGCCGTCCACCGGCGGTGCCAATAGTGTCAGCCGTTGCTAACACGATTGCGTATAAAGTGCCTATACGGCGCCACCCGGTGGTGCTGTTCGTGACGCAGCAGCCGCTGGGGGCGGCGGGGCTCGTCGTCATCGTGCTGATGGCGCTGTGCGCGCTGTTCGCGCAGTGGGTGGCGCCGTTCGATCCCCTCGCCGTGGACTACGGCGCCATGCTGGCGCGGCCGTCCGCGGAGCACTGGCTCGGCACCGACTCGTTCGGGCGCGACGTCGCCTCGCGCATCATTTACGGCGCGCGCACCGCGCTCGCGATCGGCTTCATCGCCTCGTTCCTCGGCTGCACCGCCGGCGCGATCGTCGGCGTGGTGTCCGCCTACTTCGGCGGCAAGACCGACCTGATCATCCAGGGTGTCATGGACGTGCTGCTGTCGTTCCCGATCATCGTGCTGGCGATCACCGTCGTCGCTGTCCTCGGTAACTACGTGGTGCTCGGCATCGACGTCAACCTCATCATCGCGATCAGCGTCCCGATGCTGCCGCGGGTGGAGCGCGTGGTGCGCGCCTCGGCGCTCGCGATCCGCGAGATGCCGTACGTGGACGCCGCGCGCGCGGCGGGGTATTCCCACGCGCGGATCATCTTCCGCCACATCATGCCCAACGTGGTCGCGCCCTATCTCATCCTGCTGACCGCCTTCGTCGCGCAGGCGATCCTGGCGGAAGCCTCGCTCTCGTTCCTGGGGCTGGGCGTGACGGAGCCGACGCCGTCGTGGGGACTGATGCTCTCCGGGGCGGCGGCCGACTTCTACCAGCAGGCGCCGTGGATGATCGTGTTCCCGGGCATCGCCATCAGCCTGGGGGTGTTCGCGTTCAACCTTTTCGGCGATTCGCTGCGGGATTGGCTGGATCCGAAGATCAAACTCTGAAATGCGTGACGCGATGGTGCGTGACGCGGAGCGGCGTGACGCGAGACGGCGTGACGCGGTAGGGCGTGCTGGTTGTAAGGCGGGTTAGCTTCGCTTCATCGTGTCACGCTTCACCGTGTCACGATTTATCGTGTCACGAAGTATCGTGTCACGCCTCTCGGGAGTAGCGGCGAACCTTCGCTTCGTCCACCTCGATACCCAGTCCCGGCCCGGTGGGTATCGGGACGTGGCCGTTGGCGGCTGCAATCGGCGTCTTCAGTATGTCGTCCACCAGCTCCAGGCTCGAGAGC
>JBIOVQ010000277.1:0-6235 GCA_044867805.1 Burkholderiales bacterium | reverse complement strand
TGCGCATTCGGTGTCCTCGATCCTCTCCGAGCATTTCTTCGTTACGCCGAGCTGGGCATACTATGTGGAGCTGCTGGTGTTTCTGCTCATCGCGGTCTACCTGATCGCGGCACTGCCGCGACTCAATGCCGGGCAGGCCCTGGTGATCTCCGGTGGTCTGTTCATCGCGCTGCTGGCGGCGCACTTCATCGTCATGACGACGAGCGGCATGTGGATACAGCTCATGCTGCCCGCGACGCTGCTGGTGGTCGGCCACGGCGCCCTCGTGTCGAAGCGCTACATGGTCACCGAGCGCGGCAAGGAAAAGTCCGATATCGAGTCGGCTCAAAGCAACCGCATGCTCGGACTCGCCTACCAGGGCCAGGGCCAGCTCGATACGGCCTTCGACTGCTTTCGCAAGCTCCCGCTCGACGACGGGGTCCTCGACCTGCTCTACAACCTTGCGCTCGATTTCGAGCGCAAGCGGCAGTTCAACAAGGCGGAATCGGTGTTCCGCTACATGTCGGACCACAACCCCAAGTTCCGCGACCTGGAGAGCCGGCTCAACCGCGCCAAGGCGATGTCGGAGACCGTCATCCTCGGCGGCAGTGGCGGGCACCCGGGCGGCACGGTGATCCTGCCCGGCGGCGGCGTGGAAAAGCCCATGCTCGGCCGCTACGAGGTGGAGAAGGAGCTGGGCAAGGGCGCGATGGGCGTCGTCTACCAGGGCAAGGACCCCAAGATCGGGCGCGTCGTGGCGATCAAGACGATGGCGTTGTCGCAGGAATTCGAGGCCGATGAGCTGAAGGACGTGAAGGAGCGCTTCTTCCGGGAAGCGGAAACCGCCGGCCGCCTGACGCATCCCAATATCGTGACGATCTACGACGCGGGCGAGGAGCACGACCTCGCCTACATCGCGATGGAGTTCCTCAAGGGCAAGGACCTGACGCTCTACAACAAGCCGGACAAGCTGCTGCCGGTGGACAGGACGATATCGATCATCGCGCGCGTCGCAGACGCGCTCGCCTACGCACACAAGAACAACGTCGTGCACCGCGACATCAAGCCCGCTAACATCATGTACGAGCCGGATTCCGACAGCGTCAAGGTCACCGACTTTGGCATCGCCCGCATCACCGACTCGTCCAAGACCAAGACCGGGATGGTCCTGGGCACGCCGTCCTACATGTCGCCGGAACAGCTCGCCGGCAAGAAGATCGAAGGCCGCTCGGACCTGTTTTCCCTGGGCGTGACCCTCTACCAGCTCACATGCGGCAAGCTGCCTTTCACAGGCGAATCGATGGCGCAACTGATGTACAAGATCGCCAACGAGGAAGCCGCGGACGTTCGCACGCACAATGCTGCGTTGCCCGAGGCCCTCTGGACGGTCGTGAGCAAGGCCCTTGCCAAGGATCCCGACCAGCGCTATCAGGACGGCGAGCAGATGGCCCGGGCGCTGCGGCAATGCCTCGAGGGGCTCTCGGCTGCGAAGCAGAGGCCGGCCGCGGGAACGGCGCCGGCGGCCTGAACGGGGCGGATGATGAGCGATCTCAGTGCCGCGCTCGAAGTCGCGACCTCCACCCACCCGGGGATGGTGCGGTCGCACAACGAGGACAGCATCGCGGCCGACGCCACGCTCGGGCTGGCGGTGCTCGCCGACGGCATGGGCGGCTACAACGCCGGCGAAGTCGCGAGCGGCATCGCGGTCGAGCTCATCAGGGTCGAGCTGAAAAAGGCCTTGGTCCAGAAAAACAGCGAGAAGCTGGACAGCACGACCGTGGAGCGGCTGATCGCGGACCATGGCGCGCGGGCCAATACCGCCATCTACCAGGCGGCGCAAAGCCACCCGCAGTACGCGGGGATGGGCACGACGCTGGTGGTGGCGCTGTGGCATGACAACCGGATGGTGGTCGGGCACATCGGGGATTCCCGGCTCTACCGGTGGCGCGGGGGCGCGCTGGAACAGGTCACCCGCGATCATTCCCTGTTGCAGGAACAGATCGACAGCGGCATGATTACGAAGGAGCAGGCGCGGCACTCGCAAAACAAGAACCTCGTCACGCGCGCGGTGGGCATCGACCCGGAGGTGGACACCGAGGTCCATACTTACGCGGTGCAGCCGGGCGACGTCTACCTGCTGTGTTCCGACGGGCTATCCGACATGGTGTCCGACGAGGACATCCAGACGACGCTCACGTCGCTGCAGTCCAATCTGACGCTCGCCGCCGAGCAACTGGTGCAGCAGGCGAACGATAACGGGGGACGCGACAACGTTTCAGTGATATTGGTGCGCGTGGCGAGGGAATTCGCGGCGCATGCCGGCTTGTTCGACAAAATGAAGTCTTGGTTCAAATAGCTGACAGGGATACGACCATGGCGAAGTTGATTCTCAGTCTGGAAGGATCGGTGATCAGGGAGATCCCTCTCGACAAGGAGCGCATCACGATCGGGCGCAAGGCGCAGAACGACATCCAGATCGAGAATCTGGCGGTGAGCGGCGAGCATGCCTGCATCGTCACCATCCTCAACGACTCCTTCCTCGAGGACCTGGGCAGCACCAACGGGACGGTCGTCAACGGCAACCAGATCAAGAAGCACATCCTCCAGAACAACGACGTGATCGAGATCGGCAAGTACAAGATGAAGTACGTGATGGAGGCGGCTGCCGCCGCTGCTGCGCCGGCGGCGGCCGAGGACTTCGAGAAGACCATGGTGATGCGCTCGCCGCCCAAGCCGGCCGCGGCCGCGCCGAGGCCCGCCGCGGCGCCCAGGCCGGCCGCGCCGCCGCCGATGCCGGCCGCGACCCCGCCGACGCCCGCCCCCAAGCAGCCGGCCGCTCCCGCCGCCGCGCCCAGGCCGGCCGCGGGGCCGACCGAGCCGCAGCCGCTCGCGGCCCTGCAGCTTCTGACCGGACCCAACGCCGGCAAGGAAATCGAGCTGACCAAGAACCTCACGACGCTCGGCAAGCCGGGCGTGCAGGTGGCGGTGATCACGCGGCGGCCCCAGGGCTACTTCATCACCCATGTCGAGGGGGCGAACTTCCCGGTGCTGAACGGGAAGCAGCTGGACGCGCAGGCGCGGCAGCTGAACGATCATGACGTCATCGAGCTCGCCGGGGTCAAGATGGAGTTCTTCAAAAAAGGATGAGCCGGCACGGCCGCCGGCGGATTGCGCCGGGCGGCCGGCAGCGGCCGCTCGGGCCGGATATCGGTGGCCATGCCGGTGTCCGGCCTTCGTTTCTGGCAGGGGCGCCGCGCGGGGCGGCGGCGAGCGTGAGGGAGGGGCGGTGACGGAAGGGGACAGCGGGTGATTGCGGCGATCAGGAAGCACCTGGCGCGGATCATCATCGGCCTTGTCGTGGTCGTGGTCTTCCTCGTCCACACGGTCGAACCGTGGGCGCGGCTGCCCTTCATCGACCGCTTCGAGGCGATCATCTACGACACGCGGCTGCGGCTCACCATGCCGCAGACCGTCGACACCAAGATCGTCATCCTCGACATCGACGAGAGGAGCCTGGCCGAGAGGGAGCAGGGGGGCGAGGGCCGCTGGCCATGGCCGCGCGACCGCCTGGCGCTGCTCATGGACAAGTTGTTCGACAAGTACGAGATCGCGGTCGTCGGCTTCGACGTCGTCTTCGCGGAGCGCGACGAGTCTTCCGGTATCCGCGTGCTCGAGCGGCTGTCGCAGCGTGACTTGCGCGAGGTGTCCCAGTTCCAGTCCGTTTTCAAGCAGCTCAAGCCCCAGCTCGAGTACGACGACATCTTTGCCCGCAAGATGGAGGGCCGGCGGGTCGTGATGGGCTACGTGCTCCTGGAGGAGGACTCCGCCACGCTGCAGAAGAAGGGGACCCTGCCGGCGCCGATCCTCACGTCCAAGGACTTCCAGGGGCGCAACGTAAGGACCACCTCGTGGGGCAGCTATACCGCGAATCTCGACGTGCTGCAGAAGGCGGCCGCGAGCGGTGGCCACTTCAATTCGCGGACCGACGAGGACGGCATCATCCGGCGGGTGCCGATGCTGGCTGAGTACAACGGCGCCTACTACGAGCCGCTTTCGCTGGCGGTAGTGCGGGTCCTGCTGGGCGCGCCGCCGGTGAAGCCGGTCATGCCGGGCGCGCCCTTCGGCTCCAAGAAGAACCAGCCCGATCTCGAATGGCTCCAGGTCGGGTCGTACCGGATACCCGTGGACGACGAGGCCTGCGCGCTGGTGCCGTACCGCGGGCGCAAGGGCAGCTTCAAGTATTTTTCCGTGGTGGACGTGATGAACGAGCGCATCGACCCGGCGGAACTGAAGGGCAAGATCGTCCTGGTCGGCACGACGGCGCCCGGCCTGCTCGATTTGCGGGCGACTCCCGTGGAGCCGGTCTATCCAGGGGTCGAAGTCCACGCCAACATGATCTCCGGCATAATCGACCAGGATATCAAGCAGCGTCCGGCCTACGTGCTGGGGGCGGAATTCCTGCTGCTGCTCGCGTCGGGCCTGGCGATGGCGCTCGCCCTGCCGCTGCTCAACCCCCTTACTTCCACGCTGGCGACGCTGCTGGTGGTGGTGGCGGTGCTGGCGACGAATGTCATGGTTTTCCAGCATGGAGACCTGGTGCTGCCGCTCGCCTCCGGGCTGGTCATGATCCTCGTCCTGTTCACGCTCAACATGATGTACGGCTTCTTCATCGAGGCGCGCGGCATGCGCCAGATCACGGGCCTGTTCGGCCAGTACGTGCCGCCCGAGCTGGTGGACGAGATGGCTCGGAACCCGGAGCGCTTCAACATGGCGCCGCGCGCGCAGGAGCTGTCGGTGCTGTTCTCCGACGTGCGCGGATTCACGACCATCTCCGAGGCCCTGTCGCCCGAGGACCTGTCGCACTACATCAACGAGTACCTCACCAACATGAGCCTGGTGATCCGCGAGCAGCATCGCGGAACGCTCGACAAGTACATCGGCGACGCGATCATGGCGTTCTGGGGGGCGCCGGTGGCCGATGCGCAGCACGCGCGCAACGCGGTGCTCGCAGCGCTCGGCATGCAGAAAGAGGCGAAATCGCTCAACGAGAAGTTCAAGGCCAGGGGCTGGCCGACGTTCAAGATCGGCATCGGGGTCAATTCCGGAGTCATGCGGGTGGGCGACATGGGATCGAAGATCCGCAAGGCCTACACGGTGATGGGCGACGCGGTGAATATCGCCTCGCGGCTGGAAGGCATCACAAAGCAGTACGGGGCTGATATTATTGTCGGCGAGGGTACCCGCAAGCTGATCACGGGCTTCGTCCTGCGCGAGGTCGACCGCGTGCGCGTGAAGGGCAAGGACGAGCCGGTCATCATCTACCAGCCGCTGGGCCTGGAGGGGCAGGTGGAGCAGGCCAAGCTGAACGAGATTAAGTTGTGGAATCAAGCACTTAAGCTCTATCGCAACCAGGATTGGGACATGGCCGAGCTGCAGATGCTGAACCTGCAGAAGGGGTCCGAGGATGGCGAGCTTTATGGGGTGTTCATCGAGCGCATCGCCCACTTCCGGGCGCACCCGCCGCAGGATGGCTGGGACGGCGCCTGGACCTTCGAGACCAAGTAGCCGTGATGCCCGCGACACTGCCTCCGCGAGTTCGAGTCCTGGCAATGGTTCCTTTTCTCCGGGCGACCTTGTCCGTACAGTGACAGGTTGCCAGCAAGGTCCGATCAGCCGCCAACCATGAAGTTTGAGAAGCGAGAGTGAGGGCGCCATGAGCACCGTACTCCAGAGCAAGCCGGTCAGCCACGACAACCTGGCCGAAAAGCTGCAGTTCCAGACCAAGCTCCAGGTGGTCACGAACAAGATCCACGCGACCAAGAACATCGACGAGATCATCCTCGAGTTGTCGCAGGAGCTGTGCAACCTGTTCAACGCCGACCGGCTGACGATCTATCTCGCGAGCGAGGACAAGGGCTCGATCATCTCCAAGGTGAAAACGGGCCTCAACTCCTTCAAGGACATCAAGCTGCCGATCAACGAGCAGTCGATCGCGGGCTTCGTCGCCGCCAACAAGCGCGTGATCAACATCCGCGACGTCTACGACGATGCCGAGTTGAAGTCCTACAGCTCCCAGCTGAACTTCCTCAAGGCGGTGGACGCCAAGACCGGCTACCGCACCAAGCAGATGCTGGTCGCGCCGGTGCTGGAGGCGAAGAGCAAGGAGCTGATCGGCGTAGTGCAGATCATCAATTCCAAGGCCGGCCAGCCGTTCCCGCAGATGATGGAAGAGGGCGTGGTGCAGCTGTGTGAAACG
>JBIOVQ010000276.1:0-4921 GCA_044867805.1 Burkholderiales bacterium | reverse complement strand
CGCCGAGGACGCCGAGGAAATTCGGGGTTTCACAAGAATTACCGTCAATATTGCAATCTCTGCGTTCCGCTGCGTCCACTGCGTCCTCTGCGTTGAGCGGTTATGCCTTTTCCTTCACGGAAAAGCTTTCGCCGCAGCCGCAGGTCGCGTCCACATTCGGATTGCTGAACTTGAAGACCTGCTTCAAGCCTTCCTTCACGAAATCGAGCGTCGAGCCGTCGAGGAACTCGAGGCTCTTCGCGTCCACCACGACCTTCGCGTCGTGCGCCTCGAACAGCTGGTCGCCGGCCTTTACCTCGTCCGCGTAGTCGTAGGTGTAGCCGAAGCCCGAGCAGCCGACGTCCTTCACCCCGACGCGCAAGCCGATGCCCTTGCCGCGGCTGGCAAGCTGCTTCTGGATCTGCTTCGCTGCCTTTTCCGTCACTTGTATCGCCATAACGTTCCTCTCTTCGCGCTTCACTCGTCACTCGTCACTACCCCCTCCCTCACCCTCCCCCTTGGCAAGGGGGAAGGAAGGGGTGGGGGTCAGACCGCCATCGCGGTCATGCTCCTGAGCCGCTTCAAGACTGCTTCCAGCGTCCGCAAAAAGCCGTCTATTTGCTCCATGGTGTTCCCCGCGCCGAGCGAGAAACGCACCGCGCCGCGCGCGAGCTCGGGATCGACGCCCATCGCGAGCAAGGTCGCCGACGGCTCCGGATTCGCGCTGGAGCAGGCGGCGCCCGGGGCGACCGCGTAGCCCGCCTTGTCGAGCTCGATCACCAGCGTTTCGCCCACCACGCCCTTGAACGCGAAGTAGGTCGTGTTGGGGATGCGCGGGGCATCGTCTCCGAAGATCACCGCTCCCAGTTCACTCAATCCCTGCTCGACCCGGGCGCGCATCCCCTCCTGCCGCCGCGCCAGCTCCTGCATGCGGCCCCCCGCCAGCTCGCAAGCCGCGCCGAAGCCGACGATGGCAGGGACGTTTTCCGTGCCCGAGCGCAGCCCCTGCTCGTGGCCGCCCCCATGGATCACGGGACGCAATTGCAGGCGCTTGTCCATGACCAGCGCCGCCGCGCCCTTGGGGCCGTAAATCTTGTGCGCCGAGATCGTCATGGCGTGCACGCCGAGCGCCTGGAAATCCACGGCGATCTTGCCCAGGGCCTGCACCGCGTCGGTGTGCATCCACGCCTTCGCCGCGCGGGCGCGGGCGGAAACCGCCGCCACGTCCTGGATCGCGCCGGTCTCGTTGTTGGCGAGCATCACCGAAACGATGCCGGTCGGCTCCTTCAGGGCCTGGTCAACGTCGGCGGTATCGATCGTGCCGGCCGGCTTCACGGCGAGCTTCCTCAGCTTCCATCCCTGGCGCGCGAGGTCCTGCGCCGGCCTGGCCACGCAGGGGTGCTCGATCGCGCTCACCGCGATCTGCGCCGGCTTCAGGTAGCCCGCCGCGCCCTTCACGAACAGGTTGTTCGCCTCCGTTCCGCCCGAAACGAAGATCACCTGCGAGGGCTGCGCGTTGACCAGCTCCGCCACCTGCTGGCGCGCCGTGTCGATTGCCCTGCGCGCGACCGTTCCCAGCTCATGGCGGCTGGAAGCGTTGCCATAGCGGCCGCGGAGGTACGGCAGCATCGCCTCCAGCACCCGTTCATCAACGGGTGTCGTCGCGTTGTGGTCGAAATAAACGTGGTCCATTGCCTTAGGCGCGTGACGACTGATGACTGACGGCTGACGGCTAAGCCGACACCGGCGTGGTGCGCTTGCCCGCCGTGTCGCGCATGTCGCGAACGGGAGCGACGCCCGTGCTCTTCGCGGCTTCCTTCTCCTTATGCGCGTCCACCAGCTGGCGCAGGGTCACCCCCTCGAGATAGTCGAAGATGCGGTCGTTCAACGCCGCCCACAAGTCATGGGTGAGGCATTTCTGGTCGTCGTGGCAGTTTTCCTTGCCGCCGCATTGAGTGGCATCGATGGGCTCGTCCACCGCCTGGATGATGGCGGCGACGGAAACCTGCGAGGTGTCTTTGGCCAGGCAATAGCCGCCGCCCGGCCCGCGCACGCTTTCCACGAGCTGGTGCCGGCGCAGCTTGCCGAACAACTGCTCGAGGTAGGACAGCGAGATCTTCTGCCGGCCGCTGATTTCGGCGAGCGTCACCGGCCCGCTTCCATGATGTAAGGCCAGGTCGATCATGGCCGTTACGGCAAAGCGCCCTTTCGTCGTCAGTCTCATGGGCCACCTCTTAAAGTCTCAAATAATCAAATACCTACTTAAATACCTAATACCCTATTATTTTTCTCAACTATAGCTATCCCGAGTAATTTAGTCAACCATTTTGTTCAAAGAGTTCGCATCGAGCGGATGGGCCTCCTGCTCGTCGATCCGGCAACCCAGTCGCTTCAGCTCCACGAGGATCTGCTCGATGCGCTTGTCGATGTCGGCGCTGTGACCGATGAGCTCGTGCAGCGCCTTCCCCATCGGGTCGCTCAGGTCCTTCACGACGGCATAGGCCGCGAAGCGCCCGTTCTGGGTTTCCTGCGCTTCGATGATGCGCGCCGGGATGCCGATGGCGGTCGCGCCGGGCGGCACTTCCTTCACCACCACGGCGTTCGACCCGATCCGCGCGCCGTCGCCGACCAGGATCGGGCCAAGTATCTTCGCGCCCGCGCCCACGACTACGCCCTTGCCCAGCGTGGGGTGGCGCTTGCCCTTGTTCCAGGACGTGCCCCCGAGCGTCACACCGTGGTAGAGCGTGCAGTCGTCGGCGATCTCGGCGGTCTCGCCGATGACAACACCCATGCCATGGTCGATGAAGAAGCGCCGGCCGATGGTGGCGCCGGGATGGATCTCGATGCCGGTGAGCCAGCGCGAGAAGTGGGAAGTGAGCCGCGCCAGCCACTTGAAGCCCGCTTGCCACAGCCGGTGGGCGAATCGGTGGAACAGCATGGCGTGGAAGCCCGGGTAGCAAGTGATTACTTCCCAGGTATTGCGGGCCGCCGGATCGCGCTCGAATACGACCGCGATTTCTTCTCTTATTCGGGCAAACATCTTTGAGAAATCAATGATTAGGGCGCGCAGCTTACGATGCCCTAGTAATTTAGTCAACCTTTGCGGAGCCGCCAGACGCCAGCCGTCAGCCGCCGGAGCGCGTGACTAATGGGGCGTGACTGATAGAGCGTGACTGGTGAGGCGTGACTGATGAGGCGGGTAGATGAACTACCGCCTCTTGCGTTTGGGAGTGGCGAGCGCCTTGATGATGCCGCGCAGGATGTTGACTTCCTCCTTCTCCAGGTGCGCGCGGCCGAACAGGCGGCGCAGGCGCGGCATCAGCTTCTTCGGATGCTCGGGATTGAGGAAGCCGCCCTCGACCATGGCGCGCTCGAGGTGCTCATAGAAGCGCTCCAGCTGCTCATGGCTGGCTCGTTCCGGGGCCTTGCCGGCGGGGGCAGAATCGCCCAGCGCGGCCAGGCGCAGTTCGTAGGCGAACACCTGCACTGCCGCCGCCACGTTGAGCGAGGAATACTCGGGACTGGCGGGTATGGCGGCGAGCAGCTGGCAGCGATTGACCTCCGCGGCGGTGAGGCCGAAGGTCTCGTTGCCGAAAACGAGCGCCGCCGGCTGGTCGCGGGCCACTTCGATGACGCGCGCGGCGGCTTCGCGGGCGCTCACCATGGGCACCGCGATCCCGCGCACCCTGGACGTGCACGCGACCGTGAACGCCGAGCCTGCGAGCGCCTGGTCGAGGCTCGCGCACACTCGCGCGTTCCGCAGCACGTCGGTCGCCCCCGATGCGAGCCATTCCGCCTGGGGGTCGGGGAAGCGCTCCGGGGCGACCAGTGAGAGGCGGTCGAGCCCCATCGTCTTCAGCGCGCGCGCCGCCGCGCCGATGTTGCCCGGATGCGCCGTCTCGCACAGCACGATACGGACGTTTTTGAGCGGATCGGTGGCGATCACTCGAATTACGCCATCAGGCCAAATTGCCGTTTGCGAATCTAACACTGCTTTCGACGCCACCGATAAAGGGTCCTGCCATCGATGGCATTTCAAAAGTAATCGGCGGCGCCCCCCTCAAGGTGCCCGTAACAAAATAAAAATGGTGGCGCAAACTTGAATTTTGAGATTATCGGCGCCGCTACCGTAGAATACGCGATTTGCTGTCCCCTCCTCTGTTACGACCAATCCCTCCAGGCGGCGCCGATTATGCATCCGATGCTCAACACCGCCGTCAAGGCGGCGCGCCGAGCGGGCAACATCATCAACCGCGCCACGCGCAATCTCGACCTGGTGGCCTTCAAGGAAAAAGCGGCGAACGATTTCGTCTCGGAAGTGGACCGCGAGGCGGAACAGGCCATCATCCGCACGCTGCGCGACGCCTATCCCGGCCACGCGATTCTAGCAGAGGAAAGCGGCGCCTCCGGCGAGTCGGAGTACCAGTGGATCATCGACCCGCTCGACGGCACCACCAACTTCATCCACGGCTTTCCGCAATTTTCCGTGGCGATCGCCCTGCGGCATCGGGGCGTGGTGACCCAGGCCGTGGTCTACGACCCTTCGCGCAACGACCTGTTCACGTCCACGCGCGGACGCGGCGCGTTCCTCAACGACCAGCGCATCCGGGTGAGCAAACGCACGCAGCTGCGCTCGAGCCTCATCGGCACGGGCTTTCCGTTCCGCCAGTTCGAGCACATCGATGTCTACCTGGCGATCCTGCGCGACATGATGGCCGGGGCCGCCGGGGTGCGCCGTGCGGGCTCGGCGGCGCTCGACCTCGCCTATGTGGCGGCCGGCCGGCTCGACGGTTTCTGGGAGCTGGGCCTTTCGCCCTGGGACATCGCCGCGGGAGGCCTGCTCATCACCGAGGCGGGCGGGTTGATAGGCGACCTCACCGGGGAAAACGCCTACATGGATACCGGCAACGTCGTGGCCGGGTCACCGAAGGTCTTCGTCGAG
>JBIOVQ010000275.1:0-8792 GCA_044867805.1 Burkholderiales bacterium | reverse complement strand
CCGACGGCGTGGACAAGATGTCCAAGTCGCTCGGCAACTACGTCGGCATCAACGAGCCGGCCGGCGAGATCTTCGGCAAGCTGATGAGCATCTCCGACAAGCTGATGTGGCGCTATATCGAGCTGCTGTCCCTGGAATCACCGCAGGAGATGGCGGCGAGGAAGCGCGCCGTGGAGAAGGGCGCCAACCCGCGCGACGTGAAATTCGTCTTCGCGAAGGAGATCGTCGCGCGGTTTCACGGCGCCGCTGCGGCGGAAGCCGCCGCCGCCGGCTTCGAGGCGCGCTTCAAGCGCGACGAGATACCGCAGGACATCCGCGAGGTCAGCGTGAAATCCCAGGGCGAGGGACTGGCGCTGCCGCGGCTGCTGAAGGAAGCGGGGCTCACGGCCAGCACCTCCGAGGCGCTGCGCATGATTGAGCAGGGTGGCGTCAGGATCGACGGCGAGAAGGTCGCGGACAAATCGCTCACGCTCGGCCGCGGCAAGCGGTTCGTCGTCCAGGTCGGCAAGCGCAAGTTCGCCCGCGTGACGATTACCTGAATGCAGAATGCAGGGTGCACTATGCAAGGCGACATGCTGTGCCCTGCTGGGTGCCCGGCTTGCCGGTACGACGAGAAAACGGGCGCGCGGGTGACCCCGCGCGCCCGGGTTTCTGAGGGCGTTGGACTGCCTTATCCGACCAGCTCGGGAGAGGAGCCCTGCGGGAAGGAATCGCCGGCATCGGCGGTCAGTTCGGGCTTCGGGGTTTCCTGCTTCTCGTCGCTTTGGGCGGTCAGCTCGGGCTTTGGTGCTTCCGGCTTCTCGTCGCTCTGGGCGATCAGCTCGGGTTTCGGTGCTTCCGGCTTCTCGTCGCTCTGGGCGTAGCTACCGGTAGTCGAGAGAGAGAATGCGCTGGCGAGCGCGAGGGCCAGTATCGTCTTGCGATTCATGTGAACCTCCAATATCTGTCAGGGTTTGAATGCTGCCGATTCGACCAACGAACCGTTGGACGGGCGAAAGATAGGGGAGATTTGCCGGCAGCGCCTACCCTTACCAACATTTAATCCGAACGTAAGACCCCGACGAGATTGGCAACGCTCTCGCACCGGGACCTTACGCGGAACTTACGGAATTGCCGCGGAACGCGACGTTACGCTGTGGGTGAAGCCGGTGGCATAGCGCGCGGGGCGCGATTTGCGTTGCGGTCGCCGTCGCCATGAAAGCAAACTTTGACGCGCAGGCCGGGTTCGTTGTCCGACAGTTCGACTGACGCACCGTGGAGATCGGCTACTGCCTTCGCGAGGGCGAGACCGAGCCCGCTTCCCGGCGTAGTACGGCTCGCTTCCAGGCGATAAAAGCGGCGGAAGACCTTTTCGCGCTCGGAAGCGGGAATTCCTGGGCCGGTGTCGGCGACGCAAAGTACCGGCTCCCCGGCTTCCTGTCGCAAGTCGACGGTGATCCTGGCAGCGGCCGGACAATGGCGGATCGGGTTCTCGATAAGGTTGGCGATCATCTGCGTCAGAAGGTCGCGGTCGCCGTGAATCGTCGGGACGTGGTCGATGACCATATCGAGCTGCTGGCCGCGGTCTTCCGCGACCGGCGCGTACGCCTCGGCGACGCTGCGGACGATCTGCCCAAGGCTCAGATCGGAAAACCCCGCCTGCCGGGCGCCGGCTTCTATCTGGGCGATGCGTAGCAGCGCCGAAAACGTCTCGAGTATGGCGTCGAGTTCAGCGATGGATTGCTCAATAACCGGGTCGCCGTCCGGTCCCATCCGCGCCCGCGCGGACTCGAGCCGGTGGCGCAGGCGGCTCAGCGGCGTGCGCAGATCGTGGGCGATGTCGTCGGAGACCCGTTTCAGGCTCTCCATCAGCACCTGAATCCGGTCGAGCATGGCATTGAGGTTGACCGCGAGCTGCTCCATCTCGTCGGTGCCGCCCCGCGTCGGGACGCGCTGGGACAGTTTCCCGTCCATAATCGAGCGCGTGGTGCGATTGATGGCATCGATGCGGCGCAGGAATCCCGCGCCGAGCGCTGCACCACCGACCGCGGCAAGGAGCACCGTGATCGCGATACCCCAGCCCAGCGCCCGGAAGATTGCCTCCCGCGCCTTCTCCGCCCGGTAGCGGCTCTCCCCCACCAGCAGAAACACGCTGTTCTCAAGCCGGAGTCCCTGGGCCACGACCGAATAGGCGTCGGCCGGATTATCCGATTTTGAGGCGCGGTCCGGAAATAGGAAGGATACAGGCAGCACCATCTCTCCCTCGGTCGGGTCCATCGGCGGCAGATTGCCGGCGATGCGTTGTCCGGCCGCATTCTGCAGCAGGTAATACCGGCGCGGCGGCCGCAAATCCAGCATCCTAAGCTCGATAGCGCGCGCGACGCTGTCGAGACCGCGGCCGCGATAGAGTTCGACCAGCACATCCGTCTCGCGCTCCACGGAATCGCTCAGTTGCTGGTCGAGCGCGGCGAGCGTAATCCAGTAGACGATTAAGAGCAGGATGGCGACCGATGTCGCGAAGACCGCGGCATACCACGCGAGGAGACGGAAGCTCGTGCTGCGAAAAAAGCTATCTGGGGACATCCAGGGAATATCCGGAGCCGCGGACCGTATGAATCAATTCCTCGCCGAATTCCCGGTCGATCTTGGCACGCAGCCGGCTGATGTGGGTCTCGACCACGCTGGAATGCGGGTCGAAATGGAATTCCCAAACGTTTTCCAGCAGCATGGTCCGCGTCACCACCTGCCCGGAATTGCGCATCAGGTACTCCAGCAGCTTGAACTCCTGCGGCTGCAGCTCGATCCGCTTGCCGCCCCGGGTCACGACGCGCTTGAGGCGATTCAACTCGAGGTCGCCCACGCGGAGCACGGTAGCTTCCTCCGCCATGGGTGGCCGGCGCGCGAGCGCGTTCACACGCGCGTGCAGCTCCGCAAAAGCGAAGGGCTTGGTGAGATAATCGTCGGCTCCCGCCTCCAGTCCCTCGACGCGGTCGTTCACGCCGCCCAACGTAGTGAGCAGGAGCACCGGGGCCTTGATTCCCGTGGCGCGCAGCGTCTTCACGATGGCGAGCCCGTCGAAACCAGGCAACATCCGGTCTATGACCATCATGTCGTAGTGGCTTCCGGAGGCGAGGAGCATGCCGTCGCGACCGCTCGCCGAATGGTCGACGACGTGCCCGTGCTCACGCAGTCCCCTGGCCACGTATTCGGAGGTATGCGGATCATCTTCGATCAGGAGGATCTTCATCGGCTGACTTATGGGGGCGAGCCCGCGGAGGCACCTGCAGGGCGCGCAGCATACGTACTGACTGCTGCTGGGTTCCCCGTTCTTCTGTACCGGGGGAGGCACCTTGTGGCACCGCCCGTTGCGCCTGCGCGTAAGATAGCGCAGCAGCGCCGGCGTCACAAGCAGCTTTCCTTGCTTTCAGCGCTGCGCTTACGGGATCGTAAGCGTCTGGTAAGCGTCTCGACCGCGGCGCTGGCGTGACGTCTTGACCGCATGCGAATTTCCTTTCGGCACCAGGGCCCCTGCCTGAGCCGCCGCCGCCGGCTTCGAGGCGCGCTTCAAGCGCGACGAGATACCGCAGGACATCCGCGAGGTCAGCGTGAAATCCCAGGGCGACGGACTGGCGCTGCCGCGGCTGCTGAAGGAAGCGGGGCTCACGGCCAGCACCTCCGAGGCGCTGCGCATGATAGAGCAGGGCGGAGTCCGGATCGACGGCGAGAAGGTCGTGGACAAGTCGCTCACGCTCGGCCGCGGCAAGCGATGCGTCGTCCAGGTCGGCAAGCGCAAGTTCGCCTGCGTCACCATCGCCTGAAAAAGAAAAAGGCGCGCGGGAATCCCGCGCGCCCCGGGTTGCTCGAAGAGACCCGGTCCGCCCTAGCTCACCAGCTCGGGCTTCTTGGGTTCCTTCTCGTCGCTCTGTGAAACCAGTTCCGGCTTCTTCGGTTCCTTTTCGTCGCTCTGGCTGATCACTTCGGGCTTTTTGGGCTCCTTCTCATCGCTCTGCGCAACGAGCTCCGGCTTCTTGGGTTCCTTCTCGTCGCTCTGCTCGGGCTTCTTCGGCTCCTGCTCGTCGCTCTGGGAGACCACGTAGGGTTTCTTCTCGTCCTTCTTCTCGTCCTCCTGCGCGTAGGCGCCGAGCGCCGAGAAAGCGAATGCGCTCGCGACCGCGAGCGCGAGAATCGATTTGTAAGTCATGGCTAAGTCCCTTTCATGAGTTGATGAACGTCGGCATTCACGCCAACCTGCGTTTGAACGCCGCGGGGAAAGGGGGGTTTACGTCGCGTGCCGGAATTTACAAAGTGTTTCAGAACTTTCGCGCAACTTACGCCGGCTTACGCGGCGCTTACGTCCGGCTTACGCGCGCCTTACATGTGTGCACGATTTTCGTCGTGCACGCAACCAAGTTGTTCGCCGGGCCGCACCGCTTGCGTGCGCCATGTCGTCGCGAGGAGACGCACGACAGTCGAGTTACACTGCGGTGTCGATTGATGGCGACGCGACATGCCGCCGGCGCTGCGGGGTTTTACCAGCTGCCGGACGCTCCACCCCCGCCCGAGCTGCCGCCGCCCCCGGAGAATCCGCCGCCGCCCGAGCTCCACGAGCCGCCGGAACTCCAGCCGCCGCCGCTTCCCACCGAGAAGCCGCCAATGCTGGCGTAGCCCTTCTTCCTGAAGTCCTGCATCGCCTGCCGGTAGCGGGCCGAGCGCGACACGAGGAGCTTCACGAGGGGAAAGCCGACCAGGTACGCGATCAGGATGTAGAACGTGATGCCGCTGCCGAAGATCATGACCGGGAACATCGCCCAGAACGGGATCAGGAAGAAATACAGGAACCATCCCACGCCGGGGGTGATGATGCCGATGAAGGTGAAGAGCCCGATGATGCCGAAGATGAATGCCCCGGTCAGCACTTTCTCGTGCAGCGCCATGTCGGGCGCCTTGATGAAGTCCGACTGCCGCGCCTGCGGCTCGGGCGCGGTGCCGGTGGCGCCCTTGCCTTCGAGGTGCGCGACGATGGCCGTCACGCCCTGGGCAATCCCGCCGTCGTAGTCGCCGGATCGGAACCGCGGCGTCATCACGTCGCGAATGATACGGCTCGCGGCCAGGTCGGTGAGCGTGCCTTCCAGTCCGTAGCCGACCTCGATGCGCATGCGCCGGTCCCGCGGCACGACCACCACCAGCACGCCGTTGTCCTGGCCTTTCCCGCCCAGCTTCCACTGCTCGAACACGCGGACCGCGTACTCCTCGACGCTCTCGCCTCCCAGGGTCGGCACCGTCAGCACGGCGACCTGGTTGCCGGTCCTTTTTTCGTGCGCCTGCAGCTCGGCCGCGATCCGGCGCCGCGTGTCGGCCTTCAGGATCTCCGCGTTGTCCACCACGCGGCCGGTCAGGTAGGGAACCTCCGCGCCCTGGGCGCGGGCGGCGGCGGGCAGCGCGAGGAGCGCCGCGAGCAGAAGGGCAGCGCGCCTCACGAGGACGGGCCCTTGCGCTGGATCGGCGCGTCCGGCAATTCGTTGGGTTCGCCCGGCTGCGCGCGGAAGCCGCGCGCAACGAGCGCCTCCTCGAGGCGGGACAGGCCGTCGAGAAACGCCTCCCGCAATCGTCCGCGCTGAAGGCCCGCCGTGACGGCGGCGATGACCGGGTCGAGCCCGGCCGCGCCGATCTTGTCGTTGACGCCCCGGTCCGCGAGCGCCACGACCTCACGCTCGAACCGGCTGATCAGCAGCAGGATGCCGTCACGGCGCGGTGTGCGGTGCAGCCCGGCTTCGAGGAACATCGCCTGCGCATACTGCAGCGCTTCCGCCTGCCGGCGCGCCCGGGGCACGAACCAGCGCGCGAGCGGCGCGATCCACACCGTGGCCAGGGCAGCAGCGGCGCCCGCCGCCAGAGCCGCCACCGCGGTTTCGGCCACCGCCTCGAAAGCCTCCCAGCCGGGCTCGAACAGCGCTGCCGCGACGGCCGCGAGCGCCGCGAGAGAGGACCCCAGCGCAAACGCCTTCCACGGGACCTCGGGGTAGGAATCGGCGCGCGCGATGACCGCTACCACCACCTCGACGCCGGTCGCGCGCTCGAGCGCGGCGACACGCTGCGTGACCGCGGTTTCCGCCGCCGCGTCGAGAAACTTGATCATGACCACCCCCTCGCATCCACTCGACCCCTCCTAGTCTAGGAGGGGTGGCCGAAGGCCGGGGTGGTTAGTTGCCGGCCTTGCCCCACAGCTGCTGCAAGCGCGCGTCGCGCCCGCAGCCGCTCTTGTAGAACTTGTAGCGCGCCGGGTTCTTCGCGTGGTAGTCCTGGTGGTAGCCCTCGGCGGCGTAGAACTGGGAGGCCTTCGTGATCTCGGTGACGATCTCGCCCCGGAACGGCCTGGTCTTCTGCAGCGCCGCGCGCGAGGCTTCCGCCACGCGCTTCTGCTCCTCGTCGTGATAGAAGATGCCGCTGCGATACTGCGGGCCGTGATCGCAGAACTGCCCATCCTTCTGCGTGGGATCGATGTTGCGCCAGAACACCTCCACCAGCTTCGCGTAGCTCACCTTGGCCGGGTCGTACTCGACCTGCACGATCTCGGCGTGGCCGGTGCGGCCCGTCGTGACCTGCTCGTACGTCGGGTTCTTGACCTGGCCGCCCATGTAGCCGGAGGTGGTCGCCAGCACTCCCGGCACCTTGTCGTAGGCTTCTTCCATGCACCAGAAGCAGCCGCCGGCAAACGTCGCTTTCGCGGTGGCGGCCTTGCCTGCTGGCTTGGTCTGGGCCCCCGCCAGGCCCGTGGAGAGGGCGAGGGCGGCAATCCAGAGAAGTGGCAACAAGCGTCTCGTATTCATGCTCGGGCTCCTGTCGTTGTCGGTTTCTTGCGTCTCAACTTGGTGAAGGCCTGCAGCTCCCAGTGACGGATCGCGACCAGCATGGTCATGTTCAAGCGCTGCGCCGGCGGCAGCCGCACGTCGTCGTTGTGCAGCTCCGAGAACTCGCGCACGATCCGCTTCAGCCGCGCCACGATCGTCGCGCGGGAGCTGCCCGACAGCATGCCGTTCACCGCAACAAAATACTCTTCCGGCCGGTCGAAGCGCGACTGCGCGAAGTCACCGAGCCCGTGCTGCTTGAAGAAGCGCTGGATCGGCCCGTCGGGCAGCCAAGCGAAATCGCGCGCTATCAGGAGCCTTATACGGTTATTGGGCAGGAGTCGGATGAACCCGATGCGGTCCAGCTTCACGAGCATCTGGATGCACTCGGGCTGGGAGAGGTCGTACATTTCGACGATCTGCTCCGGGGTAACGTGATTCAGGACGCAGACAGCGACCAGGAAAAGCTTGAGGCTGGAGGCAATCTCCTTCTCCTGCACGTGGGTAAGCTGGGAGATCAGGGTTTCCTCGCGGTTGAGGATCCGCGCCAGGTCCGAGAAATCGGAGTGGGTGAGCTGGCAGACCTGGTCCAGCCGCTTGAGGGTGAACTCGCGGCGGGAAAACATGCGCTTCACGCTCGCCTCGCTCAGGCCCAGTTCGCGCGCGACGCGCGCGTAGGTGATGCCCTTGGCCCGCAGTTCGCGCTTCAGCACTTCCACCAACCCGGCGCTCGTTGTCACAGCCGTCCTCCCCTGACCGGTTCCCCCACCGGTGCGTCGGGCGAAGGTATCACTAATGGCCACCCACAGGCCAACTCGCAGCGACCTCGCGGGGAAAGCTTGTGCCGGGTATTGCGCCGCAACAATACTGGGCTCGCACGTGGGCGCCGCCTGCGGCATACGGGAGAGGGAGGAATCATGCAAGCGACCACCAACAGAACCACACAACGTGGACAAAGCGACCTGGCACGCGCGCGCGCCATCGTGCGCTTCAACGGCGTGATGTTCCACAGCCTCGCCGCCGCCTCCTTTCTGGAGTCCGCCGTTTCTCTGCACGCGGAGCGCCTGAATGTCGTGCTGGCCGGGCAGCCCGAGGCCCGGCTCTGGCTCGAGCAGGTCTGGGTGGCGGAAAGGGCGGAGCTGGGGCGCCGGCTGCGCGAGTACGTCGAGGCGACGTGGCCGGAGTTCGACTGGGCCACGGCTTACGCGGAATTCCAGCAACCCTGCCGGGCGCGCGCCGGGATCAACCGCGGCCGCCCCGTGGCGCTGGAAGCGCTGCGATTGTGCGTCTGGGAGACCCTGGCCGCGGTGTTTTACCGCGGGCTCGCGCGGGCCGCCGACGAAGCGGGCCTGCGCGCCCTTGCGCGCGAAGCTGCGGCGGCGCACGCCGCGTTCTTCGATTATTTCCGCGGCGTCCACGATCACTGCAAGCGCCGCGAGCGTGTCGGCTTCGCGGCGACTTGGCGGGCGCCGCGGGCGGTTTGCCGTTCCGCGCGCGAGCTGCACGTGCGCGCCGCGTTCGAAGCGCTGCCGCAGAACTGGAACGGCCCGCGCACCGTTCCCGAGCTCGCCTATGGCGAGTTCGTGCAGCGCCTGGTGAAGCTGGTGCGGCGTCATGCCGGAGTCGGCCGCGTCGAGCGGTTCCTGTTCCAGCCCTGGCTCAGGATAGAGCGCCCCGCGCCCGCGGCACCGTCTGCCGTACCCGCGCTCCCCGCGCGGCCGACGCCGACGCTGCAGCCCGCGTGATGAAACCGTGAATCCGCTACACTGTCCCCGACGTATTGGGGTGAATCTGGAAAATTCGCAGCGAGGCGCTGTACATGAATTCCGTCAACGCGGTTCCCGCCGGCAACGAGGTGGCCACGCTCGCCGGCGGTTGCTTCTGGTGCCTGGAGGCGGTGTACGACGGCATGAAAGGCGTGCATTCCGTCGAGTCGGGCTACATGGGCGGGCGCTCGGCCAGTCCCAC
>JBIOVQ010000274.1:0-6252 GCA_044867805.1 Burkholderiales bacterium | reverse complement strand
GGGCCCCTGTTCCGCCCCTCGACGCGCCCTCCGTGGCCGCGCGGCGCCGCCCGCCGATCACCACCGGCTTGCCGCGCAGCTGCGGATAGCGCAGCAGCTCCACCGACGCGTAGAACGCGTCCATGTCCAGATGCGCGATGAACCGCATAAATTACAGGGCGTCCCAGATACTGCGTCTCAGGTACTACGTCCCAGGTACGGCGTCTCAGGTACTGCGTCTTTGCGTAGACACGCACTATTTGGGACGCATCATCTGGGACGCCTCATCTGGGACGCCGTATCTGCGACGCATTTGGCCTCAAGGTCGCTGCTTCCGCAGCGACTCGGGATTGACAACGTACTCGCTCCCCGGCACCTTGCCGTCCAGCACCGCGAGGATATTGCGCACGACCGTCAGCGACTTGCGCTCGAGCGATTCGCGCGCGTTGCCGGCCATGTGCGGCGCGACGATGACGTTCTTCAGCGTGAAGAGCGGGTTGTCGGTGAGCGGCGGCTCCGGCGAGAACACGTCGATGCCCGCGCCGGCGAGCCTGCCCGCGGCGAGCGCCGCGTAGAGCGCGGCCTCGTCCACCAGGCCGCCGCGCGCGGTATTGATGAGCCGGGCGCCGGGCTTCATGCGCGCGATGCGCGCGGCGTCGAACAAGCCCGCGGTTTCGGGCGTCTTGGGACAGTGGAGGGTCACGAAGTCGGCGCGCGGCAGCGCGGCGTCGAGATCGGCCACCGGCGTGCAGCCCGCGGCGCGCACCGACTGCGCCGGCACATAGGGGTCGCAGACCTCGACCGCCATCTCCATGGCGAGGGCGCGCTTCGCGACGCGCGTCCCGATGCGGCCGAAGCCGACGATGAGCAGCGTCTTGCCGAGCAGCTCGGTGGGCAGGACGTCGTAGCGCTGCGGCCAGCGCCCCTGCCGCGGGATCGAGTCCATGTGGGCGCCGCCCTTGGCGAGGTGCAGCATCATGTAGAAGGCGTACTCGGACACGGTGGGTGAATTGTCGGTGTTGCAGGTCATGAGCGGGATGCCGCGCCGGGTCAGCGCCTCGACGTCCACCGCGTCGTAGCCCACGCCGATGCGGGCCACCGCGCGCAGCCGCGGCGCGGCCGCGATGTCGGCCGCGCGCAGGGGGGTGCTCGTCAGCGCGATGCCGTGGGTGTCGCGCAGCAGCCGGTGAAATTCCTCCCCGGCAACCCCCGGCGGGAACGCGACGGCGTCCACGTCGCCGCGGCTTTTCGCGAGATCCCAGCCGGGGCGCGCCATCGTGGTCGGGAGCAGCAGTCTCTTCTTCTGATTCGGCATCGTCACGAAGTGGGCAGTGGGTAGCGGGCAGAAAGCGTAGGCGCAGCCACCATAGCACAAGTGGAAAGTTTGCAGTTTGCAGTGGGCAGTTTGCAGTTACTGCCAACTGACTACTGCCAACTGCCAACTCGGGTATGGTTCCGGCTATACTGCTCCTCCGGAACGACACCAGGGAGACCCGCATGGAAACCAGAATCGGAGCCGTCGCCCCCGACTTCACGCTCGCCGCGCACAACACCGACCAGAAGATCTCGCTCGCCAATTACCGCGGGCGGCCGGTCGTGGTCGCGTTCATGCCGTTTGCGTTCACCGGCGGGTGAACGAACCAGGTCAACGGGTTCCGTGCGAACTACGAAGAATTCAAGAAGCTGAATGCCGAGATCCTGAACATCAGCGCCGACCCGGCGCCCAGCCTCAAGGCCTGGGCGGAGAAGCTGGGCGGCGTTCCCTTCCCCCTGCTCTCCGACTACTGGCCCCACGGCACGGTCGGCAAGGCCTACGGCGTCTTCAACGAGGAGCGCGGCATGGACAAGCGCGCGGCCTTCGTGCTCGACACCAAGGGCATCGTGCGCTTCGCCAAGCTCTACGAGCCCGGCACGATACCCGAGAGCAAGGACATGCTGGAGCAGCTGCGCAAGATATGAGAGACCGCATCGCGGGCGCTACATCAAGCGCCTCGCGACGCAGGCGGTACGCAACTGACGCGACGCGAAGCTTGAAGCACTTGCCGCTTGCGGCTTGTGGCTGGCCGCTGGCGTCTGACGGCTGGCGTCTGGCGTCTGACAGCTGGTTGTTCTTGCGGCTACGGCCTCCGGGCCGGGCCGCCCGTTCCCCCGGGCGTGCGCAGCGTGCGAAGCACGTTGTCGATGGTGCGCAGCTGCATCCTCCTCACCGGCGAAGGCGGGCTTTTCTCATCCGGGATCTCGGTGCCGTAACCGGGCTTGTCGATGACGACGCTGCCAAATTTATTCTCCACGATGATGGCAGTTGGGTCCGACCCTTCCGGCTCCAGCAACGCCACTCTGGCGGATGCATCCACCATCTTCCCGTCCTTCTCCTGCCGCTCGGTCACTTCGCCTTCGACCTGCGTGCCGCGAATTCCGATCGTGGCGACAGGTATGCTGACTCGCATGTTTTCCGGCTTCTTGCGCGCAGTGAGCCCACTGATGAATCGAAATGCCCCCTTGAAGACCCTGGAGTGAAAGGCCTCCTCGACATACTGCTCCACTTCGAATTCCGTATTGGGCCCCAGGGTAAAACGGGACTTGTCCGTAAACTCGATGTACAAGACCGTCCTGGCGCCGGTGCGAATGCGCTCTCCCGCAAAGACGGGATCGCCCGCCGCCAGCTTTCGTGCAGGAGCGCCCGGCGCCTGCGCACTGCTCACGTCGCCCGTGATCCGCGACACGCGTCCGACGGAGGGAGCCGCGGCCTCGACGATCGCCGTCACCAGCAACAGGCCCAGAGCCATCAGGCTCATGCCGACAGAGTGGAGTTTCATTTCGTGTCTCCTTGACTTTCACCCAAGCGGCACCCGACACTCCGCCCATGGGCGCTCGCAATCACAGATTCGGACTCCTGCTGTCCGTCACGCTGGCCGGCATGGCGGTCCTGATCATCGAGATCACCGCCATACGAATGCTGGCGCCATTTTTCGGCAATTCCATTTTTACGATATCCAGCGTCATCGGCATTATCCTTGCTGCGCTGGGCGTTGGCTACTATCTCGGCGGCTCCCTGGCGGACCGCAGGCCGTCGGCAGCGTGGTTTTTTTCCCTGATCGTGATCGCCGGTTTCTCGGTCCTGTTGCTGCAACTCCTCAATGCGGTCCTGCTGCCGGGCATAGCTTACAAGCTGTCCCTGGTCAATGGCCCGTTGATCGTATCTTTGCTGATGTTTTTCCTGCCCGCCCTGTTTTTGGCGATGCTGGCGCCGTTCGCGATCACGCTGTTGCATGCGCACGAGGCCGACCGGGGCGTCGGCCATGCATCAGGGTTGGTGTTTTTCTGGTCAACGCTGGGCAGCATCGCGGGCAGCCTGGGCACGGGCTTCCTTCTGATACCGCATTGGGGAATCGGCAACATCATCGTCGGCGTGGGGTCGGGCCTGGTGCTGCTCGGCGGGGCCGGGCTCCTGATGACGCGCAAGCTGCCGAAGATCCTTCCGGTCGGCGTGGCGCTTCTGGGCCTGATATCCGGCATCGCGCTAAGGGAGGTTGCGATAGCGGATAGCCGGGGTGTTGTTTTCGCCGCGGACGGCCTGTATGAAAGGATCGTGATCCGCGATATTCCTCTTCGCGACCGGACCATGCGCGTCCTGCTACAGGACCGCAATATCAGCGGCGGCGTGTATCTGGATGATGGCAGCATGGCGTTCGACTACACCCAGTACTACGATCTGTACCGGCTGTTCACTCCCGAATTGAAGACAGCCCTGGCGATCGGCGGCGGGGCATACAACGTACCCAGGTCCATTCTCCAGCACTCCCCGCGCGCCATCGTGGATGTGGCGGAAATCGATCCGTCGTTGCATGCGCTGGCGCTCCGGTATTTCGCGCTTCCCGGGGACGCAAGGTTGAGAAATTACGTGATCGACGGGCGCCGGTTCCTGCACGATACCGCCGAGCGCTACGACTTGGTGTTCTCGGATGCGTTTCGCTCGTTCATCTCCGCGCCCGCGCAGTTCACCACCCTCGAGTTCTTCCGGCTGGCAAAGAGCAGGCTCAGGGAAGACGGCGTGCTGATCGCCAATTTCTACGGCAGCCTGGCGCCGGATACCCGTGCGACGATCTATTCCGTTTTCAGGACTATGCGCGCCGCCTTTCCGCAGGTCTACGTCTTTGCCACGGTCAGTCCCGCAAGCGAGGAGCTGCAGAATTTCATCTTTGTCGGGCACAACGCCTCGAATCCACACCAACGGGCTGACTTGGGGCAGGCGGCAGCGGTGAAGTTCGCCTACCCGGTGCTGAAGGGCGTTGCCGCGCTGGAACTGCGCGTGGCGGATGCCCTGCTCGATTCGCATCCCGTGCTGACCGACGACTATGCCCCGGTCGAGTATTACGCGGCGAACGCCATCCGCCGCTACGACGCCGACTCGAGAAGAACGCGCTGACGTTCTTCTACAGGTCGACGCGCAGCATCATCGAGAAGCCGTACTGCTCCTTGAACTGGTCCTGCGCCACGCGCGCACTGAACACGAAGTTCGTCGTCAGGCCTTTGCCGAAATGGCGCCAGCCGGCGGTCAGCAAAACGCTGGTGGCATCGTTTGCCGGCTGCTCGCCCGTCGCGAACACGATCTTCTCGGGATCCCGGGTGTCCTCATATAGCGCCCCGAAGAAAGCTTCCGAATTGCCGCGGCCATAGGCGGCCTCCCCCAGCAGGTTCCATTGCTCCAAGGTCTGCTTGGTCTTGGCCACTGTGGTGCTGTCGCTTTCCACGTAAGCATCGTTTTCCCGTCTCGACCCGAGGAAGCCGAGCGAGCCGGTGAGCTTCCAGTTGCCCCAGGTCGAGACGTTGGTCAGGTTCGTCGATGCCAACCCGCGCTTCGACGAGAAGTCGCTGTTCACGGCAAGCGTGGCCGGAGGGGTGGGCGAGCCTAGCGTCCTGGTCTGACGGGTATCGAAGTCGCCGTACCCCAGGATCAAGTCCAGGCTCCATGTGTCGGAGATCAACCAGGCGAAATAGGGATTGATATTGAAGCCGCGCGTCTTTTCGTTGCCGGTATTGAACTTGGTCGTGAAATTGCTCGCTTCATAGCCGACGGAAACGCCCGCGACGTACTTGTCTGATCGCGTAACGTCGAAGCCGGCCAGGAGGTTCTGGGTCGCGCCATAAAAGGCGGTCCGGGAGAAGTCGTTTTCCACGTTGTTGATCGCGGTGCTGATCCACACGCTTTCGCTGTTGCCGCCGCCCATCCCGCTCCCCGGAGCGGATGAGTCACTGGCGGCCGCCGCCAGGTAATTGACATCGCTGCTGATGCCGGCAGGGGCGTTGGCCGCCAGCATCGTGCGGCCACCCTGCGTCGTTTTTTGGGAGCTTCTCGGGCGTAGATGACTGAATATCTGCGCCCGGATGGTTGCTGCAATCGGCTGAACCTGCATTTGGAGAGTGGTCGAGTCCGTGATGGAGTTGCTGGGGGCCACCTGCTCCTGCGACAGCCCCGACCGAGGCGGCGGCGGCGGCAGCGTAAAGGCCAAGGCAGTGCTGCCGTACGACAGCAACGCACACCCGAGAATCCAGCCGAGGGTCTTCCGAAGCACGGTTTTCTCCCCTTACCGCGAACTCAGCATAAGGCAAGGCGGGGATAATGACAACAAGCCTTCTGTGGCAATGGCGTTGACAGCGCGCCGGGCGCGGAGTTGACTGTCCGGCGAGCGCCTGTTGCTGCCCGAGGGCGGCGATCTTTACATCGTGAAGGCGTGGAGCGAGGAGACGGTCAAGCGCTTCGCGCCGCAGCCGGCGCGCAACTGACGCGACGCGAAGCTTCAAGCTTCAAGCACTTGTCGCTTGCGGCTTGTGGCCTAGCCGCGGGCGACTGACGGCTGACGGCTGGCGTCTGACGGCTGGCGGCTGGCGTCTGGCGTCTGGCGTCTGGCGGCTTCTAGAAGCGGTAGATCCCGCGCCCGATGCGCGCGCGGACCCGCGCCTCGCCGGCGCTGACCAGCCAGACCCAGACGTTCGAGAGCCATCGTCTCCACGCGGCGGGGCGCGCCCGCGGCGGCTGCACGTGCACCACGCTCGGCTCGATCGCGTTGATGAGCGTGAGGCCGTTGCGCTCGATGCTGTGGGCGTCGCCCGGCTCCAGGAAGATATCGCGCCGGTCGCCGTCCATCGTCAGCCATACCTGTCCCTTGAGGCATTCCACTTCGACGCCGGCGGCATCCGTCAACGCCATCGCGTTACGGGGCGCGAGGGCAATGTTTGCCTGTCTCAATTCAATCTGCATTTCGAGCTCCTTTT
>JBIOVQ010000273.1:0-5338 GCA_044867805.1 Burkholderiales bacterium | reverse complement strand
AACGTGGGCATGGATGCCACGTCGTCCACGCCGGCGGAGTTTGCCGCGCTCATGAAGCGGGAAGACGCCCGCTGGGCGGCGGTCATCAGGAAGAACAACATCACCGCCGAGTAGTTGGAAGCTCTGTCAAGAACCCAGATGCAACCGCCGATGAACGCAGATCAACGCAGATAACTCGAAGAACCATGTGTCGGCGTTCATCGGCGGTTCCCTAGTCTTCGGATTTTCATGAAACGCAGCACAGATCGCATCCTGACGACGCACGCGGGGTCCCTGCCGCGCTCCGAGGAGCTGAAGCGGATGGTCTACGCGCGGGCCGAGGGACAGACCTACAACCTTACCGTGCTCTCGCGGCGGCTGAAGGAGGAGGTCGCCGAGACCGTCCGCAAGCAGGTCGAGTGCGGCATCGACAGCATCAACGACGGCGAGCTCAGCAAGACCAATTTCACGAACTACGTGCGCGAGCGGCTGTCCGGCTTCGAGGCGCGCCCCTCCGGAACGGGCAAGACTCCCAGGCCGCTGTCGATCGCCGGGCGCGAGCTGAAGAAATTCCCCGAGTACTTCGCCGCCGGCGGCCGCGGCTTCGGCGCCTTCGCCGGGTCGGGCCCCAGCCAGGCGCAGGTCTATTGCGTGCGCCCGCTGAAATACGCGGGACAGGCGGCGCTGAAGGAGGACCTCGCGAACTTCCGGGCGGCGCTCGAGGGCGTGAAGCCGGAGGAGGCCTTCCTGCCCGCCAACACGCCGGGCACCATCGAGCACTGGCTGCGCAACGAGCACTATCCGGGCGAGGAAGCCTTCCTCTACGGCATCGCGGACGCGATGCGCGAGGAGTACCGCGCCATCGTGGACGCGGGGTTTCTCCTCCAGATCGACGACCCGGACCTGCCGGACGGCTGGCAGATGTTTCCCGACATGAGCGTCGCCGACTACCGCAAGTACGCCACCCTGCGCGTCGACGCGCTCAACCACGCCCTGCGCGACATCCCGCGCGAGAAGATCCGCCTGCACGTGTGCTGGGGCAGCTTCCACGGGCCTCACCAGCAGGACATCCCGCTGAAGGACATCGTGGACATCGTTTTCCGGGTGCGGGCAGCCAGCTACTCGATCGAGGCCTCCAATCCCTGCCACGAGCACGAATGGCGCGTATTCGAGGACTTCAAGCTGCCGGAGGGCGCGACGCTCATTCCCGGGGTCGTCGGCCACTACTCGGATTTCATCGAGCACCCCGAGCTCGTTGCCGAGCGCCTGGTGCGCTACGCCGATCTCGTCGGGCGCGAAAACGTGATGGCCGGCACCGATTGCGGGCTGGGGCCGCGCGTGGGGCACGCCAGGATCGCATGGGCGAAGCTCGAAGCGCTCGCCGAGGGAGCCCGCATCGCGACCCGGCGGCTCTGGGCGAAGCCCGCAAAAAGAAAAAAGGCTGGGTGACGAGTGATGGGTGATGAGTAACCTAAAGGATGAGGGATGAAGGTGGAGGGATGACCTGATGCTTCGCACAAAGGGCAAATACTCGAATCACGATTCACGAATCACGATTCACGCCATTGTTGCGGCGCTCGCTCTCGCGCTTGCCTGCGCCACAGCGAGCGCGCAGCAATACCCCGCCAGGCCCGTGCGGGTTGTCGTTCCGTATGCGGCCGGCGGGCTGCCCGACACGATGGCTCGCATCGCTGCTCCGCGGCTGGTCGAATCGACCGGCCAGCACTTTGTCGTGGACAACCGCCCCGGCGCGGGCGGCATCGCCGGCTGCGAGCTGGTGGCGCGGGCCACGCCAGACGGCTACACGCTGCTTATCGCGGACGTAGGGCAGACCGCCATCAACCCCGCCGTCTATTCGAAGCTGCCGTACGACACGTTGCGGGACTTCGCCCCGGTCAGCCTCATGGGCACATCGGGGCAGTTTCTGGTGGCTCACGCAACGGTACCGGCCAATTCGCTGAAGGAGCTCATCGCGGCCGTGAAAGCCAGGCCGGGCCAGCTCCGCTACGGCTCCGGGGGGATCGGGAGCGTCCACCACCTCAGCATGGAAGCGCTGAAGGCCCCGCTCGGGCTCGATATCGTGCACGTCCCGTACAAGGGCACCGGGCAGGCCGTTCCCGCGCTGCTCTCCGGCGAGGTGTCGCTCCTCTTCGCGGCGCTGCCCTCGATCGCTCCGCACGTTAAAGCCGGGCGCCTGAAACTGCTCGGCGTCAACACCATCAAGCGCAACGCACAGGCGCCAGACGTGCCCACCATCGCGGAGCTGACGGGTATCAAGGATTACGACTATCCACCCGCGATCGGCGTGATGGCGCCGGCGAAGACACCGAAAGCCGTCATCGAGAAGCTTGCGGCGGCGATCGCCAAGTCGGTGCAGCACCCGGACACCGTGACCCGCTACACCACGCTCGGCATCGAACCCGTGGGCAACACGCCGGAGCAGTATCTGGCGCAGACCCGCGCGGACATCGCGAAATACGCCAAGGCGGTGAAAGCGGCGGGGGTAAAGGTTGATTGACGAAATCAAGTGGACAGTGGGCAGTTATCAGTTGGCAGTAACTGCACACTGCAAACTGTCCACTGCAAACTGTCCACTTCAGGCGCCGCGAACAAGCCATTAGAACGAGGAGGAAACCCCATGAGAACCGTTTCAAGAGTCGTGATAGCCGCCCTGCTGTTCGCGGCGCCGGTGTGGGCGCAGCAATATCCAGCCAAACCCGTGCGCGTGGTCGTGCCGTTTCCGCCGGGCGGCACCGCGGATACGCTCGGGCGCATCGTCGCCGGCAAGCTCGCCGAGAGCCTGGGGCAGAACTTCGTCGTCGAGAACCGCCCCGGGGCGGGCGGCCTGGTCGGCTCCGAGCTTGCTTCGCAGGCCCCCGCGGACGGCTATACGCTGGTGGTGTCCGGCATTGCGTCGCACGTGATCGCACCGGCGCTCGCGCAAAAGCCGCCGTTCGACCCGACCAGGGACTTCGCGCACATCGCTCTGTTCGGCGGACCGCCCTCGGTGTTCGCGGTGCACCCCTCGCTGCCCACCAAGGACGTGAAGGCGTTCGTCGCGCTTGCGCGGGCGAGGCCGCGCGACCTCACCTACGGCTCGCCCGGCAACGGCACCCAGGGTCACCTGATGGCCGAGCTGTTCAGGCAGCGGGCGAAGATAGACATCGTGCACGTGCCGTACAAGGGGGCCGCCCTCGCAGTGGTGGACGTCATCGCCGGCCACATCCACGCGATCTCGACCACCGTCACCACCGCCAGCGCGCAGATACACGCCGGGCGCACCCGCGCGCTCGCGCTCAGCTCCACCGGACGGCTGGCCGCCTATCCCGGCGTCCCCACCTTCCGCGAGTCCGGGTATCCCGACGTGGTAGGGACAGTCTGGTTTTCCCTGTCGGGGCCGGCTGGCGTGCCGGCCGATATCGTGAAGCGGCTGAACGGCGAGGTGCGGCGCATCCTGCGCTTGCCCGACGTCCGCGAGCGCCTGGACCGCGACGGCATGGAGCCGAACGACCTCGACCCGGGAGCGTTCAACGACTACCTGGCGTCCGAAATCAAGCGCTGGGCGCCGGTGATCCGCGCTTCGGGAGCGCGTTCCAACTAGGGGTGGACAGTTGGCAGTGTTCAGTTGGCAGTAACTGCAAACTGCCCACTGCACACTGCAAACTTTTCCGAAGGAGCGGATGTGAATCCGCAGCTCGAAGGCATCGAGAAGCTGGAAGGGACGTATCTCTTCGATCTGGAGCGCAGCGCCCGTGGGTTGCGGCTGAACCGCTTCCTCCACGGCCTGACGGTTCCGGACAAGCGTGCCTTGTTCAAGGAAGACGCCGACGCGGCATTCGAGAAAGCCGGCCTGACCCCGGAGGAGCGGCGCATGGTGCGCGACCTCGACTGGGCCGCGCTCATCCGTTACGGCGCGAGCTTTTTCTGCCTGGAGAAGCTCGCGCGAGTGAAAGGGGTTTCGAACCCGCAGATGGTGGCGGCTTTCCGGGGCGAGACGCTGGAGCAGTTCCTGAAGACCCGCAACGTTCCCGGTGCTCGCTGACCGTCACGGTGACCGGTCAGCCCGCGCCGGGAGTGGACAGTGGGCAGTAATCAGTTGGCAGTAAACTGCCCACTGCACACTGTAAACTGCAAACTTTCTACTTCCCGCGTCAGTCGATGGTGACGCCGGCAGCCTTGACCAGCTCGCCGTACTTCTTGTACTCGGAACGGACGTGCGCGGCGAATTCCTGCGGCGTGCTGACAAAAGGGTCAAGCGAAATGCCGCGCACGCGCTCGCGCATCGCCGGGTCCGCCAGCATCCGCCCTGTCTCCGTCCGCACCTTGCCGAGCACGGGACCCGGCAGGCCGACCGGCGCGAACAGTCCCAGCCAGGGAATGACCTCGACCCCGGGATAGAACTCGGAGAGCGCCGGCAGGTCGGGAAACGACGGGTTGCGCTTGCCCGCAAAGGCGAGGGCGCGCAGCTTGCCGGAACGAACGGTCGGGGCCACGGAACTCCCGCCGAACATCACGGACACCTCGCCGCCGAGTATGGCCACCAGCGCCGGGCCGCCGCCCTTGTAGGGGACGTGCAGCAGGTTGATGCCGGTGTGCGCTTTCAGGAGTTCCATGGCGAGATGGTGCTGGCTGCCGTTGCCGATCGAGCCGTAGGCGATGGGCGGGTTGGCGCGGCGCGCGTACTCCACGAACTCCTTCGGGTTCTTCACCGGCAGCGACGGGATCACCGCCAGCAACATCTGCGTGGACACGAGGCTCGCGACCGGAGTCAGGTCCTTCAGGGTGTCGAACGGGAGATTGCGGTAGAGATGCGGGCTGATGACGATCTGGCTGTCCTGGCCGAGCAGCAGGGTATGGCCGTCGGGTGTGGCCCTGACGGTGGCTTCGGTGGAGAGATTGCCGTTCGATCCCGGCCGGTTGTCCACCACGACCGTCTGTCCCAGCAGCTCCCCGAGCTTGGGCGCGATCACGCGGGCGAGGTTATCGGTTGCGCCGCCCGGGGGGTTGGGCACCAGCAGCCGGATCGGGCGCGAGGGATAGCTCTGCGCCAAACCCGCCGCCGGCGCCACGAGCAGGGCGGCGAGGACGCCGATCGTTAATGTCTTCTTCATGCCTTCCTCCTCCTGCTCATTCTATCGCTCGCGGCCCGGCGGCCAGGCGAGTGGACAGCTGGCAGCTATCAGTTGGCAGTAACTGCACACTGCAAACTGCCCACTGCACACTCCCTAGTGCATGAACGCTCCCCCATCGACTACCAGCGACTGCCCGGTGACGAAATCACTGTCGGCGGAGGCGAAGAACAGCACCGCCCCCACGAGGTCCTCCGGGCGCTGCACGCGCTTCAGGGCGCGCTCGTCCG
>JBIOVQ010000272.1:0-14190 GCA_044867805.1 Burkholderiales bacterium | reverse complement strand
ACTGCGTGCTCGCGATGTACCACGATCAGGGCCTGCCGGTGCTCAAGTACGCGAGCTTCGGCTCCGGCGTGAATGTCACGCTCGGGCTGCCGATCATCCGCACCTCGGTCGACCACGGCACGGCGCTTGAGCTGGCGGGTAGCGGTCGCGCTACTGCCAGCAGCCTGATCGAGGCGATCCGGCTGGCGGCGCAACTCGCCGCCCGCGCGCGCCGCGCCCCGGCGACGGCATGACCCACGAAAAAGCGGCGCGCCGCCTGCCGCGGCACGTTCCCCGCAAGCGTTTCGGCCAGCATTTCCTGGTCGACGAGGCGGCCATCGCCGCCATCGTCGCCGCCATCGCGCCCCGGCCGGACGACCGCATGGCGGAAATCGGTCCCGGGCTGGGCGCGCTCACCGCGCCGCTGGCGGCGTGCCTCGCGCACCTGCACGTGATCGAGATCGACCGTGATATCGCCGCGCGCCTGCGGACGGCCTATCCCGCGGCGCGGGTCACCGTGCACGAGGGCGATGCCCTGCGTTTTGATTTCGCCGCGCTCGGGCCGCAGCTGCGGGTGGTCGGCAACCTGCCGTATAACATTTCCACGCCGCTGCTGTTCCACCTGGCGCGCCACGTGGCCGTCCTCCGCGACATCCACGCCATGCTGCAGAAGGAGGTGGTTGAGCGCATGGTGGCCGCGCCGGCGACGACCGACTACGGTCGGCTCTCGGTGATGCTGCAGTACCGCTTTGCGATGGAACTGGTCCTCATCGTCCCGCCCTCGGCGTTCCGCCCGGCGCCCAAGGTCGAGTCGGCGGTGGTGCGCATGACCCCGCATTCGCCCCTGCCACACCGCGCCCGCGACGAAGCTATGCTGGCCAGAATCGTCGCCGCGGCTTTCGCCCAGCGTCGCAAGACGCTGCGCAATACGCTGAAAGCCCACTTCAAGGCCGCGGATTTCGAGACGGTCGAGGTGGATGCGGGGCTGCGCGCGCAGGACCTGAGCGTGGCGGAGTTCGTGCGCCTGGCGGACCACGCCGCGCGCAGCTAGGAAGGTTTTCTCTGGATGAACTCGATCTTGTAGCCGTCGGGGTCCTCGACGAACGCGATGACGGTGGTGCCGTGCTTCATCGGCCCCGCTTCGCGAGTGACCTTGCCTCCGCGCTTCCTCACGTCGTCGCACGCCTTGGCCGCATCCGCGACCTCGATCGCGACGTGGCCGTAGCCGGTGCCGAGATCATAGGCGCGGGTGTCCCAGTTGTGGGTGAGCTCGAGCACCGCGGTCTTCGACTCCTCGTCATAGCCGACGAAGGCATTGGTGAAGCGGCCGCCGGGGTAGTCCGCCTTGCGCAGCAGCTTCATGCCGAGCACCTGCGTGTAAAAATCGATCGAGCGCTGCAGGTCGCCGACGCGGATCATGGTATGGAGAATACGCATACGCTGAATGTTGAGTTTTGAATGTTGAATGTTGAATTGGCAGGCTAAACCAAGATCCATTCAGCATTAAGCATTAATAATTCAACATTGAAGCTCAAATCTCCACCATCTCGAAATCTTCCTTGCGCGCCCCGCAATCGGGGCAGGTCCAGTTGGGCGGCACGTCCTCCCAGCGCGTGCCCGGCGCGATGCCCTCTTCGGGCAGCCCGGCGGCCTCGTCGTAGATGAACCCGCAAATGAGACACATGTACGTCTTGTGGACCTGCGTTTCCGCCGTCGTCATGCCGACATCCCATCTGAGCTGGCAGCTGCTGAAAAAAACCGGGGACCTCCCGCAGCGAGCCTGGATCAACACAGCCGTCGCCTTCAACAACCTCCGGCTGAGGGGATCAAAGGGGGGCGTCGCCCCATTTTTCAGCACCCTGCTAGAATCGCATTCTATCCAATCATCCCCGCGCGACCAAACGCGCGGGCCCGCACCTTTCCCGCATGGCCGACCTGCCGCCGATCGTTCTGGTGTTTGCTGCGACGGATCCGAGCGGCGGCGCGGGACTGCAGGCCGACATCATGACGCTCTCGAGCATGGGTTGCCACCCGTTGTCGGTGGTGACCGCCGTCACGATCCAGGACACGACCGGCGTCGACGACGTCAACCCGATCGACGCGGAGTGGGTGGCCGACCAGGCGCGCTGCGTCCTGGAGGACATGCCGGTCGCCGCGTTCAAGGTCGGCCTGCTGGGCAGCCTCGAGCAAGTCGCCGCGATCGCGGAGGTCGTGTCCGACTATCCCGAGGTGCCGCTCGTGCTCGACCCGGTGCTCGCCTCGGGGCGCGGGGACGAGCTCGTGACCGAGGAGATGGTGGTCGCCTTGAAGGAGCTGCTCATACCGCAGACCACCATACTGACGCCCAACAGCATCGAAGCGCGGCGGCTCGCGCAAGAGGAGGGCGAGGAAGGCGAGGGCCCCGACCTCGCCGAGTGCGCGCGCCGCATCATCGCGAGCGGCTGTGAATACGTGCTCATTACCGGCACCCACGAGAACACGGCCGAGGTCGTCAACACGCTCTACGGCCAGAGCGGCGTCGTGCGCAGCGACAACTGGCAGCGGCTGCCGGGCTCGTATCACGGCTCGGGCTGCACGCTGGCGGCGGCGATCGCTGCCACGGTCGCCAACGGGCTCGAAGTCGCCGAGGCCGTAAAGGACGCGCAGGAATACACCTGGCAGACGCTGAAGGCAGCGTTCCGGCCGGGCATGGGCCAGCACATACCGGACCGGCTGTTCTGGGCGCGGGACGAGGACCCGGGCGGTGGCGGCGGCAAGGAGTGACGCGTGAAGCCGCGGGTCGCGGGCCTCTACGCCGTCACGCCCGACATCGACGATACGCCCGAGCTGCTCGCGAAAGTCGAGGCCGCGCTTGCCGGCGGCGCGCGCCTGCTGCAGTACCGCAACAAGGCGGCCAGCCCGGCGCTGAGACTGGTCCAGGGACGCGCCCTGCTGGCGCTATGCCGGGAATACCAGGTCCCATTGATCATCAACGATCACCTGGACCTAGCGCTTGCGCTCGACGCGGACGGACTGCACGTCGGCGCCGACGACGGGTCCGCTGCCGACGCACGCGGGCAACTTGGCCCCGACAAGATACTGGGCGTCTCCTGCTACGGCCGCATCGAGAACGCGTTGGCCGCCACCGGGGCGGGCGCCACCTACGTCGCCTTCGGAGGTTTCTTTCCGTCCAGGGTGAAACCGGGCACGGCGCGCACGCCGATCGGGCTGCTGCGCGAAGCGAAACGCGAATTGAGGCTGCCGGTGGTCGCGATCGGCGGCATCACGCCCGAGAATGCGCCGCGATTGATCGAAGCAGGGGTCGACGGTGTCGCCGTGATCTCGGCGTTGTTCGGGGCGAGCGACGTCGAGCTCGCGGCGCAACGCTTCTGCGGCCTGTTCCCGCGCCGGCAAGGAAAGACGGCGGCGGGAAAACGTTAGACCAGCCCTGCGCGGCCGCATGAAAAACAGCCAGAAACTGTTCCAGCGGGCGCAACGCGTCATTCCCGGCGGCGTCAATTCGCCGGTGCGCGCTTTTCGCTCGGTGGGCGGCACGCCCCCCTTCGTGCAGCGCGGGAAAGGAGCGCGCGTATGGGACGCCGACGGCCGCGCCTACATCGACTACGTGGGCTCCTGGGGTCCGCTCATCGTCGGCCACAGCCACCCGAAAGTGATCAAGGCGGCGCAGCAGGCCGCCAGGCGCGGCTTGTCGTTCGGCGCCCCCACCCGCCAGGAAGTCGAGATGGCCGAGCTCCTGTGCCGGCTCGTGCCCTCGCTCGAGCAGGTGCGGCTGGTGAGCTCGGGAACCGAGGCGACCATGAGCGCCCTGCGGCTCGCTCGGGGACACACGGGCAGGTCCAAGGTCATCAAGTTTGAAGGCTGCTATCACGGCCACGCCGACGCGCTACTGGTGAAGGCGGGATCGGGGGCGCTCACCTTCGGCCAACCCTCCTCCGCGGGCGTGCCCGCGGAGACCGCCGCGCACACGGTGGTGCTGGACTACAACAGCGAGAGTGCCGTGCAGCGCGCATTTCAGCGCGACGGGAGCGAGATCGCCGCGGTGATCGTGGAGCCGGTCGCCGGCAACATGAACCTGGTCGCGCCGCTGCGGGAGTTTCTGCAGGAACTGCGGCGACTGTGCACGCAGCATGGCAGCCTGCTGATTTTCGACGAGGTCATGACCGGCTTTCGCGTCGCGCTCGGCGGCGCGCAGGCGCTCTACGGCGTGCGCCCTGACCTCACCACGCTCGGCAAGGTCATAGGCGGGGGACTGCCGGTGGGCGCCTTTGGCGGCCGGCGCGACATCATGCAGTCGATCGCGCCGCTCGGCCCGGTTTACCAGGCGGGCACGCTCTCGGGCAACCCGGTGGCGGTCGCGGCGGGTCTGGCCACGCTCAAGCTGGTCCAGGCACCGCGGTTCTTCGACCGGCTGGCGGCGACCACCCGCGCGCTGTGTGAAGGCCTCACGCGCGCGGCGCAGGAGCGCGGCGTGCCGTTTTCCGCGGCGAGCGTCGGCGGCATGTTCGGCCTCTATTTCCGCGAGACGCCTCCGGCGAGCTACGCGGAAGTCATGCAATGCGACAAGGAAGCGTTCAATCGCTTCTTCCACGGCATGCTGGCGCGGGGCATCTATCTCGCCCCGTCGGCCTACGAAGCGGGGTTCGTATCCTCGGCGCACGGCCGGGCGGAAATCGCGCGCACCATCGCCGCGGCAAAGGAAGTCTTCAGGGAACTCTAGGAAGCACGGAAGCGGGGGTTGTCACTCGACGCCCGACGCCCCTCGTAGCGTCAGCGCAACCCGGAGAGGTATTCGGCGACCGCGGCAATCTCGCGGTCGGACAGGCGTTCGGCGACCGCGCGCATCATGCGGTTAGGGTCGTTGGCGCGCTCGCCCGAGCGGAATGCCCGCAACTGCGCGGCGGTGTACTCCGCGAATTGCCCCGCGACCCGCGGAAACTGGGCCGGCACTCCGGCCCCGCCGGGGCCGTGGCAGGCGGTACACGCCGCCACGTTCCTGGACAGGATGCCGCCGCGGTAGATCGCCTGCCCGAGCTTCACGAGAGCCGCATCGCGGGCCGCCCGCGGCGCGGGCTTCTGCGCCTGGAAGTAGGCGGCCAGGCTGCTCATGTCCTCCGCGGATAGGTTTGCCACCATTCCCGCCATGATCGGGTTCAGCCGCTCGGCGGGCTTGCCGTCCTGCGGCTTGAAGTTCGAGAGCTGCTTGAAGGTGTACTCGGCGTGCTGGCCGGCGAGCACGGGGTTGGCGGATTGGGCGCTGTTGCCATCGGCTGCGTGGCACGCGGCGCAGACCTGGGTCGCGAGCTGCTGGCCCCTTGAAACATCAGCCTCGGGTAGACCCTGAGCGAGCGCAGCCGCGGCGAAGAGGGTCCCGCAGTACGGCAGCAACCGGCGGAAAGGCATGCAGAATCCCTTTTTTTGCCGCTTGTATGAAACGCGGCGCCATTCTACAGTAGGCGCGGTCCGCCGCGCCAGTTTCAGGCCGAATAACAATCACCTACGTGACTTTTCGTCCGCGTGCGGGGCACGAATGGCGGACATAAAAAACCCCCGGTTAAAGGGGAGTAAAACCGGGGGCAAAAAGCCTTAACTAGGATTAAGGCGCCCGCTCAGGGAGGAGAAGCGGGAGACGACTCGTCATCGTCTGAGAGATACGACGTTTATAATGGCCCGAAGTTCCCCTCCCGGCAGGCAAAAATAGCCCTTTCCTTCAAGAGGTTAATCGGATGCACTGGCATGGTGGTTTTCCGCGGCGGCGCATGCGCCGGATGCGGCGCGACGAGTTCACGCGGCGGCTGCGGCGCGAGCACCGGCTGACGACCGATGACTTGATCTACCCGGTATTCGTGATCGAGGGCAAGAGCCGGGTCGAGCCGGTCCCCTCGATGCCGGGCATTCGGCGCTACTCCATCGACCGCCTGCTCGGGCACGCCGAGCAGTGCGTGAAGCTGGGAATCCCCGCGCTGGCGGTGTTTCCGTTCATCGCCCGGGAGCAGAAGTCCGCCGACGGACGGGAGGCGCTCAATCCCAAAGGGCTGGTGCCGCGCGCGGTGGCGGCGCTCAAGAAGCGGCTGCCGGAACTCGGCGTCATCACCGACGTCGCGCTGGACCCGTACACCACCCACGGCCAGGATGGCGTGGTCGATCGCTCGGGCTACGTGCTGAACGACGAGACGATCGCGGTGCTGGAAAAGCAGGCACTGGTGTGCGCCGCGTCCGGCGTAGACATCGTCGCGCCCTCGGACATGATGGACGGCCGCGTCGGGGCGATCCGCGCGGCGCTCGACCGCGCCAGGTTCATCCACACCCGCATCCTCGCCTATTCCGCGAAGTATGCTTCCGGTTTCTACGGGCCGTTTCGCGACGCGGTCGGCTCGGCGAAGAGCCTCGGGCGCAGCACGAAGCATACCTACCAGATGGACTACGCGAACAGCGATGAAGCGCTGTGGGAGGTCGGGCTCGACCTGGAGGAAGGGGCGGACATGGTCATGGTGAAGCCGGGCTTGCCCTACCTCGATGTCGTGCGACGCGTGAAAGAGCGGTTCGGCGCGCCGACCTTCGTCTACCAGGTCAGCGGCGAATACTCGATGGTGAAGGCCGCGGCCGCCCGGGGCTGGCTCGACGAGCGTTCCTGCGTCATGGAGATCCTCACGGCGTTCAAGCGCGCGGGCGCCGACGCCGTCCTCACCTACTACGCCCACGAAGTCGCCGGCTGGCTCAAAGACGGCGGCTAGGCAGGGCGGGAACGAGGGGGATACTTCTCCCCTTCATCAGGGACAGGAGGGGTGAGCGAGCACTTACTCAGTCTGGGCAAGCAGATGTGACACCGGCGCGCCGGAGGAGGTGCGCCGCGCGGACGAGGACTGGCCTCCGTCCTCGGTCTCGCGCAGCGTGGTGCGGGACGGAGGCCGCGCCCGACACGGTGACAGTGATTACCGTTGGGGCTACGGAGGGCGCACGCTGCGGTGGAGCAACACGGCCGCCTCAGCACAAGTCGCCACCTACTGTTCGATCAGGTCTCCACCAGTAATTGCTCGACCGCAGGTAGTTTGGCGCGCTCGATGTTCTTTCCGTCGGGGGTGGTGCGGAGCGGGCCGCGCAGGTCGTAGGGCGAGAGCACCGTCAGCTCGATTACGGTGCCGTCGTCGGTGACCTGGTACACCGGCACCGTGCGCATCTCCTCCCCCGCATAGAGCCGGCCTTGCGCCGCCTTGTAGGAGATCCCGCGGTCGATCAGGTAAAGCTCCACCGCTTTCTCGTTGTCGGTGAAAAGCTGCAGGTTGATGTCGGCGTACTTGCCGGCGTTCCCGTTCAGCACCGAGCCGGTGAGGTAGGGATTGAACTGGGCGAACTCGCGCATCGCCCGCACCGCCCGCTCGCGCAATTCGCGCAGCCGGTCGCGGTGCGCCTCGCGGTGATAGATCAACTGATAAGTCTTGAGCGCGGCGTCCACTTCCTCGTTGGTGGGCAGCTCGCGCGTGTCGGGCATGCCGGCCTGGCGCGCCGCCTTGCGCTTGGCCGTCGCGAAGTCCTCGATGCCGTCCTCGGCCATCAGGCGCGCGGCGAGATGCGCGATGCGGCTGCGCCGGTCGTTGCGGCCGGTGTCCTTCGCCATGACGCGATCAGAACAGCTGGTTCTGCACTTCTTCGCGGCGCTCGCCGCCGGTCACCCCGCCGATCAGGGTCTCCTGCTGGGCCGGCGGGAACTCCTGGTAGAAATAGTCGAGGAGGCCCGGCTGCGCGTCGGCGACCCGCAGGCCGTTTTCCGGGTTGATGCGCAACCCGATCACCCCGTCGGGCGGCGCGAGCACCTGCTCGGGCACCCTGTCGAGCGCAACGCTCATGTAGCCCATCCAGATCGGCAGCGCGGCCTGGGCGCCGGTTTCGTTGCGGCCCAGCGTCTGCGGCGCGTCGAACCCGATCCACGACACCGCCACGAGCTCGCTGGTGTAGCCCGAAAACCAGGCGTCGAGGAATTCGTTGGTGGTGCCGGTTTTCCCGGCGAGATCGTGCCGCCCGAGCTTGCCGGCGCGGGCTCCGGTGCCGATGCGCATCACGTCGCGCATGATGCTCGTCATGATGAAGGCGTTGCGCGCGTCGATGACGCGCTCCGCGCCGGCCCCGGCCGCCGCCGGCTTGGCTGCCATCAGCACGTTGCCGCGGGCGTCCTCCACGCGCTCGATGAAGTACGGGGTCACGCGATAGCCGCCGTTGGCGAACACCCCGTAGGCCGTCACCATCTGCAGCGGCGTCACGGTGCCCGCGCCGAGCGCCATCGTCAGATACGGCGGGTGCAGCTTGGGGTCGAAACCAAAGCGGGCGATGTAGTCCTGCGCATATTGCGGTGAAATCGCCTGCAGGATGCGCACCGAGACCAGGTTCTTGGACTTCACGAGCGCAGTGCGCAGGCGTATCGGGCCGTCGAATTTGCCGTCGAAATTCCTCGGCTCCCACGGCTCGGAGCCCGTCTGCGCGGCGGTGAAGGTAAGCGGGGCATCGTTGATCACCGTGGCCGGGGTGAAGCCCTTCTCCAGCGCCGCCGAGTAGATGAAGGGCTTGAAGCCCGATCCCGCCTGGCGCACCGCCTGCGTCACGTGATTGAACTGGTTGCGGTTGAAGTCGAAGCCCCCCACCAGCGCCCGGATCGCCCCGTTGCGGGGATCCATGGAAATCAGGGAGGCCTCGACGACCGGCATCTGAGTGATGTGCCAGCGCTCCTGCTCGTCCTGCTGCACGCGGATGATGGCGCCGCGGCGGATGCGCTGGCTCGCGCTCGCCCCGCCGCCCAGCATGCGTGCCGCAAACGCCAGCCCCTCGTCCTTGATCTCCAGCCAGTCTCCCCCTTTGCGATAGGCGCGCACCAGCTTGCGGTTCGCCTCGACCACGACGGCGGCATGAATGCCGTCGCTGTCGACACTGTCCTGCAACGCGTCTTCGAGCGCCTCCTCGGTGGGCTTGGGCGGTATCTCCACGAAGCCTTCGGGGCCGCGATAGCCGTGCCGCCGGTCGTAATCCTGCACGCCCCAGCGCAGCGATTCATAGGCGGCGGCCTGGTGAGTCGTCAGCAGCGTCGTGTAGACGCGCAAGCCCATTCCATAGGCGTTTTCCTGGTAGCGCTCGTAGAGCGCCTGGCGCACCATCTCGGCAAAATGCTCGGCGTGAACGGGGTACTCGTTGAGTTCCCTTTTCACCACCACGACGTCCTGGTCGGCGGCGGCGAACTCCTCCTCCGAAATCAGCTGCAACTCGCGCATGCGCCGCAGGACGTAATGCTGGCGCTGCTTGGCGCGCGTCGCATTGGCGATGGGGTTGTAGCGCGAAGGCGCCTTGGGCAGCCCGGCGAGCATCGCCGAGTCGGCGAGCGAGAGCTCGGCCAGCGGTTTGCCGAAATAGATCTGCGAGGCCGCGGCAAACCCGTAGGCGCGCTGCCCGAGATAGATCTGGTTGACGTACAGCTCGAGGATCTGGTCCTTGGTGAGATTGGACTCGATCTTGAATGCCAGCAGCACTTCGTTGAACTTGCGGGTGAGCGTTTTTTCCTTAGTCAAGAAAAAGTTACGAGCAACCTGCATGGTGATGGTGGAGGCGCCCTGGCGCACCTCCCCGGAGACGAAATTGGAGAGCGCGGCGCGCGCAACGCCGACGTAGTCGACGCCGCTGTGCTGGTAGAAGCGCTCGTCTTCGGCCGCGAGGATGGCGTAGGTCAGCGAACGCGGAACGTCGCCGATTCTCACGACGGCGCGGCGCTCCTCGCCAAACTCCCCGATCAGCTTGCCGTCGGCGCTGTAGACCCGCAGCGGTATCTTGGGCTGGTAGTTGGTGAGAACGTCGAGCGAGGGCAGGGTGGGATAGACAACGGCGGCGACGAATACCAGTAACAGCGCGCTAGCCAGCGCGCCCGCCACGATCACCAGCCCGGAGACAACCCACCAACGATTCGCCATGAAATTAGGGTCTTAGGTGGGGGTATGTTGCGCCATAGCAACAGGGGTTCGATTCCGATTGGTAAAAATGTCCGCGTATCAGCAACCCGCTGCAGAGTAAGCTATATTTAGTGCCCCCTCATTATAGGCGGGGTTCCCCAAGAACCAAAAAAGCCGCTAAAACTCTTTACATCCAAGGGAGTTGTTGCTACATTTAATGTAAACTGTGGGATTGTCTCCCCATTGACTTATGCTCAAAGGAAATTTCAGCATTGCCGCGCTCGAGGGTTTGTTCAAACCCAAGGCGCCGCCGTTGATCGGGGCCGACATCAGTTCGTCGGCGGTCAAGATGGTCGAGATCGCGCAAGCCGGCCAGGGCATGTATCGCGTGGAGCGCTACGCCATCGAGCCCCTGCCGAAGGACTCCATCGTTGAAGGCAACATCAACAACCTCGACGCGGTGAGCGACGCCGTCAAGCGCTGCCACAAGCGCCTGGGCAGCAACATCAAGAACCTGGCGCTGGCGCTGCCCAACGCCGCGGTTATCAGCAAGAAAATCCTCGTGCCGGCGGGCCAGACCGAGGACGACCTCGAGCTGCAGGTGGAAACCGAGGCGAACCAGTACATCCCGTTCGCGATCGACGAGGTCAACCTGGATTTCCAGGTGCTCGGCCCCGCTCCCAACAGCGCGGACGACATCGAGGTGCTGATCGCGGCCTCGCGCAAGGAGAAGATCATCGACCGCGTGGCGGTCGCCGAATCGGCCGGGCTCAAGGCGACGGTGATGGACGTGGACGTGCTGGCCGCGCAGACCGCGTTCGAGCTGATCGAGAGCCAGTTTCCGGAAAGCGGCAAGGATCAGAACATCGCGATGGTCGACGTCGGCGCCAGCGTCATGGCGGTCAACGTGCTGCGCAACGACCAGTCGATCTACATGCGCGAGCAGCCGTTCGGCGGCAACCAGCTCACCCAGGAAATCCAGAACAAGTTCGGCCTGTCCCCCGAGGAAGCCGAGGCCGCCAAGCGCGCCGGCGGGCTGCCCGACAACTACGAGGCCGATGTGCTGCAGCCATTCATGGACATGCTGGGCCTCGAGGTCGCGCGCGCCCTGCAGTTCTTCTTCACCTCGACGCAGCACAACCAGATCCACCACATCGTGCTCGCCGGCGGCAGCGCGGCGATTCCCGGCGTGGACGAGGCGGTTTCGAAGCGCGTCCAGGTGAACACCATCATCGCCAACCCGTTCGTGAACATGCAGGTATCGGGGAAGATCAAGGCGAAGGCGCTCACCCAGGACGCTCCGTCGCTCATGGTCGCCTGCGGCCTCGCCATGCGGAGGTTCGACCCGTGATCCGCATCAACCTGCTGCCGCATCGCGAGATCCGGCGCAAGCAACAGCAACAGCAATTCTTCTTCCTGCTCGGCGGCGTGGTCGTCATCGGGGTCGGCGTGTGGTTCATCGTGCACACCTATCTCGACGAGCAGCACGACCTGCAGGTGCGCCGCAACAAGTACCTGCAGGAGGAGATCGCCAAGCTCGACAAGCAGATCGCCGAGATCCAGAAGCTCAAGGAGCAGACGGCGGCGCTGCTCGCGCGCAAGCGCGTGGTTGAAACGCTCCAGGGCAATCGCTCCGAGACGGTGCACCTGCTCGACCAGCTGGTGCGGCAGCTCCCGGACGGTGTCTACCTCAAGGGCGTCAAGCAGGCGGGCACCCGCGTCACCATTACCGGCCTCACCCAGTCCCAGGCGCGGGTGTCGACGCTCATGCGCAACCTCGAGTCCTCGCCCCAGCTCGAGAATCCGGGCCTGGTCGAGATCAAGGCGATCCAGGCGGGGGGCCAGCGCATCAACGAGTTCGTAATGGGCATCAGCATTACGCGCGCGCGCGCCGAGGACGACGGCAAGAAAGGCGCGGCGAAGCCCGCGCCCAAGAAGGGGTAGGCCATGGCGATGACGATGAGCGAACTGCAGCGCTACCTCGATCCGAAGAGGATCGGGACCGCCCCCATCCTGGTCAAGCTCGGGGTGCTGCTGGTCGTGCTGGCGCTCATCGTGGGCGCGAGCTGGTGGCTCGACTGGCAGGACCAGATCGACGCGATCAACACGGAGAAACAGAAGGAAGAGGGGCTGCGCAAGACCTTCCTCACCAAGAAGAGCGAGGCGATCAACCTGCCCGCCTACCAGAAGCAGCTGGAAGACATCGAGAAGCAGTTCGGCGCGCTGCTCAAGCAGCTGCCCGGCCGCTCCGAGATGGACGCCCTGCTGACAGACATCAACCAGGCGGGGCTGGGGCGCGGGCTGCAATTCGAGCTGTTCAAGCCGGCACAGCAGGAGACCCGGCGCGATTTCTACGCGGAGTTGCCGATCACGATCAAGGTCACCGGCAGCTACCACGACATCGGCGCCTTCGCGAGCGACATCGGCAAGCTCTCGCGCATCGTGACGCTGGAAAACATCGCCCTCGCGCCGATGGCCAAGGGCGGGGGCCTGACCCTGGACGCCACCGCCAAGACCTTCCGCTACCTCGATGACGAGGAGCTCGCGGCGCAGCGACGGGCCGCGACCAAGAAGGGCAAGAAATGATCCGGCGCCGCGCCGTCGCCATCGCGCTGTCCTGCCTCGCGCTCGTATCGTGCAGCGGGGAACAGCACTCCGACCTGCGGCAGTTCGTCAAGGACTCGGACAATATGCCGCGCGGCCGCATTCCGCCGCTGCCGGAAGTGAAGCCTTATGAGCCATTCGAGTACGCGGCGTTCGACCTTGTCGACCCGTTCCTCCCGCGCAAGATCGCCGCGGGCAAACAGTTGGCGCGCAAGTCCGACGACCCGCGGCTGGACCCCAACCGGCGCAAGGGACCGCTGGAAGCGTTTCCGCTGGAAAACCTCAAGATGGTGGGCACGCTGCAGCAGAAGCGGGAAAACTTCGCGCTGATCCTGACGCCGGACAAGAACCTCTACCGGGTCAAATCGGGCGATTTCATGGGACAGAACTTCGGGCGCATCGTCGAGATCTCGGAGACCACGATCAAGATCAAGGAACTGGTCCAGGATAGCGGCAGCGACTGGAAGGAAGAGGATCGCACGATGTTGCTGCTGGATGAACAGGAGGGCAGAAAATGAAGCTCAGGGACTTCTCTCTCTCGTCGCTGCTCCACGGGGCCCTCGCGCTGCTGCTCGCATGCGCCGGCACCGCGGCGCACGGCCAGACCAACAGCATCGAGGCGATCGACGTTTCGCCCTCGACCGGGGGCAGGGTCATCGTCAAGGTCACGCTGAAGCAGGCGCCGGCGAGCCCGCCCGCGGGGTTCAGCGTGTCCAACCCGCCGCGCATCGCTTTCGACTTCCTGAACACCGCCAATGCGCTGGGCCGCAACGCCCAGGACGTGAACGAAGGCGATGTGCGCAGCCTCAACGTGGTGCAGGCGGGGGACCGCACGCGCCTGGTGCTCAATCTCGCCCGCGCCAGCGGCTACGACATGCAGGTCGACGGGCGGTCGGTGCTGATCACGCTGCAGGGCACAGCCGCGGCCGCGGGTCCCTCCGGCGTCACCACCCATTTCGCGGAACCGCGCGCCGTAGATTCCCGCCATGCGCTGCGCGACATCGACTTCCGCCGTGGAACGGCCGGCGAAGGCCGCGTCGTGGTCGACCTGTCGGATAGCGCCGTCGGTATCGATCTCAAGCTTCAGGGCCGGACGATCGTAGTCGATTTCCTCAATACCACCGTGCCCCAGAACCTGCGCCGGCGCCTGGACGTGACCGACTTCGGCACCGTGGTGCAGACGATCGATGCCTTCGCGCAGGGCAGCAACACGCGCGTCGTTATCGAGCCGCGCGGCACCTGGGAGCATACGGCCTACCAGACCGATACGCGTTTCATCGTCGAAGTGAAGCCGCAGGCCGAGGACGCCGGCCGCATCGCGCGGGGCGGCGGCTACACGGGCGAAAAGCTCTCGCTCAACTTCCAGAACGTGGAGGTGCGGGCGGTGCTCCAGGTGATCGCGGATTTCACCGGACTCAACATCATCACCAGCGACACCGTTGGCGGCAACCTCACGCTGCGGCTGAAGGACGTGCCGTGGGACCAAGCGCTCGACATCATCCTGCAGAGCAAGGGCCTCGACATGCGCAAGGTCGGCAACGTGGTGTGGATCGCGCCGCGCGACGAGCTCGCCACACGCGAAAAGCTCGCGCTCGAAGCTCGCGCGCAGATCGCCGAGCTCGAGCCGCTGCGTACCGAAACGTTCCAGCTCAACTATCAGCGAGCCGAGAACTTCACCAAGATCCTG
>JBIOVQ010000271.1:0-6837 GCA_044867805.1 Burkholderiales bacterium | reverse complement strand
CCCGTCCGGGAGCTGGCGAGAGCGTACGGAGACGTGAAGGTGACTCCCACCACCTTTGTCATCGACAGGCGCGGCAATATCGTCAGCCGCACCCAGGGCGAGACCGACCTCGCGAAGTTCAACGCGCTGCTGGAAGAAAAGCTTAAGGAACTTTAGCCACAGAGAACACAGAGAACACCGAGAGAGCGGTCAGAGAACCGTCGCCGGGGGATTTCGGGGTTTTCTCTGTGACCTCTGTGCTCTCTGTGGCTGATGCTTCTATACGACGCCGGCCTCGTGGGCCTGCCGGTCGGCGTGATAGGAAGAGCGCACCAGCGGTCCGCACGCCGCGTGCGCGAAGCCCATCTCGCGCGCGCGGCGCGCGAACTCGTCGAACATCGCGGGCTCGACATAGCGCGCGACCGGTAAATGATGTGGCGACGGCTGCAGGTACTGGCCAATGGTGAGCATCTCGACGTCGTGCGCGCGCAGGTCGCGCATCACCTCGAGGATTTCCTCGTCGGTCTCGCCCAGCCCCACCATCAATCCGGATTTCGTGGGAATCGCCGGGAAGCGCGACTTGAAATCCTTCAACAGCTTCAACGAATTCCCGAAGTCGGCGCCGGGGCGCGCCTGGCGGTAGAGGCGCCGCACCGTCTCGAGGTTGTGGTTCATGACGTCGGGCGGCGCTTCCGCCAGCACGTCGAGCGCGATCTCGAGCCGGCCGCGGAAGTCGGGCACCAGCACCTCGATGCGCGTTTGCGGCGAGAGGCCGCGCACGGCGCGGATGCACTCGGCGAAGTGCGCCGCCCCGCCGTCGCGCAGATCGTCCCGGTCGACGCTGGTGATGACCACGTACTTCAGCTTGAGCGCGGCTATGGTGCGCGCAAGATTGGCGGGTTCCTCGGTGTCTGGCGGCAGCGGCTTGCCGTGGGCCACGTCGCAGAAGGGACAGCGCCGGGTGCACAGGTCGCCGAGGATCATGAAAGTCGCGGTGCCCTTGCCGAAGCACTCACCGATATTGGGGCAGCTCGCTTCCTCGCACACGGTATGCAGGCGGTGCTCGCGCAGGATGCGCTTGATCTCGTGGAAGCGCTCGCCGTTGCCAAGGCGCACGCGGATCCAGTCGGGCTTTGCCAGCGGAGCCGACGGCACCACCTTGATCGGGATACGCGCCGTTTTTGCCTGCCCCTTCTGCTTTTCGCCGACCGCGCTCATGCCAGTCCCTGCAGTAGATGATGGACGAGCTTGCCGCCCAGGAGTTCCGGGCCGTCCGCGATGCCGAGATCGCGCGCCTGCGTCACCGCCAGCCCCGAGTAGCCGCAGGGGTCGATCACGTGAAAAGGCGAGAGGTCCATGTCGACGTTGAACGCGAGGCCGTGGTAGCAGCGGCCGTCGCGGATGCGCAGCCCGAGCGCGGCGACCTTCGCGCCGTTCACGTACACGCCCGGCGCCTCGAGGCGCCCTGCGGCCGCGATGCCGTAGGCGTCGAGCAGGCCTGTTACCGCATTCTCCAGCAAGCGCACCAGCGGCCGCACCGCCAGGCCGCGGCGCCGCAGGTCGAGCAGCGCGTAGATCACGACCTGGCCGGGGCCGTGATACGTGATCTGGCCGCCGCGGTCGGTTTTGACCACCGGGATGCCGTTCGCCACGCGCGGCAGGTGCGCGGCGCGCCCGGCCACACCGAGCGTGTAGACGGGCGGATGCTCGAGCAGCCAGAGCTCGTCCGGAGTTCCGGCGCTGCGTTGAGCGGTGAAATCCTGCATCGCGCGCCACATCGGGCCGTACTCGACGCGGCCGAGCCTGCGCACGCGCACCTCGGGAGCGGCTTGGCGCGCGCGGGCACCGGAGACGGCGGCGATGCTGGTTGCGCTCATGGCAATTCTGGCAAGATAACAAGAACGGTAGCACAATGCCGCGCCCCCCGGTACGCGGCCCCACACCGAGACATGAGCAGCGCCAAAGTTACATGCTTCATGCTGGCTGCGTTGGCGGTGTTTCTTGCCAGCCGCGCCACCTCCGCAGCGGATGTCGGGTATGGGGCCAGCCTCGCGAAGGTGTACGGCGGCTACATCCGCATCGCCGCGCTGAAGGAGGCCTGCGACGTGGCAGTTCCCGCTACCCGCGCCACCAGTGCGAAGGCGTACGCTGGATGGGAGGCACAGCACCGCGCGTTGTTGCGGGACTTGGAGCAGCGAATCCACGCGATGATCCGCGGGAATTCCAGGGACAAGGATGAGTACGTGCGCAATATCGGCAAGTACGAGGGCGAGATCCTGTTGCAGCGCAAGGAATACCGTGACGACCTGCTGGGGCAGGACAAGGCTGATCTGATCCGGCAGTGTCGACACTTGCCGGAGATGCTGAAAGGTCCCAACGCGGACCTGGCCACGACCTACGCGGCGGACATCAAGGTCATTCGCGCGTACAAGTACCAATAGAAGTCGTGATTGCTCGGCCCCAAGCGACCCTCAGTCACGCCCTTGCCGGAGTGACAGTCATCTGGCTCGCGGCCCTGATCGCGTCCGGCATCGCGCCGCGCGACCGCCTGACCTGGTGGATGGAAGTGGCGCCCGTGCTGATCGCCTTGCCGCTGTTGCTGGCAACCCGCCGCGCCTTCCCGTTCACCGCGCTGGCCTATGTCCTGATCTGCATCCACGGGCTGATCCTCATCCTCGGCGGGGCTTACACCTACGCGCATGTGCCGGCCGGCTTCTGGCTGCAGGAATGGCTGGGGCTCGCGCGCAACCCCTACGACCGCCTGGGGCATCTTGCGCAGGGATTCATCCCGGCGATCGTCGCGCGCGAGATATTGGTGCGCCGGTTTGCGCTGGCGCCGGGCAAATTCCTGTTCTTCATCACCCTGTGCGTCTGCCTCGCGATCAGCGCCCTCTACGAGATGGTCGAGTGGTGGGCCGCGCTCGTCATGGGTCAGGACGCCGTCGAGTTCCTGGGCACGCAGGGCGATCAATGGGATACGCAGTGGGACATGTTCCTCGCGCTGGTCGGGGCGGCCGTTTCGCTGTTGCTGTTCTCGCGCTGGCACGACCGGCAGATCGCCGCGCTGCGCTGACGGCGCCGGCACGGCGCGGTGTACAATCGCCGCTCTTTCGACCGAACGGGAGAACGCGATGGGCAAAGGAGATCAACGCACGCGCCGCGGCAAGCTGTTCCGCGGCAGCTACGGCAAGACGCGTCCGGGAAGACCCAAGAAGAAACCGGTACCGAAGAAACCCTGATGCGAGATACGGGATACGCGATACGGGATAAGGGCGTTTATCTCGTATCCCGCGTCTCGTATCGCGTATCGCTCGGCACGCCGGCCCGGCGGCGTGCTAGAGCACCATGACCACCATCGGGTGGTCACACAGTTCCTGGTAGAGTCCGTCGAGCTGCTCGCGCGAGGTGGCGCGGATCACGCAGGTCAGGCTCAGGTACTTCCCGCGCTTGCTGGTTTTCATCTCCATCGCCGCGCCGTCGAATTCCGGCGCGTGCTTCCTGACCACCTCGAGTATCGACTGCGCGAAGCCGGCCCGCGTCTGCCCGAGGATCTTGATCGGAAAATCGCAGGGATAGGCGAGGAGTTCCGTTTCGGCGCTCATGCGCATCGTGCCGCTCATGCCACCTCCGCCGCTCATGCAGCCACCCTCATCACCTTGCGTTTAAATTCCTGTAACGCCTGGTAGATCTTCCTGAACAGCGGGCCGGGCCGGCCGGCGCCCACCGGCTTGCCGTCGAGGGCGACGATCGCCTGCACTTCGCGGGTCGACGAAGTCAACCACAGCTCGTCGGCGCCTCTCACCTCCGGTTCCGGGATCTGGCGCAGCTCGATCGGGATGCCGGCGGCCGCCGCCAGCTCGAGGACGACGTCGTAGGTGATGCCGGGCAATATCAGGTGGGTTTTCGGCGGCGACAGGAGCGTGCCCCGGCGGACCACGAAGACGTTGCTGGCGGAAGCCTCGGTCAGGTGCCCGCCGCGGAACAGCACGATCTCGGCCGCCCCGGCGTCGGCCGCGGATTGCCGCAGCAGGCAGTTCCCGAGCAACGACACCGACTTGACGTCGCATTTGAGCCAGCGGTAATCCGTGCCCGTGATGCACGGCACGCCGCTCTCGACCAGCTCCCGCGGCGGAGTGGCGAGCGGCCCCGACATCACGAAGACGGTCGGCTTCGCTTCCCTGGGAAAAGCGTGGTCGCGCTTCGCCACGCCGCGCGTGACCTGGAGGTAGACCGACTGATCGTCGCCGGCATTGCGCGCGATGATGTCGCCGATGAGCCGCGTCCACTCGCCTTCCGTCAGCGGGTTGGCGAGCCGTATCGCGTCGAGGCTGCGGCCGAGCCGCTGGAGGTGCTGCGGCAGGCGGAACGGGCGTCTCGAATAGACCGGTATCACCTCGTAGACGCCGTCGCCGAAGATGAAGCCGCGATCGAGCACCGGCACGCGCGCCTTGTCGAGCGGCATGAACTCGCCGTTGAGATAGACCGTCTCGCTCATCGTGGGCCCCGGGGCGCGGCAGCTGCAGCGGAGCGCTCCAGTCTACACCCGGCCCGTAGCGGCGTCAGTGGAAGAGCAGCCGCAGCGTGTCCCAGCCGCGGCCGAGGATCCCGGCGAGGGGGACCTCGTCGAGGGCGACCACCGGGACTTCGCGAAACGGCCTGCCATCCAGCGTGAGGCGCATCATGCCCACGCTCTGGCCGGCGCGGATCGGCGCGAGCAGCGGCTGCATGCTCACGACGCTGGCCTTGAGGTGGTCGCGCATTCCGCGGGGCAGGGTGAGGTGGAGATCGGACAGGAAGCCCGCCCGGACCGTGCTGGCGGTCCCCTTGTACACCTCCAGCGTCGCGACCGGCTGCCTGCCGGCGAAGAGACGCACGCCGTCGTAGGACCGGAAACCGTGGTTGAGCAGCTTCTGGCTCTCGACGGCGCGGCCGGCCTCGCTCGCCGCGCCCAGCACCACCGAGATGAGCCGCCGCTCGCCCCGCCGCGCGGAAGTGACGAGGCAGTAGCCGGCGTTCTGGGTGTAGCCGGTCTTCATGCCGTCCACCGTGGGATCGGTCCACAGCAGCCGGTTGCGATTGGCCTGCGTAATGTTGTTGTAGCGGTACTCGCGCTGGGAGTAGAGCGGATAGTACTCGGGGAAATCGCGGATGATCGCCGCGGCGAGCAGCGCGATGTCCTCGGCCGTCGAGTACTGATCCGGGTGAGGCAACCCCGTCACGTTGACGTAGCGGGTGTCCTTCAGCCCCAGCCGCCGCGCCTCCCGGTTCATCAGCGCGACGAACGCGTCCTCGCTGCCCGCGACCGCATCGGCCAGCGCGATGCAGGCGTCGTTGCCCGATTGCACGATCATGCCGTGGATCAGCTCGTCCACCGTCACCGCCTTGCGCGGCTCGATGAACATGCGCGAGCCCTCGGCGCGCCAGGCCTGCTCCGATACCGGCACGGCCTGCCCTGGGCGGATGCGCTTCTCCTTGAGCGCCTTGAAGGTGACATAGGCCGTCATCAGCTTGGTCAGCGATGCCGGCTCCACACGCCGCTGCGGATCGTGAGCCACGAGCTGCTGACCGCTGTTGTAATCCACCAGGAGGTAGGACCTGGCGGCGATCGCCGGGGCCGGCGGATCGGGAGACGGGTGTTGCTGGGCGGCGAAAGCGGGGCAGACTGCGAGGAGAGCGAGCGGCAGAAGTCGATGCATGGAGCGCTATTGTACCAAAGCCCGCGACGGCTCCTGCCCGCGCTTGCGCCGCCGTGGCACCAATGAAACAATCCGCGCTTTTGGGAAGATCCCGGCATGACATTTCCCGCTCGGCCGTTCCTGCGGTTCGCGCTCGCCGCCTTGACGTGGCTGCCCTCGGCGGCCGCGGCACAGCCCGTGACCGTGAACGACGCCTGGGTGCGCCCTCCGGCCCCCGGACAGAAGGTTGCGGCCGCGTACATGGAGCTCACGAGCCGGCTGAACCTCGTGCTGGTCGCCGTGACGAGCCCGGCTGCCGCAGCCGTGGAGCTGCACAATACGTCCGTGGACGGCGGCGTGATGAAAATGCGCCCGGTCGCGAGGATAGAGCTGCCCGCCGGCAAGGCGGTGAAGCTCGCGCCGGGGGGCCTGCATGCCATGCTCGTCGATCTCAAGCGGCCGCTGAAGGCGGGGGACAAGGTGCCGCTGACGTTGACGGTGCAGCGAGCCGACGCGGCGAGCCGCAGCGTCTTCACCGTGCAGGCTGTGGTGCGGGACCGGCCCGCCGAAAAGCCGCATCATCACTGAGCCTTGCCGCAACCCTTTTGAAATTATGGGGTTGCAGAGCTGCCGCGGTAGCGCTTGAAAACCCCTCCACGGCTCCCATATTTGAGCTGTCGGCGCTTAGCGCCCAATCGATATCAGGAGAGTCATATGGCAAACATCACCCGCTTCAACCCGTTCGATGACGCGATCGACGATCTGTTTCGCGGTTTCTTCGTGCGTCCGCTGAGCTATGACGGCCCGGCCGGCGCCGCGCAGTTCCGCGTGGACGTGTCCGAGAACGAGAACGCTTACACGCTGCGTGCCGAGATCCCCGGCGTCAAGAAGAACGACATCAACATCACGATCGACGGCGACACTGTCGCGATCAGCGCCGAGGTCAAGAACGAGAAGGAAGTGAAGAACGGCGACCGCGTGCTGCGCTCCGAGCGGCACTACGGCAAGGTCTACCGCGCCTTCACGCTCGGCCAGGCGGTCGACGAGACCGCGGCCGCGGCGAAGTACAACGACGGCGTGCTCGAACTGACGCTGCCCAAGAAGGCCGCCGCGCAAGCGAAGCGCGTCACGATCCAGTAAATCGGCGGTTGCGCCGACCGATTTACTGCACGGAATTGCAAGG
>JBIOVQ010000270.1:0-4640 GCA_044867805.1 Burkholderiales bacterium | reverse complement strand
TGACCGCCGAAGCCGAATTCAGCTGAAAAACTATCGGAACCGCAGATACACGCAGATAAACACAGATGGATTCAAGTCCAACAGCTTGACGCAAGAGAAAAACGAAATGACAAGGCAAGAGCTGGTTCAGTATATGTTTTCATGCTCTGCTCCCGTGTTCGGGCGCTCGCGGGCCTCGGTTCGATACCTGCGTGAATCTGCGTTTATCTGCGGCAAAATGGGTTTTTGGTTTTCGGGAAGGGTTTGACCTGGCATGGCCGGAGGGCCGCTCGAAGGCGTGCGCGTCGTCGACCTGACCTCGGTCGTGGTCGGCCCGCTCGCCACCCAGATCCTCGCCGACCACGGCGCCGACGTGATCAAGGTCGAATCGAAGGCCGGCGACCTCGTGCGCGTGATGAACGGCAGATCGGTCACGCCGGGCATGGGCGCGAAATTCCTGCACCTCAACCGCAACAAGCGCAGCATCGTCCTCGACCTGAAGCACCCTGCCGGCCTCGCCGCGCTGAAGAAACTCCTGGCGCGCGCCGACGTGATGCTATGGAACAACCGGCCCGCTTCGATGGCGCGCCTCGGGCTTTCCTATGCCGACGTGCGCGCGGTGAATCCCAGGATTATTTACTGCGGGCTATTCGGCTTCGGCCAGGACGGCCGCTACCGCAACAGGCCGGCCTACGACACGATCATCCAGGGCGCGGGCGGCATGGCTGCGCTGCATCACCGCGCCGCCGGCGAGCCGCGCTTCGTGCCGATGGTGGTGGCGGACAAGGTGGTGGGCCTGATCGCGGTGCAGATGATCGCAATGGCGCTCTACGGACGGGCGCGCAGCGGCGAGGGCTGCGCCATCGAGATCCCGATGTTCGAGAACCTGGTGAAGTTTGTACTCGAGGAACACCTGTACCTCAAGACCTTCGAGCCGCCCCTCGGCGAGACCGGAGATCCGCGGCTGCTCGACCCCCTCAACAAGCCCTTGCCTACCCGCGACGGCTGGATCAGCCTCTCGGCCAACACCGACGAGCAGGCGTTCGGGCTGTTCGACGCCATCGGCCGCCCCGGGCTGAAATCGGACCCGCGCTTCTCGAGCGTGGGGGCGCGTTTCGCCAACGTGAAGGAGTACTTCCGCATTCGCGCCGAGGCGCTGAAGACGAAGACCACGGGGGAGTGGCTGGAGCTGCTCGACCGCGCCGATGTGCCGGCGATGCCTTACCACACGCTCGACTCGCTGCTGGAGGACCCGCACCTCAAGGACATCGCTTTCTTCGAGCTGAAGGACCACCCGACCGAGGGCCGCACCCGCAGCATGCGGCTTCCCAACAAGTGGTCGAGCAGCACGCGCCGCGATTGGCGCCCCGCGCCCAAGCTCGGCCAGCACAGCGTCGAGGTGCTGCGCGAGGCGGGCTACGACGATGCCGCGATCGAATCCATGATCGCCGCCGGCGCGACGGTGGACGGACGCTTGAAGCAATGATGAATGCAGAGTGCAGAATGATGAATGGAGCCCCTGCCGCCCACAGTGTGGGCCGCACGGAATAACCCGGCCGGGTCTGCTGTAAACTATGCGCCCTCGAACTTTTCCCCGGCCGGTCGCAAGCCGCACCGGCCATACTCTTCTGGAGAATCCCATGCACCGCTCGAGCTTGTTCGCCACCCGCGTCGTCACCGTGCTGCTCGCGGCCGCAACGTTTGCGTGCGCGCCGGTTACGACCGCCCAGGACTACACGCCTAGCGTCGGCCAGGAAGGCAAGGACGTCATCTGGGTGCCGACGCCCCAGGCGCTGGTCGAGAAGATGCTGGACATGGCGAAGCTCGCGCCCCAGGACATCCACTACGACCTCGGCAGCGGCGACGGCCGAACGGTGATCACCGCGGCCAAGCGCGGCGCGCAGGCCTACGGGGTCGAGTACAACCCGGACATGGTGAAGCTCTCCGAGCGCGCTGCCGCCAAGGAAGGCGTCTCGGCCAAGGCGAAATTCATCAACGGCGACATCTTCCAGACGGATTTCAGCCAGGCAACGGTGATCACCCTCTATCTCCTGCCGAGCCTCAACGTGAAGCTGCGCCCCACCATTCTGAAGATGAAACCGGGCACGCGCGTCGTGTCTCACGCTTTCAGCATGGAAGACTGGCAGGCCGACGAAACCGCAACCGTGGAGGGCCGGACCGCCTACCTCTGGATCGTGCCGGCGCAGGTCGATGGCCGGTGGCAGATGCCCGGGGGCGGCGAGCTCTCGTTCGTCCAGAACTATCAGATGATCGCGGGCGCCCTCAGGCAGGGCGGCAGGAACAGCTCCGTCAAGGGGCGGCTCTCCGGCGATCGCATCACCTTCACCGCGGCGGACGCCAGCGGCACCCGCGAGTTCTCGGGGCGCGTCTCCGGCAACGCCATGCAAGGCACGGTGAAGGACCCCGCCGGCGAACGCAAGTGGAGCGCGACGCGCGCCAAGTAGCCACTAGCTGCCAGCCGTCAGCCGCCAGTCGTCAGCGAAGACCACGAAGGGTGAAGCCGGCGGCAGAGCATCGCGGATTGCCGGTCGATCCGGTCAGGATTCGAAGTTCCGGAGCTTGAACCATGGCAGCGCAGAAATCCCAGGTCGCGATCGTCGGCGGCGGCATCATGGGCGGCGATATCGCCATCCTGTTCGCCGCCGGCGGCTGGAAAGTGCACGTGATGAGCCCGTCGCAGAGGACCCGCGACGCGCTGCCGGCGCGCATCGCGGCGGGACTGCAAAAGCTCGCTGCGCCGAAAGCGAGCGCCGGCAACGTCAAGGCGTATTCCACGCTCGAGGCGCTGCCGTGGAAGGACATCGGCCTGGTGGTCGAAGCGGCGACGGAGAACCTGGCGCTCAAGCAACAGCTGTTCGGCCGGCTGGAGTCGCTCGCGCGTTCCGATACCCCGCTCACCACCAACACGTCGAATTTCTCCATCAAGGAGATCGGCAAGGGGCTGAAGCGCCGCGGCCGGGTGGCGGGCCTGCACTTCTTCATGCCGGCGCATCTGGTGCCGCTGGTGGAGGTCGTGAGCGCGGATACCACGGATCCGAAAGTGGCGGAGCGCCTGGTCGCGCTGATGAAAGGCCTCGACAAGGCGCCGATCTGGGTCAAGAAGGACGTGCCGGGCTTCGTCGGCAACCGGCTGCAGCACGCGATGCTGCGCGAGGCGCTCTATCTCATCTCGGACGGCATCATTTCGCCCGAGGGCCTGGACGACGCCGTGCGCTACGGCTTCGGCTTCCGCTTCATCGCCTGCGGCCCGATCCTGCAGAAGGAAATGTCCGGGTGGGACAACAACTGCATCGTCGGCACCGAGCTCTATCCACACCTCTACTCCACCACGGCCTATCCTCCCGCCGTCAAGGCGATGGTGGACCGGGGTCATTTCGGCATGAAAACGAGGCGCGGCTTCTGGGAATGGAACGACGAGTCGATCGCCAAGGAAAAGGCGCGCATCGAGCGCTGCCTGCAGGCGGGGATGGCAATCCTCAGATCGGACGGCGGGAAGGTGCGGTGAGATCGGGCGGCCAGCTAGCTCAGTTGGAAATCACGAAAAGGGAAATGGTGGCCAGGGACGGAATTGAACCGCCGACACAAGGATTTTCAGTCCTCTGCTCTACCAACTGAGCTACCTGGCCCCCGGAAAACTCTTGAACATTTCGGCTGAGGCGTGCCGGAAAAAGCGTGCATGTTACCAACTACGGAACCGCCTGACACAAGGATTTTCAACCACCCTCACCCCTTCCCCCTCTCCCTGAGGGCGAGGGGAAATGGACAGCGCGTAAATGGATCCTGACCATTTCCGCACCGTGAGGATCGAACCGCCTCACAAGGATTTTAGTTCCGGCCGCACCTGTCGGTGCTTAACATTCGCGGCAATCCTGCCGCGAAGTTAGCCTCCACTGAAACTCGCCGCGCAATGGGATGAAGCCCCCATTCGACCTGCCGGTCCGACTTCGCTGAAGCGAAGTCCGCGGCTCGTTTTCAGTCCTCTGCTCTACCGACCCTCACCCCTTCCCCCTCTCCCTCGAACGGAGGGCGAGGGGAAATGTACTGTGCGGGAACGGCGCCAAACCATTCCCGCACCATGAGGATCGAGCTACCTGGCCCCGGTACTGCCGAAACACCCGCTTGCAAGCCCTAAATCCGCGTGTGAGCGAGCACTTACATGCGGGGAAAAACGTAATGTTATCAGCCCCGTGCCCTGCTGACCTTGGCACTGGCCCGCTGGGAAAAACGAAGCGCGCTATTTAAGCGTTAATCACCGCAAGCGTCAAGAAATTCCGCTGGAGCGGACGCACGAGCGCGCCGCTCAGCGTGGGTAGAAACGGGCCTAGCGGCCGTTCCAACTCGCGAATTGGAGCGGACCTGCGGAGCATGCCGCTCAATACGCGAAACCCGGCAACGAGCCTCTCGCGAGCCGGGATTTTCTGGGCCATCGCGTCTACGGTCCGGGCAACAAAAAACCCCGCCGAGGCGGGGTTCTTTGCATTCCTGGATCCCGCTTTCGCGTGGACGGCTCGAACGCGTCGGACCCGTTGAGCGGCAAGCTTCGCTTGTCCGCTTGAACACCGAGTTATCCCGGCCCTGACGCGTCCGGAATTACCGAAGCTGAGCGGCGCGCCTGTGCGTCCGCTCCAGCGCAAGAAAAA
>JBIOVQ010000269.1:0-22166 GCA_044867805.1 Burkholderiales bacterium | reverse complement strand
CCGACCATCTTCTCCGGCCGCACCCATTCGTCGAACTGCTTCCCGGTGACATAGCCCAGCTTCAACGCCGCCTCCCTGAGCGTGGTGCCTTCCTTGTGCGCCTTCTTCGCTATCGCCGCGGCTTTTTCGTAGCCGATGTGGGGATTCAACGCGGTGACTAGCATCAGCGAGTCGCGCATGAGCTGCTCGATGCGCGCGCGGTTGGGCTGGATGCCCTTCGCGCAATGCTCGTTGAAGTTTTCGCAGGCGTGGGCGAGGAGCATCGCGCTGTGCAGGAAGTTGCGGATGACCAGCGGGCGGTACACGTTCAACTCGAGGTTGCCGGACGCGCCGCCCAAGTTGACCGCCACGTCGTTGCCGAGCACCTGGCCGCACACCATGGTCATCGATTCGGACTGCGTGGGGTTGACCTTGCCGGGCATGATCGAGCTGCCCGGCTCGTTCTCGGGGATGAGAAGCTCGCCGATGCCGCTGCGCGGGCCCGACGCGAGCCAGCGGACGTCGTTGGCGATCTTCATGAGGCTCGCCGCAAGCGTTTTCAGGACGCCGTGAGCGTGCACCACCGCATCGCACGAGGCGAGCGCCTCGAACTTGTTCGGCGCGGTGACGAACGGCAGGCCCGTCAGCCGCGACAGTTGCGCCGCCACCTTGACCGCGAACTGCGGGTGCGCGTTGAGGCCGGTGCCGACGGCGGTCCCGCCCAGCGCGAGCTCGCACAGGTGCGGGAGCGACGCGTCCACGTGCGCGAGCCCGTGGTCGAGTTGCGAAACGTAGCCGGAGAATTCCTGTCCCAGGGTGAGCGGCGTCGCGTCCTGCAGATGGGTGCGTCCGATCTTGACGATCTTCGCGAACTGGCGCGCCTTCCGCGCCAGCGTGTCGCGCAGCTTCCTTACCGCGGGCTTGAGGCCTTGCTCGAGCGCGATTACAGCCGCGACATGCATCGCCGTGGGGAAAGTGTCGTTGGAGGACTGCCCTTTGTTGACGTCGTCGTTGGGGTGCACGAGCCGCTTCTCGCCGCGGCTGCCGCCGAGCAGCTCCGAGGCGCGGTTCGCCAGCACCTCGTTGACGTTCATGTTGGTCTGCGTGCCGGACCCGGTCTGCCAGGTGACGAGCGGGAAGTGATCGTCGAGCCGGCCGGCGAGCGCCTCATCGGCCGCCTTCACGATCGCGGCGCCCTTGCGCTTGTCGAGCTCCCCGAGCGCCATGTTGACCTGCGCGGCCGCTTTCTTGACCAGGACCTGCGCCCGCACGACGTCGAGCGGCATGGTTTCGCCCGGAAAGCGGAAGTGATGAAGGCTGCGCTGGGTCTGCGCGCCCCACAGGCGGTCGGCGGGCACCTCGATGGCGCCCATCGTGTCGCGCTCGATGCGGACTTTCTTCGTCACGGCAAACCTCTCAACGCGGAGGACGCCGAGGACGCAGAGGAATGCAATTCAAACATCTCACCGGAACGACCGCCGGGGCTGGGCCTGCTTGCGGAAGCGCTTCCCCGTTCCATATTCCTCCGATCTGCCTCAGCGTCCACCGCGTCCTCTGCGGTTGGAGGTTCACAGGAGCCTTTTCTGCTCGCCGAGCTGTGCCGCCGCCCCCACCACGGTGAGCGCGGTCATGTTGACGATACGGCGCACCGTGGCCGAAGGCGTGATGATGTGCACGGGGCGCGCGGCGCCGAGCAGGATCGGCCCGATCGTGATACCGTCGCCCGCGCCGGTTTTCAGCAGGTTGAACGCGATATTCGCGGCGTCCAGGGTGGGCATCACCAGCAGGTTCGCCTCCCCCTTGAGGCGCGAGTTGGGGAACACGCGCTGCCGGATTTCCGCGGATAGCGCCGCGTCGCCGTGCATTTCGCCTTCCACCTCGAGGTCGGGCGCCCGCTCCCCGAGCAGCTGCAGCGCCCGGCGCATCTTGACCGCGGTGGGCGTATCGGCCGTGCCGAAGCTCGAGTGCGACAGCAGCGCGACCTTGGGAACGATCCCGAAGCGCCGGATCTCCTCGGCCGCGAGCAGCGTCATCTCGGCGATCTGCTCGGCGGTCGGATCGTAGTTGACGTAGGTGTCGCAGATGAACACGGTGCGTCGCGGCAGGAGCAGCGCGTTCATGGCGGCGAAGTGGTTGACTCCCGGACGCAGCCCGATCACCTCGTCGATGAAGCGCAGGTGGTTGTCGTAGCGCCCCACCACGCCGCACAACATGGCGTCGACCTCGCCCATGTGCATCAGCATCGCGCCGATCAGGGTATAGCGCCGGCGCATCTCGAGCCGGGCGATCTGGGGCGTCACGCCCCTGCGCTGGGCCAGCTGGTGATAGGCCATCGAGTACTCGCGGTGGCGCGGATCGCGGTTCGGGTCCACCAGGTCGAAGTCCTTGTCGCGCCTGATCCTCAAGCCGAGCCGCTCGATGCGCATCTGGACGATGTCGGGCCGGCCGACGAGCGTCGGGCGCGCGATGCCTTCGTCCACCACCACCTGCGCCGCGCGCAGCACGCGCTCGTCGTCCCCTTCCGCGTAGACCACGCGCCGGGGCGTGGTCTTGGCCGCCGAGAACACCGGCTTCATGATCAGGCCGGACTGATAGACGAACTGGTTGAGCCGCTGGCGGTAGGCATCGAGATCGGCGATCGGGCGCGTCGCCACGCCGCTCGCCATCGCGGCTTGCGCCACCGCCGGCGCGACCTTGCCGATGAGCCGTGGATCGAACGGCCGCGGAATCAGGTATTCGGGCCCGAACGACAGGTTCTGCTCGCCGTATGCCATGGCGACGATGTCCGACTGCTCCGCCTGGGCGAGCTCCGCGATCGCCTGCACGGCCGCGAGCTCCATCTCGCGGGAAATCGTGGTGGCGCCCACGTCGAGCGCGCCGCGGAAGATGAAGGGAAAGCAGAGGACGTTGTTGACCTGGTTGGGATAGTCGGAGCGGCCGGTCGCGATCACCGCGTCGGGCTTGGCCGCCTTCGCCGCGTCCGGCTGGATTTCCGGCTCGGGATTGGCGAGCGCGAGTATCAGCGGACGCGCCGCCATGCGCTTCACCATCTCCGGCTTGAGCACGCCTCCCGCCGAGAGCCCCAGGAACACATCCGCGCCGTCGATCACTTCGGCCAGCGTGCGTGCTTTGGTTTCAATGGCAAAGCGCTCCTTTTCCGGATCCATCTCCTCCTTGCGGCCTTTGTAGACGACGCCCTTGATGTCCGTGACGACGATGTTCGATCGCGGCATGCCCATGTCGACCAGGAGCTTCAGGCAGGCTAGCGCGGCGGCGCCCGCCCCGGACACGACGAGCTTCACCTTCTTGATTTCCTTGTGCACAACTTTCAGGCCGTTGATGATCGCCGCGCCGACGATGATGGCCGTGCCATGCTGGTCGTCGTGAAACACCGGGATCTTCATGCGCGCGCGGAGCTTCTGCTCGACGATGAAGCACTCCGGCGCCTTGATGTCCTCGAGGTTGATGCCGCCGAAACTGGGCTCGAGGGCCGCAATGATGTCCACCAGCTTGTCCGGGTCGCGCTCGTCGATCTCGATATCGAAGACGTCGATGCCGGCGAACTTCTTGAACAGCACGCCCTTGCCTTCCATGACCGGCTTCGCGGCGAGCGGGCCGATCGCGCCCAGGCCCAGCACCGCCGTGCCGTTCGTGATCACCGCGACCAGGTTGCCGCGCGCGGTCAGGTTGCCCGCTTCGTCCGGGGCCGCCACGATCGCTTCGCACGCCGCGGCCACCCCGGGCGTGTAGGCGAGCGCAAGGTCGCGCTGGTTGATCAGGCCCTTGGTGGGAGTTACCGAGATCTTGCCGGGAGTCGGCAGCCGGTGATATTCGAGCGCCGCCTTGCGTAATTGTTCGTCCATTTTCGGGCTCGGAGAGGGTCGCGCGCGTTGAACGGCACGTGGTATCCGATCGAACGCGTGCTACCGAGCCAGACCTTCCGGCAGGATCGCGCGCGTTGAGCGGCACATAGTGTCCGTTCGAACGCGCGCAGCTAAACCGGCGCGTAGCGTCCGGATTTGGCGGAAATTATACCTGCATTGCCCCGGCACCCCCTGCGCACCGCCGCGACGGCCTCTGAGAAGCATAATGCAAGTTTCAGGCGCATCGCGTCGGCCGCCTGCGCGCAGCCTCCGATCACGAAGCGGCGAGAATTAGGCTCGACGGTGTCGGCTGCCCCGCACGCCTCAGCGGTCGCACCCGCAAGCGGGCACCTGCTCCACGCTTCGGCGTGCCCTCCGTGGTCGCACCCCAAGAAAATATTTGGGGCGCGTCGAAGGGCGGAAGAGGGGCCCCTGTGGGGATCTGACCCCTGAGACGCGCGTGGATCGGCATCACCCGACGCGCCTACGATCGGCTCCACGGTCGCATCCCGCAAGCGGGCCCCTGCTCCACGTTCCGCCGATCCCTGCCCCACGCTCCGGCGCGCCTTGTGCTATGTTTCCCGCCGCAGCGACGCACACATGGCCGACATTTTTCCCGCACCGCGCTCCGAGCTCTTTCCCGAGATCGAGCCTTACAGCACCGGCTCGCTCAAGCTCGATGGCCTGCACACGATGTACTGGGAGCAGTCGGGCAGTCCCGAAGGCGTCCCGGTGCTGTTCCTGCACGGCGGACCCGGGGCGGGCGCGTCCCCCGCGCACCGGCGGTTCTTCGACCCCGCGCACTACCGCATCGTCGTGTTGGACCAGCGCGGCGCCGGGCGCTCGACGCCGCTGGGCGAGCTGCGCGACAACACCACTCCGCATCTCGTCGCGGACATCGAGCGGCTGCGCGGGCACCTGGGTATCGAGCGCTGGCTCGTATTCGGCGGCTCCTGGGGCAGCACGCTTGCGCTGGCCTACGGCGAAGCGCACCCCGAGCGTTGCGCGGGCTTCATCCTGCGCGGCATGTTTCTGTGCCGGCGGAGCGAGATCGAGTGGTTTCTCTACGGGCTGCGCAGCCTGTTTCCCGAGGCCTGGCGCGCGTTCGCGGCCGTGGTGCCGGAGCCGGCGCGGGGCGACCTTCTCGCCGCCTATTACCGGCGGCTCACCGACCCCGACCCCGCCGTGCACCTGCCGGCCGCGCGCGCATGGAGCACCTACGAGGGCGTGTGCTCGACGCTCCTGCCCAGTCCCGAGACAGTGGCGTACTTTGCGGGGGACGGCGTGGCGCTGGGGCTCGCGCGCATCGAGGCGCACTATTTCAGCCACGACATCTTCCTGCCGCAGAACGCGCTGCTGCAGAACCTTCACCGGCTGCGCCGCATTCCCTGCGTCATCGTGCAGGGGCGCTACGACGCGGTCTGCCCCATCGTCACCGCCGATGAAGTGCACCGGGCGTGGCCCGAGGCGGAGTACATCGTCGTGCCCGATGCAGGGCACTCGGCATGGGAGCCCGGCATCAGCGCCCAGCTGGTGCGCGCGACCGAGCGCTTCAAGTCGCGCCGCTGACGCGAGCTGTCAGTTTTCAGCCGTCAGCCGTCAGTCTTGACCCGCGGTTTGTCGTCTCCACATGGGCTGACAGCTGACACCTGGCGGCTGGCGGCTTAAGGGATCAACACGGTTGATCCCGTCGTCTTGCGTGACTCGAGGTCGCGATGCGCCTGCGCAGCCTCGCGCAAGGGATAGGTCTGGTTGACCGAGATCTTGACCTTGCGGGTCTTCACCACGGCGAACAGCTCGGCCGCGCTCTTCACGAGGTCCGCGCGCGAGGCAGTGTAGGTCTGGAGCGTCGGCCGCGTCAGGAACAGCGAGCCCTTCTGGGACAGGATGCCCGTGTTGAAGGGCGGGACCGCGCCGGAAGCGTTGCCGAAGCTCACCATCAACCCGAACGGCTGCAGGCAATCGAGCGAATCCATGAAGGTATCCTTGCCGACGCCGTCGTAGACCACCGGCACTCCCTTGCCCTTCGTGATCTCCTTCACGCGCTGGGAGACTTTCTCGCGCGAAGTCACGATGACGTGCTTGCAGCCCGCCTTTTTCGCCAGCTCGACCTTGTCGTCGCTACCGACGGTGCCGATGACGATTGCGCCAAGGTGCTTCGCCCACTGGCACAGGATCTGGCCGACTCCACCCGCGGCGGCGTGCATGAGTATCGTGTCGCCTTTCTTGACGCGGTAGGTGCGGCGGATCAGGTATTGCGTCGTCATTCCCTTCAGCATCATCGCCGCCGCCGTCTTGTCGTCCACGCCTGCGGGAATCTTCACCAGCCGGTCCGCCGGACGCAGCAGCACTTCGGCGTAGGCGCCGATCGGGCTGGCATAGGCGACGCGGTCGCCTGCCTTGAATTCCTTGACCTGCGGACCGACCGCCTCCACCACCCCGGCGCCTTCCGAGCCCGGCGTGAACGGCAGTGGCACCTGGTACAGGCCGCTGCGCTGATAGGTGTCCACGAAGTTGAGCCCGACCGCGGTATTGCGCACCCGGACCTGGCCCGGCCCCGGGTCGCCGACCTGGACCTGTTCCCAGCGCAGTTTCTCGGGTCCGCCGTATTCTGTGATACGCATCGCGTGAGGCATGGTCGTTCTCCTTGGGATCGCTACGATGGAAGCGCGTGATTAGACCATATTTTCGCGGGCAGGCTGAAATCACCCGCCAACTGTTCTTCTTGGCGCCTTGGCGTCTTTGCGGCTATTTTTCTACCGGGCGCGGAGCACCCGCGACGCCCGGGCGACGTCGCGCGGCCGCACCCAGAATATGGCGCCATAGCGCTTTGCGCCTGCCGCCACCGCATCCATCGCCACCATGTTGATGCCGGCCTTGGCGAGCTTGCCGCAGATCGAGGCGACGGCTCCGGCCTTGTCGCTGCCTTGCGCCAGGAACACCGTCTTTTTCTTGCTCACCTTCATTCCCAGCTTGCGCGCGGCGCGCGTGAACTTGTTGACGTCGTAGGGGATGAAATCCACCTGCGCGCGCCCGGCGTTGGGGAACCCGGTGAAAGCGAGCAGGTTGACCCCGTGCGCGGCGAGGCCGCTGAGCAGTCGCGCGCCCTGCCCGGGGCGATTGGGAGTCTTCATGCTGAAGTAGGCCGTTCTGCGGACGGTGGTAGCCATGATTGCCTCCTTTGAAATGCGAATCCCAAGACGCCGCCGGGTGAGCGGCAGCCCGCTGTCCGGCTCGACCCGGCGGACATAGTCCGGCGATTAGGGCACGGGAGCCGCGGCTCCCGTGCCCTAGGTGCGTCCGGACTAAGGGAAATTATGCGCCTGCGGCCTCGCGCGCGCACCCGGCTTGCCGCGCGCCGCGCGCCGGCTCATTTCTTTCCCGCGGGTTTTTCCTTCGGCGAGCCCGCCGCAAGGGATTCCAGCGCGGCCTTCTGCATCTCCAGCGTCTTGATCGTCATCTGGATGAAGCCGATGTTCATGGTGAGCCAGGTCTCCACCGTCTTCAGCTCGCCGATTTTCCGCTCCACTTCCTTGACGTCGACGGTGGGCATGCCCATGCCCGGCATCGGGAACGACAGCGGGTTCCACATCTTCTGCATGAACTCGAGCCAGTCTTTCGGCAGTTCCGGTTCCTGTGCCATGTCGCTCTCCCGTGTCGGCTTGCCCCCGGGCTATTATAGGGTTGGGGCGGGAGACGGCATGAAATTCCTGAAAGCGGTACGGCTCGACGACTCCGACGACCGCGTCCTCGAGGACGAAGGCGGCGCCGCGGCAGACGGCGAGTGGGTCGTCTCCGGCGGCTACGCCGTATGCGACCTCGCGCACGGTCACCGCGCGCCGCGCTGTCATTGCGACACGACCTTCGTCGCGGCCGGCGCCCGGCGCCGCTGCACGATCGCCGAAGTGGCGGATATCGAGGAATCAGCTTACGAGCAGATGAAACAGGCGCTGGCGCGACACCTGCTCGAGGACCTGGGAGCGCCCTCGCCGGAAGCGGCGGCCGCCGCCGCGGAGGACGAATGCGCCTACACCCGGGAGCTTGCCGGAAGCTTTCCCACGGAGGTCTGGATCACCGTCAAGCGCGAGCCGACGGCTGACGGGGTAGGCGAGCGCTACTCGGTCTTCAAGCGCCTGATGATCGGCACCCACAAGCTCTGATGAAGCGTGATAGGTGATAAGTGATAGGTGATAAGTGATAGGTGATAGGTGATAGGCAAGACGTTCCGCGCGTAGCGCGGGAGCCTTATCACTTATCACTCGTCACTTATCACGCTTTTCCGGCAGGAGCTCGACGCGGATCGCCGCTCCCTGCTTCACCTTCCCGAGTTCCCGCGGATCGCCCTCGATATTGCCCAGCACGTTGCACCGGGTAACCAGGCGGCATTCGTCGCCCTTCGAGACGGGAGTCGGCCCGTAAGGGAGCGCGAGCGCGCTGCCCTGCACCCAGAAGCAGACCGTGCCGGGCTCGACGACCTGCTCGGCATCGGCCTCGAGGGTTGCCCGGACCGGCAACTCGAAATAGACTTCCTCCCCCCAGGTGTTGGCGGTTGCCTCGCAGGGCAGCGCGGCAAGGAGCTGTTTCGAGGTGGAAGTGCCCCGCAAGTGAGCGGTCACTTCACCGCCTTTCCAGGCGATCCGGATCCTCAAGCGTCGTCCTCCGGTAAATTGCTGGCAGGCAAATTTACCGCTGATCCGCTTCCCCTGGAGGGGGGGCGGGTGGTGCGGGAGGCGCCTCGCCTCAGTCGAGCTCGGCGGGCACGACTACGGAGTTGCTGGCGCGAACGACCGTCGCCGTTTTGACCGCCCGGGGACGGGAAGAAGGGCTGCCGTGGCCGGAAAGCACCTGCTGCAGCCGCTGCCGCTCATTGAGCACCTTGCGCGTGTAGCGGTCTTCCTGGTCCCCCAATGCGCCCGCGTACATCTGCAGCGCGACGCTGAGGTTACCGGTGCGGCGGATGTACTCCCGCAGTATCTGCGATCCGATCACGATGTTGGTCTCGGGATCGAATACCGCGTGCTCGCCGCCGAATTCCCCGAGCTTGTCGCCGTGGTACCTGGGAATGATCTGCATGAGGCCCTTGGCCCCGGCGCCGCTCTCGGCAATGGGATTGAAGCGCGACTCGACCGCGATTACGGCAATGATCAGCAGCGGATCGAGCTGCAATTGGCCTCCCACCTGGTGGGCATGGCTCACGAGGTCGAAGGCGACACCCTGCGACACCCGGTAGCGCCGGGCAACGAATTCCGACAGTGCGCGATAGCGGCTTTCCTGGGCCGGCGTGAGCGCGGCTCCCGCGGCGGGCTTGGCCTCCGCATCGGCAGCAGTTGCCTCGGTCAATGACGCCAGCGCCCCGGTCGACTCGCGCCACTGCGGGCCATGCTGGGCCTCCAGGATCAGCAGCAACGCCGAGACGCTAGCCAGCAGCACCAGCACCGTAACTGCCTTACGGGACCACTGCCCCCAACGCTGCCAGCCGAGCCCCTTGATCGGGCCCGACGCAAGCTTCCCTATACGCACGATGACTGCCTTTCCCTGGGCCCGGCACCTCGTCTGTGCCCGCCAAGCCTGGCTGCGCCGTGGTAGCAGCACCCCCCGCCTGAGTATAGGTCCAGTCCCGACCACAATAGGTTGTGGGCTCTTATAGGAAGCTGGCTAATTCTAGGGGTTCGGCTACTTGGCTGCAACGTTTCCGTCATATCAGCCAATCCCAATCAAATCGAGCTAAATATGCTGCTATGCAGTATACGATATATTCACGTCTAAATGCTGTTTATTATGCTATTTTTAAACGTGAGTATACCTAAAATGCTGCACTGCATTCAGCGCATGAGGTGCTCTCGCGGGATTGGACAGGGGCAAGGCCCTGAGTGTTCCCCTGGCCTATCTTGGTATTTATTTTAAAGACAATGACTTACGCTATGAATTTGGAAATAAGCCGGGTGGAGCATCGCGAGCTTCCGGGTGACGATCCAGCCAGAGATCCAGCGCCTCGCGGTAGCGCTCCAGAGCGTCGTAGTAGCGGTCAAAGACGCAGGGCTCGCATCCACGCTGGCCGCACTCTTCGAGCGCGGGCTCGCGGGGCGGCACCGGGGGGGTCACCGGCGTCAGGGACTTCCGGCAGGCTCAACCGTTACTCGAACCCGCCCGGCAGCGGGTGATCCGGGAAGCGTCGCTTGAATTCGGCCAGCAGTTCGTCGGCATCAGCGGTTTGTTTCTGGCGCCTCAGCTCCGCCAGACGCTCAAGCCACTTCTGGGGCTGCTCCTGCTCCAGGCCGTGCCACGGTGGTAACCGTTTCATGGCCAACGCTTGTTCCGCCTGCATGCCTCTCAACACAGGCTTGCTCCGGGGTGCCGCGGGCGCCACCCTCTCCGGACTGCTGCGCTGGGCCGCGCCAGCCGGAGGCTGTTCCCGGCGTTCATCCGGCGCGGCGAATTGCCCCGCCGGGCGTCCCCCGGCCGCGCCTGGCGTGTCCCGCAACAGTCCGGGCGATATCCTGCTATCGGCCTCCGGCACGGTCGTTGCTGGCGTGCCCTGAGTTGCCGCGGGCCCCGCGTCGGACTGAGCTCTTTTCTCCATCATCCTGGCTTCCGGCAGTGCTTTCGCTGCACCCTCGTCCCGGCGGGAGGAGAACGGCTCGGACACGGCGACCGGCGCCCGCTGCCTATCCTCGGCCGGCTTGGCCGGTTCGGTGGGCTGGACCTGCGGTTCCACAGACCGCGCCACGGGCGTCTCAGCCGTGGACCGCAGCTCGGCCATGAGAGGGTCACGGCTCTCCTCTCCGAGCAGCGTTACCAGGGTTACGCTCAACACGACGACGGCCGCAATCGAGACGGGCAGCCGCCATCTTCGCAATTGCGTGGACAGTGGGCGCGGGCGCGCGCGGACTTCGCGCCGCGCCGCTGCCAGGATCGCCGCATCGAGGTGCGGCGGCGGCGTTTCGCGCGGCGCATCGCGGTAGAGCAGGTCGAGGCGCGGATCGCGCTCGCCGTTTTCCCCGCCGCCGTTGCCCGGTTTCATCGCCATTCGCGCATTCCCCGTCTCAGCTTGGACATCGCATAGCGTAAACGGCTCTTCGCCGTCTCGCGGGAGACGCCGGTGGCATGCGCGATCTCCTCGATGCTCATGCCACCTTCCTGTTGCAGAAGAAAGGCCTCACGCTGCGCCTCCGGCAACTCCGCCAGCAGCTCCAGCAGCCGCAATGCCTGCTGCCGGGAGTCGTGCGCGGCGTCAGGCGGCAGGGCGCCCCCATCCGCGAGATCCTCCAGCGCCTTGCCGTCCGCGTCCTCGAACGAGGAGATGGCCGCGTGCGAGTTCTTGCGGTAGTGGTCGATCAGGCGATTGTGCGCGAGGCGGTAGAGATAGGTCGTGAACCTCGCCTGGACCGTGTAGCCGGCCCGCGCCCGGATGAGATTCATCCACACATCCTGGAACAACTCTTCCGCCGTGGCGGCGTTGCGGCACTGGCGCTGCAGGTAGCGGTAGAGCCCGCCCTTGTGGCGGGCGTAGAGCACGTCGAACGCCGCCGCGTCGCCGTCGCGATAGCCGAGCATGAGCTCTTCGTCGCTGCTCTCCGCGTCCCGGGCCATGACGGGTTGTGAGTATGCGACACGCTTCGCATGCCGACAACCTGCCTCCAATAGCCGCAAAGGCGCAGAGATGCAGAGATTTTCATGTTCAAGTCATCGTTGATCTCCGCGTCCTGGTGTCTTTGCGGCTAACTGGTTCAACGCGGGTCGGGCACGAATTGCCCGGGGAACGGAGTCGCGATGCGCGGCGCCCGGACCACGCCCAGCGCGACCAGGTTGGCGTAAGTGTCGTAGTGAATGGCGATCACTTCCTCCGGGCGGGCCGTCGCGCGCACAAAATCCGTGTAGCTCACGTGGGACGCCTCGCTGCGGCCGTGGCCGGTGCCGAGGGAGGGCGATTTCCTGGGGGCAGCTGGCGCGTGGCGCGCCTCCGCCGCGGACTCCGCCGAGCGCGCACCCGCGCCGTGCCCGGCGCTCTCGTCCGCGCCCGCGGGAAACGGGCTGTCGTCCGGCGCCTGCCGACGCGGGGATTGTTCGATCCGCGCCTCGGGCTGGACCTGACGCCTGAATACGGCGACTCCCACTACTCCCACGTTGTCCGGCCTGCCGGTGCGCGCAGCGTACGAGTTCCGGTGGTCCGTGAAGAAGAACGCGGACACCCGTTGCAGGCTCTTGCGCCAGCCCCGGATGTCATAGGCCTGGTGTGCTCCCAGGACGTATCCGGCCTGGCTCCAATGCGCGGTTTCCCCGTTGACCGCGTTGACGCCGTCCACCGATACGACCGTCAGCAGGTCCCCGCCGGTGCGGTTGCGCACGCGGATCTGGTACTCGTTGCCCGGCCTTCCCGCCACGTAGTAGCGGCCGTGATGCAGATACACCGGCAGCGTCCGGTTTTCCGCGCGATCGTAAATCGTCACATCAGCAAGCCGGCCGACCGCTCCGGCGCTTCCCGCTGCGCCGGCCAGCACGATTGCCGCTGCGATTGTTCTCCACTTCATTGCCAGTCTCCTTTGATTCGGTTGACGGTTTCGGCATCGCCGCCGCACCGGTTCCCGCTATAAACGGAGCGGGGGGCTGGAAAGGGTTGAACCCCCGACTGGGGCGCGTTTATACTCGGCTAACCCCCCAATCACGACGGCGAAAAGAGGGCCGGAGGAGTCCATGCCCAAGTTTTCCCCCGAAGCTATCCGCACCATCGCCCTGGTTGGCCATGGTGGCGCCGGCAAGACCACGCTCACCGAAGCGCTGCTCGCCAAGGCCGGCGCCATCGCCAGCGCAGGCAGCGTGGAGAAAGGCACCACCGTCTGCGACTTCGATCCCCTCGAGAAGCAGTACCAGCACTCGCTCAACGCTTCCGCCGTGCACCTGCATTACCGCGACACGCGCATCCACCTGATCGACACGCCCGGGCTGCCCGACTTCATCGGCCGCGCGATCGGCGCGCTGCCGGGCGTGGAAACCGCCGCGGTCGTGGTGAACGCGCAGAACGGCGTCGAGATGATCACCAGCCGCATGATGGGCTGGGCCCGGAAGCGCGACATTTGCCGCCTGATCATCGTCAACAAGATCGACGCCGAGAACGTGGACCTGCCCGGCGTGCTGGCGAAGCTGCAGGCGACCTTCGGCAAGGAGTGCCTGCCGATCAACCTGCCGGCCGACGACGGCAAGCGCGTGGTGCACTGCTTCTTCAACCCTTCGGGCGAGGCGGATTTCTCCTCGGTGGAGGAAGCGCACAGCGCGCTGGTCGATCAGGTCGTCGAGGTGGACGAGGAGCTGATGGCGAAGTACCTCGACAAGGGGGAAGTGACGCCGGACGAGCTGCACGCGCCGTTCGAGAAGGCACTGCGCGAAGGGCACCTGATCCCGGTGTGCTTCGTTTCCGCGCGCAACGGCGCCGGTGTGGCCGAGCTGCTCGATATCTTCGTGAAGCTGATGCCGAACCCGACCGAGGGCAACCCGCCACAGTTGATCAAGGGCGAGGGCGAAAAGACGCAGCCGTTCCGTGTCGAGCCCGACGCGAAGAAGCACGCGCTCGCGCACGTGTTCAAGGTGATGATCGACCCGTTCGTAGGCAAGGTCGGCGTCTTCCGCGTGCACCAGGGAACGATCACCAAGGACACGCAGCTCTTCGTCGGCGAGCAGCGCAAGGCGTTCAAGGTCGGCCATGCCTACCTGCTGCAGGGCAAGGATTTCGTCGAGACCGACGCGCTCGTGCCGGGCGACATCGGCGCGGTGGCGAAGATCGACGAGATCCATTTCGACGCCGTGCTGCACGACTCCCACGACGAGGACCACATCCATCTGGTCCCGCTCGAATTTCCCACCCCGATGCACAGCCTTGCCATCGAGCCCAAGCGCCGCGGCGACGAGCAGAAGATTTCCGACGCCCTGCACAAGCTCGCCGCCGAGGACCCCACCTTCAAGTCCGAGCACAACGCCACTGTCAACCAGACCATCATCAGCGGGCTGGGCGACCTGCACATGCGCTACATCCTCGACAGGATGGCGAACCAGTACCACGTGGAGGTCGCGACCAAGCCGCCGCGCATCCCCTACCGCGAGACCATCACGGCGAAGGCGGAAGGCCACCACCGCCACAAGAAGCAGACCGGGGGCGCGGGGCAGTTCGGCGAGGTCTTCCTGCGGATAGAGCCGCTCAAGCGCGGCGCCGGCTTCGAGTTCGTGGACCAGGTAAAGGGCGGCACCATCCCGGGCCAGTTCATTCCCGCCGTGGAAAAAGGCGTGCGGCAGGTCCTGGACGTGGGACCGGTGGCGGGCTACCCGGTGCACGACGTGCGTGTCATCGTCTACGACGGCAAGCACCACGAAGTCGATTCGAAGGAAGTCGCGTTCATCGCGGCCGGCAAGCGCGCCTTCATGGACGCCATCAGCAAGGCGCGCCCGATCATCCTCGAGCCCATCGTCAACATCGAGATCACCGCGCCCGAGGGCAACATGGGCGACATCGCGGGCGATCTCTCGTCCAAGCGCGGCCAGCTCTCCGGCACCGACTCGGTCGCGCCGGGCACGCTGATCATCAAGGGCATGGTGCCGCTGGCCGAGCTCAACAACTACCAGGCGCGGCTCAAGTCGGTCACCGCGGGCCAGGGCTCGTACGCCATCGAGTTCGCGCGCTACGACCCGGTGCCGCCGAGCGTCCAGAAGAACCTGTCCGAGCAGCACGCCAAGACCGCCGCGCATGCTGAGGAGCAGTAGCACGCCGGAGGGCGGAGCAGGGGCCCGCTTGCGGGTGCGACCGCGAAGGCGCGCGAGGCAGTCGACGCCGAGGGGCCAATTCTTGCGGTGGCGTACCGGGAGCTGCGGGCTTGCGGCCGACACCCGACCGTACGCTCCACCATTCGATGTCGGAGGCCGCGCGTGATTCGTGAATCGTGATTCGAAGGATCTGTCAGGGGCCTTCGTCGAGTCACGGATCACGGGTCACGGATCACGGCTTTCCGCCCCATGGATGATCTCGTCCTGCGCGGGATGGCCAAATGGCCGAATGTGCCCGCCGTGTACGGATGGCTGTCGCTCGACCGGCGCGGGCAGTGGCTGATCAAGGGCGAGCGCATCCCCAATCCCCTCGTCACCGAGTTCATCGGGCGCAACTACGCGCGCGACGAGCGCGGCTGCTGGTACTTCCAGAACGGCCCCCAGCGGGTGTTCGTGAGCCTCGAGTACGCGCCGTTCGTGCTGCGCACGGTCAACGCGGAGAACGATCCGCTCGCGCTGCGGACCCACAACGGGAAGGCGGTTACACGCGTGAACGGCGTGTGGGTGGATGAAGGCGGGGTGGTGCTGGTCGACAACGAGCACGGCGTGGGCACGGTGCACGACCGCGACCTCGAGCGCCTCGTGCCCTGCCTGGTCGACTCCGGCGCGCGTCCAGTGGACGAAGCGGCGCTCGACGTCCTGATGGAGGCGCTCGAACGCGGTCAGCCGTCGGCGCTGTGGCTCAGCTTCGGCGGCTCGAAGCTGAAGATCGAGCCGATCGTCTCGGGCGACGTGCCGAAGCGCTTCCGCTTCGTTGCGCAGCCGGAGCCGCCGGCAGGCGAGGAAGTGTGCAGGTGACCGCCTAATGGAAGCGCGCTTAGCATGCGATCTCGTGTTCAGGATGCGCGTGACCTAATGCTGCCGCTGAAAGACTTTCCGGTCGAGGCGCGCCGCGAAATTCGCGGCGTGTTTTGCGACATCGACGACACGCTCACGACGGACGGGCGGCTCGCCGCGGCAGCCTATGCGGCGCTGGAGCGCCTGCAAGCGGCGGGACTGCCGGCGATCCCCATCACGGGCCGCCCCGCCGGCTGGTGCGACCACATCGCGCGCATGTGGCCGGTGGCGGCCGTGGTGGGCGAGAACGGGGCGCTTTATTTCCACTACGACCACGGCAAGCGGACGATGCGGCGCGCGTATGCCGACGATGCCGCGACTCGCGCGCGCAACCGGGAGCGGCTCGCCGCCATCGGAAGCGAGATCGTCAAGGCGGTGCCGGGTTGCGCGATCGCGGCGGATCAGCGCTATCGCGAGGCGGATCTCGCCATCGACTACCGGGAGGACGTCGCGCCGCTCGCGCGGGAGGCGGTCGAGCGCATCGTTGCGCTGATGCAGGCGGGCGGCCTGACTGCGAAGGTGAGCTCCATCCACGTCAACGGCTGGTTCGGCGCCTACGACAAGCTCACCATGACCCAACGGCTCATGCGCGAGGAGTTCGGCGTCGATCTCGACGCGGCGCGCGCCGCCTATGCTTTCGTCGGCGACTCTCCCAACGACGCGCCGATGTTCGCGTTCTTCCCCCACTCGGTCGGGGTGGCCAACATCCGCGATTTCGCCGGCCGACTCAGCCCCGAGCCTAAGTACGTCACGTCCTCCGCCGGCGGCGCGGGCTTTCACGAAGTCGCTGATCTCCTCCTCGCCGCGCGCTGAACGTCGAAACACTCGACGCAAAGCCGCAAAGGCGCAAAGGTATAATGGTTAGTGACGCCGTTGGCAGGTGATTCAATTCTGGTTCTCTTGGCGTTCTTGGCGACTTGGCGGCTAATTTCCGGTTCACCAGCATGATCGATCTGCGCAGCGACACCGTCACCCGGCCCACCGAGGCGATGCTCGAATCCATGCGCGAGGCCACGTTTGGCGACGACTCGCGCGACGGCGATGAAACGGTGAGGAAACTGGAGGCCCTGGCCGCCGAGCGCACCGGCAAGGAGGCGGGCGCTTTCATGCCGAGCGGCACCATGGCCAACCTCGTCGCCATGCTCGCGCACGGCAGCCGCGGCGGCGAGGTGCTGCTCGAGGACGGCTCGCATACTCTCAATGCCGAGCTGGGCGGGATCGCGGGCGTGGCGGGATTGTTCTACCGCGGCATCCCCGGAAAACGCGGGGCAATGGACGTCGACGTGCTGCGCGAGACCATCCGGCCGATGACCCGCCACCACATGGGAACGGCGCTGGTCTGGATGGAAAACACCCACAATCGCGCCGGCGGCGCGGTGCTGCCGCTCGCGCACATGCGGACGGTATACGGCCTCGCGCGCGAGAAAGACGTCCCCGTGCACCTCGACGGCGCGCGCGTCTTCAACGCCGCGCAGGCGCTGGGCACGACCGTCGCGGCGGTGGCGCAGCACTCGGACTCGGTATGCTTCTGCATCTCGAAAGGCCTGTCCGCGCCAGTGGGCTCGATACTGTGCGGCAACGCCACCTTCATCGAGCGGGCGCGTGGCTTCAGGCGCATGGTGGGCGGCAACATGCGCCAGGCAGGGCCGCTCGCCGCCGCCGGCATCGTCGCGCTCGAGACCATGGCGAACCGGCTGGTCGACGACCACCATACCGCCAAGCGCCTGGCAGAAGGTCTCGGCCGCATCGACGCGAGCCTGTGCGATCCGCGCGACGTCGAGACCAACCTCGTGCGCGTGGACGTGAGGAAGAGCGGGCGCCGCGCGGAGCAATGGTCCGCGGACCTGAAGCAGAAGGGCGTGCTGGTTGCGCCCGCCGACATCCACGTCCTGCGCTTCGTCACCCATCGCCACATCGCTGCCCCCGATGTGGACGCCGCGGTAGCCGCGTTCGCCGAACTGTGGAAAAAGAACTGAACCGCCAAGCCGCCAAAATGCATTCAAGAGCAAGTCGAAGAAAAGTCAGCCGATACCTCACCAGATTGACGTCAGAATGCGCGTGTCCCGGAAATACCCGGGTCTCGATCGTGCTGACTTGCATCTTTTGATTCTTGAATGGTGTTTGGCGTCTTGGCGGTTCAATTGACGTTCACGACGTGAAGCCCGCGCGGTACCGCTCGACCCGGACGGAGCTCCTCGCCGCCGCAGGAAGGATCATCCCGGACGTCATCGGGCCGAACCTGCGCGTGCTGTTCTGCGGCATCAACCCGGGGCTCTACTCGGCGGCGACGGGGCACCACTTCGCCCGCCCGGGCAACCGCTTCTGGCCCGTGCTGCATGCCGCCGGTTTTTCGGAGCGGCTGCTGCACCCGTCCGAAGAACGCCTGCTGTTGCGGGCCGGCTACGGCATCACCAACCTCGTGGCCCGCTCGACGGCGGCCGCCGCCGAGCTGTCGGCGGAAGAATTCGTGCGGGGCCGGCGCCGGCTCGCCGGGAAAGTGCAGCGTTATCGTCCGCGCATCGTCGCCGTGCTCGGGGTGGGAGCCTATCGAGCGGCGTTCGGGCGGCCCCGCGCGCCGCTCGGCCCGCAGGCGGAGAGCCTCGCCGGCGCCGCGCTCTGGGTGCTGCCCAACCCGAGCGGGCTCAACGCCAACCACCAGCTACCCGACCTGGCGCGCCTCTTCCGTGCCCTGCGCCAGGCGGCTTCTGCCGCTAGCGGACCCTCTTCGAGGGGAAATTCTCGTCGATCTGGTCCTGGAAGAAGCTCCCCGGCGAGGGCGAGCTCATGAACCGCCGGTGGACTTCGGGGGAGACGCCGGACTACCTCTGATTATCCAGCGGCAAGTAATTCACGACATCGCATCGGTAGCCAGCCCGCCTCCGGGGTCGCATCCCCAGGATCGGGGCGCGTCGAGGGGCGGAAGAGGGACCCTATGGGATCTGACCCCCGGCGGCGCGCATGGATCGGCGTTTGTGCGACGCGCCTTGATCGGCTTCACGGTCGCATCCCGCAAGCGGGCCCCTGCTCCGCGCTCCGCCGATCCCTGCTCCGCCCTCCGGCGTGCTACTGCACGATCGAGCCGCCGGTGAACTCGATCTCCAGCACCTGCTGGCCCGGGTCGTAGCCGACCGAGCGGATGGTCGAGGCGTTGACGCGCTTGCGGTCCATCTATTTCAGTGAGGAGTGAGGCGTAAGGAGTGAGGGGGTGTCAGAAGGCCGCGCGTTGAGCGGCGGTCCAACGGGCGTAGGCCCCTACCCCGTAGCATCCCAACATCCGCTCCAAGGCGCGGAGATAAACCGGCGCTACGCGTCCGGGTTTATCAAGGCTTGGAGCCCATCGGGAACGGCCAGGCGCCCGGAATGACGACCGGGCGGGGCGTGGACGGCGCAGCCGGCGACGGCGCGGCGGGCTTGCGGGCCGCCGGCTTACGCGCCGCCGGCTTGCGCCGCATGCCCTTCTTCTTCGCCGCCTTCTTCTTCCCCGCCCGCCTTTTCGCCTTCGCCATTCTATCCTCCAGTCAGGTGACCCCCGGGGGCGGCCTGCGGGTCCTCAATGCATGTGCGCGAAGGTCCTGCTCGCGAGGTCCCGGTAGAGCACCTCGGGGTCGAGCTTGATGCCTCCGGCCCATGTCACCGCGTTCGATACCGGGTCGATCGCGACCCGCGCGAAAGTCTCCTCGTCGGAAATGGCCTGGTAGCTCTCGGTCAGCACCAGGTCGCCCAGGTTGACGCTGCCCTCGAGCCCGTCGTCGAAGCGGAGCCAGAGGGTGTAGCCGCGCTCGGCGCGGCACTCGGTAAGGGTGTGCAACAGGCTTCTTCTGCGTCTGCGGTAGCGCCGGAGCAGCAGGCTGGAACCCAAGGCGTCTCCCCCCCGTTGGTTGTTGACCAATGACCGTGACCGTTGTCCTCCCGTCCGCGCGCTAGTCCCAGCTCAGGGCCCCGCCCGTCTGGTACTCGATGACGCGCGTCTCAAAAAAATTCCGCTCCTTCTTGAGATCGATCATCTCCGCCATCCAGGGGAAGGGGTTGGCGACGCCCTCGAACAGGGGATCGAGCCCGATCTGCTGGCAGCGGCGGTTGGCGATGAAGCGCAGGTATTCCTTGAACATCGTCGCGTTCAGGCCCAGCACGCCGCGCGGCATGGTGTCCTCCGCGTAGCGGTACTCGAGCTCGACGCCCTTCTTGAAGATCTCGCGCAGCTCGTCGCGGAATTCCGCCGTCCACAGGTGCGGGTTCTCGAGCTTGATCGTGTTGATGAGATCGATGCCGAAATTGCAGTGCATCGACTCGTCCCGCAGGATGTACTGGTACTGCTCGGCCGAGCCGGTCATCTTGTTCTGCCGGCCGAGGGACAGAATCTGCGTGAAGCCGACGTAGAAGAACATGCCCTCCATCAGGCAGGCGAACACGATCAGGCTCTTCAGGAGCTTCTGGTCGGCTTCCGGCGTGCCGGTCTTGAACGAGGGGTCGGTCAGCGTTTCGATGAACGGGATCAGGAACTCGTCCTTGTCGCGGATCGAGGGGATCTCGCGATAAGCGTTGAAGATCTCCCCGTCGTCGAGCTGCAGGCTCTCCACGATGTACTGGTAGGCGTGGGTGTGGATGGCCTCCTCGAACGCCTGCCTCAGCAGGTACTGGCGGCACTCCGGCGCGGTGATGTGGCGGTAGGTGCCGAGGACGATGTTGTTCGCCGCGAGCGAGTCCGCCGTCACGAAGAAGCCGAGGTTGCGCTTGACGATGCGGCGCTCGTCCTCCGTCAATCCATTGGGATCCTTCCACAGCGCGATGTCGCGGCTCATCTGGATTTCCTGCGGCATCCAGTGATTGGCGCAGGCGGACAGGTACTTCTCCCACGCCCACTTGTACTTGAACGGCACCAGCTGGTTGACGTCGGTCTGGCCATTGATAACGCGCTTGTCGGCCACGTTGACCCGCCGCGGCGCGTCGGCATCTGCCGCCGGCCGCGGGGCGGGCGCACGCGCCGTGGGTTGCAGGCCTGGCACGGTGCCGGCGCCGGCGCCGGCCGTCTGTTGTTCTTCGAATTGCAGCATCTTCCGTTTCTCCCTATTGGCAGGACTCGCACTCGGGGTTGTCGATGGAGCAGAACTTCGCGTCCGTGGCCGCCCCGTCGGCCCCCACCGCGTTCAACTGGCCGGTCGTGACCGTGGATTTCTCGGCCGAGGTCGCGCCGAGCGTGCGCAGGTAGTAGGTGGTCTTGAGGCCCCTGATCCACGCCAGCTTGTAGGTCTCGTCGAGCCGCTTGCCCGAGGCGCCGGCCATGTAGATGTTGAGCGACTGCGACTGGTCCACCCATTTCTGGCGCCGCGCCGCACATTCGACCAGCCACCGCGGCTCGATCTCGAACGCCGTGCCGTAGAGGCTGCGCAGGTCGGCCGGTATGCGGTCGATCTTGGCGAGCGAGCCGTCGAAGTATTTCAGGTCCGCGATCATCACCTCGTCCCACAGGCCCAGCTTCTTCAGGTCGCGCACCAGGAACTCGTTCACCACCGTGAATTCGCCCGACAGGTTCGATTTCACGTAGAGGTTCTGGTAGGTGGGCTCGATGCACTGCGACAGCCCGGTGATGTTGGCGATGGTCGCCGTGGGCGCGATGGCGAGGCAGTTGGAATTCCTCATGCCCACCTGCTGGATGCGCTTCCTCAGCCCCTCCCAGTCGAGCGTCGTCGACATGTCGCATTCCACGTAGCCGCCGCGCTCCTGGGCGAGCGACTTCAGCGTGTCGCACGGCAGCAGGCCCCGATCCCACAGCGAGCCCTTGAAGGTCGAATACGGCCCGCGCTCATCCGCGAGGTCGGTGGAGGCCTGGAACGCGGTATAGGCGATCGCCTCCATCGAGCGGTCGGCGAACTCCACCGCCGCCTGCGAGCCGTAGGGGATGCGCAGCATGTGCAGGCAGTCCTGGAAGCCCATGATGCCGAGGCCCACCGGGCGGTGCTTGAAGTTGGAGTTGCGCGCCTTGCCGACCGAGTAGTAGTTGAGGTCGATGACGTTGTCGAGCATGCGCATCGCGGTGCCCACCGTGCGGCGCAGCTTTTCCATGTCCATGCGGCCGGTCGAGCTGTCGAGGTGCGCCGGCATGTTGACCGAGCCGAGGTTGCACACGGCGATCTCGTCCGGCCCGGTGTTGAGCGTGATCTCGGTGCACAGGTTGGAGCTGTGCACCACGCCCACGTGCTGCTGCGGGCTCCTCAGGTTGCACGGGTCCTTGAAGGTGAGCCAGGGATGCCCGGTCTCGAACAGCATCGTCAGCATCTTGCGCCACAGCTGCGTCGCGGGAACCTTCTTGTAGAGCTTGAGCTCGCCGCGGACGCACTTCGCCTCGTACTCGAGGTAGGCCTTCTCGAAGTCCCTGCCGTACTTGTCGTGCAGGTCGAGCGTGTCGGAGGGCGAGAACAGCGTCCATTCGCCGTTTTCCATGACGCGCTTCATGAAGAGGTCGGGCACCCAGTTCGCGGTGTTCATGTCGTGGGTGCGGCGGCGGTCGTCGCCGGTGTTCTTGCGCAGCTCCAGGAACTCCTCGATATCGAGGTGCCAGGTCTCCAGGTACGAGCACACCGCGCCCTTGCGCTTGCCGCCCTGGTTGACCGCGACCGCCGTGTCGTTCACCACCTTGAGGAAGGGCACCACGCCCTGGCTCTTGCCGTTGGTGCCCTTGATGTG
>JBIOVQ010000268.1:0-12578 GCA_044867805.1 Burkholderiales bacterium | reverse complement strand
TTTTGCTTCCAACTCCCTGTAAGAACAACATTTTTCAGAAATCACGCTCCGCGCGCCCGGCGGCGCGTGATTTCTGTTTAGTGCTTGAAAACTAAGGGATAGTGGAAAAATCATGGCGCCAGCCGTCGGCTTCCCGACGGCGGTGACGATTTTCCGGCGCGCTTCAACTGCTCGAGCCGCTGCGTCAGGAAGCGGATCTCCTTGGGTTCCGAGACCTCGCCGCTCGCCAGCAGCCCCCCGAGCAGCACGGTCGCCGCTTCCAGCTCACCGAGATCCTCCAGGATGAAGATGCGCATCTGCCGCGCCCAGTTCGAGGCGCGCCGCGCGCGGCTCGTGATGGCATCAGCGTAGGCGAGCGCCAGGCGCGCGTCGCCAAGGCGGTGCTTGGCCATGATGGCGCAGTGCGCGAGCCAACGCCAGCGCCGGTCCGGGTCGAGCTCGAATTCCCGGCGCACGAATTGGCACATGGCGCGCTGCTTCGAGGGATCCGGCACCTGGGCGTAGAGCTGCGACGCCATCAACAGCGGGTACTGCCCGACCGGGTCGATTGCCAGGATCGTCCCCAGCCACGCGGCGACGCGTCCGTAGTCGAGATCGCGGAACGGGATGCTGATGCCCGGCTGGTTGTCGAAGGCCTGCAGATAGAGTGTCAGGAGCTGGGCGAGGGCGATCGGTTCCCCGAGTGCGGCTGCGCGCAGCACCGCGGGTGCAGGCGGCGCCCCCAGCGCCTCGGCGCGGGCAACCGGCCTGGGTTGCAGCGCTTGCCACGTTACCTGGAGCAGGAACGCGGCGGCGAGCAGCGCCAGCACCCACCGCGGCACCGTGGCAATGGCGCGTTCCTCGCCACTCTTCATGTTCGATTGTCGAAAGACGTAAAGAACAAATAGACAGGATTATTAACAGGATTCACAAGATTCAAAGAACCGGATTCTTGAATTCGCTGCTCCTGGTCTAATCCTGTAAATCATGTAAATCCTGTCTATTTCTAGAAGTTTTTGCGGTAGAAATCGAACATCGTCGCCGCGGCCAGCAGCGCCACGTAGAGCGCGCTCAGGCCCGCGAGCAGGAGCACCGCGGACCACGCGGCCGGCTCGTCGACGAGCCAGGCGGTCCGGGTCCAGGCGTCGAGCGCCGGCATGACCAGCGCCAGCGTTTCCACCACGGTCCGGATGACCTGGTGCGAAAGCGTGTCGGCTCCGGTCAGGGGGTTGGCGCCCATGAGGCGTATCGCCGTGATCGATCGGGCGAGCAAATAGAACGCCAGCACGAAGCTCGCTGCGGGTGTCAACTGGCTGAAGGTGATGACGCAGAACAGCGCGAGCGCGGCCACGATCGCGAGCTCGACGGCCAGCGAGATCGCCCATTGCAGCGCGGCCTGCGGGGCCGCGGACCAGGCCAGCGGAACGGCGGCCGCGAGCGCGATCAGGGCGGCGATCCCGAGAAAGCCCGCAAGCTTGCCCAGCACGTAGTGCGAGCGCGGCAAGTCGAGCGCGAGCAGCACATCGAGCCCCTTGTCGTTGAATTCGCGCGTGACGCTGACCAGGACGACCATGGCCGTGATGAATACGGCTGCCAGCCGCACGCCGGCGGCATAGAAGCCGGTCTGGAAGCGGGCGCCCTCGGTGATCGCGATGCTCTCGACGAAGAAGCTCGCCGCCAGCAACGCCAGCAGCGTGGCGAGCACGAGGACCGGAAGGCGGGTGCGCAGCGCCTCGAGCAGCGTGTAGCGCGCGATAGTCGCTATTCGGGAATCCATGCCAGAATATCAGTGACCGATGGGCAGTGGCTCGAGCATGGTGCTGAGTGTCGAGTGCGAAGAGATATGGATAAGAGATGCGAGATACGAGATACGAGATGATTATCGTCGCGCATCACGCATCCCGCATCCCGGATCGGTTTTGTCGCAATCCGCATCCCGCATCTCGAATCCGGGCTGCGAAGATGCCCCGCCAAGAGTATAGCGAATCCGCCCGCTCGACAGGCCCCGCCCGGATGTCTCCATGAGCGCAATCGCCGGGGTCCAGGCCCGCATCATTTCCGCGCATCCGCAGTGGTGGCTCGGCGGCATGCTCCTGGCGCTGCACGCGTCCCTGGCATGGGGCATCACCGACTGGTGGTCGCGCGCGTTTCTGCTCGCTCATTTCGGGTTGTTCCTTCTGTGGCAGCCGGTGTGGCGCGGCGAGAACAACGTCGAATCGCGCTACGCCGCTCTCGTCGTCATTGCGGGCTTCCTGCTGGCGGCGTGGAGCAACTGGTGGCTGATGGCGGTGTGGCTGGCGGTGCTGTTCGGCCTGATCGGCGGCTCCGTTCCCGGCACCGCGCAGCGGCGGCAGCGGCTGGTGTCGATGCTGGCGGCGCTCTACCTGCTCTCGATGCTCCTGGTCTGGGTCGTGCCCCATCTCTTCGCCGACCAGCGCTTCGAGGATGCGCTGGTCTACCTGGTCCGGTACGGGCTGCCGGCGTTGCCGCTCGCGATCCTGCTGATCCGGGTCGAAAGCGGGCGCGTCAGCGCGCCGATCGCCGTGGACCTGTTCTACAGCCTGATCCTGTTCCTGCTGGTGGCCGCGCTGGTGCTCGGGAGCTTCGTCGTCAAGCAGGTGAGCCACGGCAACTATCCGCTCGCCCTGGCGCAGGCGTTGTTCGCGATCGCGGTGCTGCTGGTGACGCTCTCCTGGCTGTGGAATCCCCGCGGCGGCTTCGACGGCCTCGGGCACATCCTGTCACGCTACTTGATGAGCCTCGGCTTGCCGTTCGAGCGCTGGGTGCAGCAACTGGCCGAGCTCGCGGGGCTGGAGCCGCAACCGCAGCGCTTCCTCGCGCAGGCGCTGCACCACGTGCTGGACCTGCCGTGGGTGACGGGGCTGGAATGGGAAGCCCGCGGCGGCCAGGGACAGTACGGCAGCAAGTCCGGCTATTCGGCCGAGTTCTGGTTCCAGGACCTGCGGCTGAAGATATACACGCGCTGGTCGCTGTCCCCGGCGGTGCTGCTGCACCTGAGGCTGCTGACGCAGATGGTGGGGCACTTCTACGACGCCAAGCGGCGCGAGGAAGCGCAGCGCCAGAGCGCCTATACCCAGGCGATATACGAGACCGGCGCGCGCCTCACGCACGACGTGAAGAACCTGCTGCAATCGCTGCGTTCGCTGTGCGCGGCGGCGGAGACGAGCGGCGCCGACCAGGCCCAGGCGCTGCAGATGCTGATGCAGCGGCAGCTGCCGCTCATCACGCAACGGCTCAACGCGACCCTGGAAAAGCTGCGCTCGCCGCAGCAGTCGGACGCGGCTCGCGTGGATGCCAAGGTCTGGTGGGAAGGCCTCATGCAGCGATATGCCGGACGCAATATCCAGTTCCAGGCGGACGGCGAGGGCGAGGCGCTGAAGCTGCCGGCGGAGCTGTTCGACCGCGTCGCGGACAACCTGATAGAAAACGCGCTCAACAAGGACCCTACCGGGCCCGGGGTGCAGGTGCGCGTGACCCTGAGCGCGGACGGCGGCGGCACGCTTCTCGTGTGCGACAACGGCGCCGCCATCGACCAGGAGGTCGCGGGCCAGCTGTTCGAGGCGCCGGTTGCGTCACAGACCGGCCTGGGGATCGGGCTTTACCACTCGGCGCGCCAGGCGAGCCAGCTGGGCTACCGTCTGGCGATCTCCGCGAACCGCGCCGGGTCGGTGTGCTTCACGCTGGCGCGGGAGAGCGAGAGCCCCTAGATATTTGGCAGTTGGCAGCCGTCAGTTTGTAACTGCAAACTGCAAACTGCCCACTGCAAACTTTCTTGTCAGGGCAATTGCCCGGCGGCGATCAAGCGATTGAAAAGCAGCGGCGGAGCGATCCACGTAACGACGTCGTCGAACTCCGACCCGGTCACTTTCGACACGTCGCGCCTGACGAAAATCCGGTCGGCTGTCGCCAGTCCTTCGATATTCTGGGCCTCGACGCCGCTGACGCCACCGGTAGTCGCCGCATTCGGTCCCAGCGACCAGATCACCGCGATCGCGCTGGACGCCAATATCGTCGTCGTCGGCGAGCACGCCGTCGTGGAGGCAGGCACCGGAACCGCCGTGCAGACGTTCAGGAGCGCGCCGCTGTTCATGATGTTTGACATGAGCGCGGTGCGCATGCCGTTGGCGGTCGTGAAGGGCCTGTTGACGGTCCCGACCGTGGAGCTCGAGACGGCGTAGCGAATGCGGAACCCCCAGGCATCCACCGCATAGCCGTTTGCGTCCGTGGGCGTGAATCCCAGCGTGACCGCGGGAAGGAACCCGATGAAGACGTTTACTCCGCCCGTTGTCGCCGTCACCGAGGCGGGGCAGACGCCGGTCGTATGATTGAATCCGGCAGCCTCTGCCCCGTTGCTGGCCAGCGCAAAATCCGCGGGGCACGGGAAGAAGCCATTGGCCGCAACATAGCCGAGCAACGCCTCGCGCGCCTGGTCGATGGTTCTCTGTGTCTCGTCGTAATTGCGGCTTTCGACCTGGCTCTGCAGGGGCACGAACAGGCTGCCGAGGAGTAGCGCGATGATGAACAGCACCACCGCCATCTCGATGAGCGAAAAGCCGTGGCTCCTGCGAAAATCAGGGGATACTGACATACATCCGATTGCGGTTATGGCTGGCCGAAGTGGGAACGACGTAACAATTGCCGTTATCGTTGTCGGCGTTGGCCGCATCGTCGAAATAACCGGTTATCGGGACCAACGAGTTGGTCCAACCAGCGGCGCGATTCGAGGTGGCGGCGCCCGGCGTAATGAGGAGCAGGTTTGCGATTCCGGTGCCGAGCACGGTGGGGGTACAGGTATAGGGGACCACCCCAGTCGGGCATGACTCCGCGACGCGGTTGCCCGGATTCGTTATGGTCAATCTCTCGTCCGTGGTCGTCGCAGACCCGCACGTCGTTCCCCCGGAGCAGGTCGTGCAGTTGTTGCCTGTGAGTCGGAATCTCGATACCGCATAGAAGATCACGCTGGTCCAGCCGTTGCTGCCGCAGCCGTTGGAGAGCCAGTTGGGGAGCGAGGGCGTTCCCCCGCTGCCCCAGTTGACCGGGGTAACGGCCGCGCACGGCAACCGATGACGGTTGTGGTCCGCATCGCTGTCACCGTTCGACAGGTCGGCAGACGGGTAATCGCCGCCGGTTGCTATCCGGTATTGCTCGAGGAGCGACATCATCTCGCGTGCGACACGCTGCTCGACCGCGGGCATCAGGTCAGCGTTGGTGATCACGAGCAGGCGGTCGTTGAAAGACGGGTTCGTCAAGGGGTTTGCCTGGATGAAAGGCCCGTTGATGGTGGCATTGTTGACGTTACCCGAAGGACCGACGGCGGTTTCGAGGTAGTTGGAAGCGCAAAGGTTTCGCGCCACCGTTCCCGACGGCGCTGCGCAGGCCATGGTAGTTGTCGCAGACCGATTCTGCCCATCCAGCGCGGTCCCCGGGGCGAAGATGACCGCAACCGCCTGCGTCGTCAGCGTCGTTGCCGTCGCCGTCGTGTTGCCCGGATTGCTGTGGACGGTCAGCGTGCCCAGGGTGTCGCTGGTGATGGGCACAGCGCTCATGCTGAAGTTACGGAAGGGGCCCGAAATGGCATACCACAGCGTCTCGCCCGAGCTGTCCTTGGGCTCGGGAATCCCCAGGGTTCTCCATGGCACCCTGCCGATGGCTCCGACCACACACGCGCCGGGGTCCGTGCCCGAGTTGTCGATGTCCGGACACGGAAGCTCTCCCGGCCGGGCATTGGGCGCTCCCGGCGTCCGCGAGGCCGACCAACCGATGAGCGCTTCCTTTACCGTTGCAAACTTGATTTCCAGATCCTTGGCGCGCTGGCTGGCGTTCGCATTGGCGACGGTCCTCGTCGCCCCGAGCAGGAGCCCGATCAGTCCTATGGAAACGAAGAAACCGAGGATGAATATCGACTGCCCGCGCTGGCGGGCGGCGCTGTGTGGTTCGCGCATGCCGTGTTGCGTGGCCATGCAGCTGCTTAGCGAGCGGGCCCGGGAGCGGGGGGCGGCGGGGCCAGCGGCGCGCCGGGGCGGGCTGCTGCCGTCTCGGTTATCGCCCGCGAGACGGCGTCTTCGATGAGCTGCTGCTGCCGCTCCTCGCGTTCTTGCTCCGCGGCCCTGGCCGCGTCGGATGGCGAAGGCTTGCCTTTCCCGGCATTGGCCGTGGGCTTGGCGCCGGGCTTGGGTTTGGGCCCGGGCTCGGAGAGGGCGCGGCGCGAGTAGCCTTCCTCGATCGTGCCCGACAGGAGCTCCACGCTCTGCCCGGGCTTGAGCTCGACGCTGCGCGCGCCCTGCGGCGCCTGCAGGATGATCCTGCCGTCCGGCCGCACGCCGCTGACGACGGCCCCGGCTCCGGACCGGTCGTTGTCGTGCACCGGCTGGTTGTTTAGCCAGACCGTGGTTCGGCCGTCGTTCCGCCGTATGAGACCGCCGTAGGTGATGGTCTGGGCGGCCGGCGCGGCTTCCTGCTCGGCATTCTCGTTGGCGAGGGTGGTTCGTGCCCTCTGACTGCGCGCAACGTCCAGCGACGCGCGCTGGGCTGGCGTGAAGAACAGCCGGCCCAGCCGCTCCGCCTGGGCGGCCGACGCGGGCGCCGGTATCGCGGCAGCTGCCACGGCGCACACGGCCAGCACCAGGCTTGCAGCGATCATCGGGAAAGGGCGGCGGCTCATCAGGGTCTCGGCTGGGGTCCGGGCGCGACCTTCACGGTGATCCACGACAGGTCGCACTCGGCGTTGACGTTGGGCTGGTAGCGGATGATGCCCCCGGTGTTGATGCGCCTCAGCATGCACTGGTCTATCGTGAAGAGGCCGGTGCCCTGGCGCGCGAGCGCGTTGAAGAAGCGCAGCAGATCCTCCTCGTGCAGCAGCCGGAAGCGCAGCCGCATTACAGACTGGTTGAGGGCGAGCTGGCCGGGGTTGTAATCGGACGCGTAGACGTACGGCCGCTGCACGCCGATCTGGTAGTCGACGCCGAAGAGGTCGGCCTGCCGGTTCGCCACGCGCAGCCCGTCGAGCCAGTTGATGCGCTGCTCGTCCCCGATATAGCCGACGCGCTCCATCTCGCGGTAGCGGTCGATGTACTTCACGATGATTTCCTTCTCGTCGCCGGACTTTTGCAGGCGCGTGCGCGCTTCCTTGAGCTGGACCTGCTGCTGGGCAAGCTGCTGTCGCGCCGCAACCATCGAGCGCTCGGAGTAATACACGGTCGTGCCGCCGGCCAGCGCGACGGCGAGCAGCACGAGCAGCGGGCTCTTCAGCGCCTGGAGGTCGGCCTGGGTCATCATCGGCCGGGCTTCATGACCACCAGCAGCTTGAATTCCGCGGTGCCGGCCTGCTGCTCCGCGGCTTCCGCGGTATTGCCCGACAGCGACAGCGCGGGGTTGACGTTCAGCGGCAGCTTCACGACCTGGACCTCCGCCACGTCGGGTTGCTCGGCCATGCGGGCGGCCATGCCGTTGATGGTCGCGATGGCGCTGCGGTAGTCTCCCCGGAACGGCCGGATCTCGCCGTCGATCAACGCGCTCTCCTTGCGCGTCGACCCTGCCGCGGCGGGCGCGGTGGGCGCCGGGGCCGCGAGCTCGCGCGCGCCGCCGCCTTCGACCTCGATATTGGCCATGCCGTACTTCCTGCCGAATTCCCGGATGACGATGGTCGGGTTCGCCTCGAGCGCCCGGCCGACGAGACTCATCATCCTTTGCGGGGTGTGCGTGGAATCGCGCAGCCGTTGCGCGATCTCCACCGCTTTTTGCAGGTTTTCCGCGGACGCCGGGGCCTGCGGAAACTGGCGCGTCGCTTCGAGATACTGGGAAGAGAGCAGGGCCGTCCGGCGCGCCGCGTCCTCCGTGTCCCAGCGCAGGGTCGTCATGTAGAGCAGGTTGACAGCGGTCCAGAGCAGCGCCGCGGCCGCCAGCGCGCCGCAGCCGGCATAGATCCCGCGCCGCGCCTGGTAGCGTTTGTGGCCCGCTGTCGTGCTGGCCGGCGCGAGGTTGCCGCCCGGGGCCCGGACGCCGAGCAGGCTCAGGGCGATCGCGTAGGGCGTGCTGAGCAGCTGGTCCGGGATGCCCAAACGGGAAACGATTTCGCCGCGCGATATGCGCAGGCACTCGAGACTGGGATTCTCGCTGTGGATGGTAGCCGCGACTTCCTCGAGATCGTCGTCGCGGTCGAGCAGCACGATGGTGAGCTGCTCGTCGAGCGTCATCGTGCGCAGCGCGTGGAGATAGAGCCGGGTGTTGGAAATCTCCTCGGCGAAGAAGCGGGCGCGGTTCTCGGCCCGGCCGCCTTCCCCGCGCGTGAGCCGGGAGAGCCGGAACTGGCCGTCGCGGAAGAAAGTGAGCCGCAGGGCGCCGGCGCGCTGGAACACCAGCAGCAGCCTGGGCGCCTTGACGCCGAGCTTCTCCATCAGCGTGCCGCTGAGCATCGGCAGCAGGTAGATCCCGCCCACCGGCAGCCCGCGCGCGAGCACCGCCTGCAGCCAGTCGTTGATCAGGTCGGGATTGGTCAGCGCGCTGAACAGGTAACGGTCGTCGCGCCGCTTGCCGCTGTCGCGGCCGAGCAGCGTGGCCGACATGTACGGTGTATTGCGGTAGTGCTGCCGCAGCTTGCGGTTGACCATGTCCGCGCGGTCGCGCCCGAACGCGTGCGGCAGAGTCTCGAAGCGGTAGTCCTCCTCGATCGCGTCGACGACGAAGTACACCGGCACATTGGTAAAGCCGCTCAGGAAGTCCTTGAAGGCGGCCTGGCCGGTCTCGCTGGCGGGAAACGAGCGGGTCTCGATGATGCGGCCGCCGCGCCAGTGGGCGGCATTCGCGCCCTGGACCGATATCGCGATGAGAAGCTTGTCAGCCATCTAGAATCCGTGAATCGTGAATCGTGATTCGTGAATCGTAGGAGGGGCGCTCATCATTAGACAAGGTAATCTTCCGATTCACCATTTACCATTTACGATTCACTGGCTTAGAACTTCAACTTGCCCAAAATATCATACACCGGACCGAGCACCGCCCAGATGACGAAAGCGAGCAGGCCTCCCAGGACCAGCGTCATCGCCGGCCCCAGCGCCTTCTGCGCCTTGTCCACCGACTCCTTCACGTCCCGGTTGTAGAAGTAGGTGATGTTGGTGAGGGCGGCATCGAGGGCGCCGGTGCTCTCGCCCACCCGCAGCATGCGTATCACCAGCGGCGGGAACATGCCGAGGTTGCGGAAGGTCTCGGTGAGGCTCTCTCCGGCCGCGATCTGCTGGCCGGCCCGCACCAGGCCATCGGAGATGACCCGGTTGTTGACCACGTCTTCGCAGGTCTTGATCGCGTCGAGGACCGTGATGCCGGAGCGGTACAAAAGACCAAAAACATTGGCGAAGCGCGACATGATGATCTTCTGCAGCGTCGAGCCGACGAGCGGGAGGCGCAGCTTGCCGTAGTCCCACAGGTAGGCAATGCGGGCGCTGCGCTGGAGCGCGACCAGGAACACCGCGATCGCGGCGACCGGGACGCCGAAGACGACGTACCAGTATTGCGTCATGAATTCCGACACCGCGATCAAGGCCTTGGTCTGCGCGGGCAGGGCGAGCCCCATGGTCTTGAACAACTGCGCGATCTGGGGCACGAGGTAGATCAGCAGCGCGACCAGCACGCCGAGCACCACCACCAGCGTGATGATCGGGTAGATCATCAGCCGGCGCGTGTCGGATATCAGCTCGTCGAGCCACTTCAGGTTCTCCGCGAGACTCTTGAACACTTCCGGCAGCTGCCCGGACTGCTCGCCCGCGCGGATCAGGCTCACGAAGACGTTGTCGAACACCTGCGGATGCGCCGCGAGGCACGCCGACAGCACCTTGCCGCCTTCCATGTCCTCCGTCATCCCGTTGAGCACGTCGCGAAAGCGCGGGTTCTCCAGGGTGTCGCGCATGTCGCGCAGGCCGTCGATCATCGGTATGCCGGACCGTATCATCTGCTCCAGGTCGAAACAGAAGTTGATCAGGTCCTGGCGCGTGATCGCGCCGCCCCCGGCAAACCTGGACGCGTGGCGGTCTACCTGCCTGAAGTTGATGAGGTCGAGCCCCATGCGGCGCAGCCGCAGCTCGAGATCGACCTCGTTCACCGCGTCGATGCCTCCACGCGCCGGCCGGCCGGTTTTGTCGATGGCCTTGTATTCGTAGGAGGGCACTGGAACTCAATGACGAATGCTGAATGTTGAATGCTGAATGAAAGGGCTAGGTCAAAACTCAAAATTCAATGTTCAAAACTCAACATTCGGCGCGCTAGCCGTAGCGCGAAGTGAGGTCGATCTCGCGCGCGACCTCGACCAGGCTGGTCGTGCCGTCCGCTACCCGCTGCAGTCCCTCGTCGGAGAGCGTGCGGTAGCCTTTGCTCATCGCCGCGGCGCGCATTTCCTTGGCGGTGGCGCGGCGCGCTACCAGCTCGTCGAGGTCGCTGTCCATCACCAGCAGCTCCATGATCGCGGTGCGGCCCTTGAAGCCCTTGTTGTCGCAGTGCTTGCAGCCGACCGAGCGGTGCAGGAAGGAGACCTTTTCCCCCGTCGTGCCGAGGAGGAGGCGCTCTTCCCGGGAGGGAGCGTAGGCTTCCTTGCAGTGGCTGCACAGGATGCGCACCAGCCGCTGCGCGATCACGCCGATGATGTTGCCGGCCATGATGTCGGGCTGGATGCCGATGTCCAGCAGACGCGGAAAAGCGCCGAGAGCAGAATTGGTGTGCAGCGTGGTGAAGACCTGGTGGCCGGTCATCGCGGCGCGGAACGCCATCTCGGCGGTCTCCTTGTCGCGCACTTCGCCCACCAGGATGATGTCGGGGTCCTGCCGCATGATGGAGCGGATACCGTCGGCGAAGTCCATGCGCACGACCTCGCCCACGGAAGTCTGGCGCATCAGGGTCAGCGGATACTCGACCGGATCCTCCAGCGTCATGATGTTGACGGTCTCGTCGTTGACCTGCGAAAGCAGCGAGTAGAGCGTGGTCGTCTTGCCGCTGCCGGTGGGGCCGGTGACGATCAGGATTCCCTCCGGCCGCGCCAGCATGAGGTTGATCTTCTCCGTCGCTTCCTTGGTGAGGCGCATGCGGTCGAGCGAGATGATCGATTTCTCGCGGTCGAGCACGCGCAGCACGATGTTCTCGCCGTAGATAGTGGGCTGCGTGGAGACGCGGAAGTCGATCGGACGCCCGTTGAGCGTGAGCGACAGCCGGCCGTCCTGCGGCGCGCGCGTTTCCGCGATATTCATGCCGCTGACTACCTTGACCCGCACGGTGATCCCCGGCATGTAGGTCTTGTGGAGGCTCCGCACCGTCTCCAGCACGCCGTCGATGCGATAGCGGATGCGCAGGAACGCGTACTCCGGCTCGAAATGGATGTCGGAGGCGCCGCGCTTGACGGCGTCCACGAGCAGCGCGTTGACCAGGCGCACCATCGGCTGGGTGTACTCGTCGCCGCCGCCCGCCGTCTGCAGGCTCTCGTAGTCGATCTCGCCGGTCTCGATCTCCTTGAGGATGCCGTCGACCGAAAGCTCGTAGCCGTAGAAGTGATCGATGTAGTCGCCGAGCTGGGCCTCGGCGGCGAGCTGGGTCTTGATCTCGATCTGCGAACCCAGCATCGCCCGCAGCTGGTCCATCGCCACCACGTTGAAGATCTCGGTGGTGGCGATGGTGAGCACCTGCTCCGCGGGATCGAAGGCGATCGGCAGCACGCGGTTGCGGCGCGCGAAGTCCTGCGCGACGAGCTTGAGCGCTTCCGGGTCGGCCACGACCTGGGCGAGGTCGATCGCCTCCTGGCCGATGGTGCGCGCCATGATGTCACGGATGGCGCTTTCCGTGACGAAGCCGAGCCGCACCAGGAGGCGGCCGATGGGAATGTTGTTGTTACGCTGCTCGGCCAGCGCGATGGACAGCTGGTCGGTGGTGATCAGCCCCTGCTGCACCAGCAGCTCGCCCAAGCGGAGTTTCTTACGCTGTTCGGCCATAGGGAAGACAGGAAGACCGCTTCCGGCCGGCTATTCTACCTGCGCGGCGAGATTGCCGATGCGCTCCTGGGCCTGTGAGATATTGAAGTTGGCGCGGCCTCGAGTGGACGCCAGCTGCACGGCGCGCCGGTAGTAGCCGAGCGCGAGCTTGTGCTGGCTGACGTGCTCCAGCCCGACCGCGAGGTTGTACGCGTAATCGGGATTGGCCGGGTCGAGGTGGTGGGCCTGGAAATAGGCCTGCTGCGCCGGCGCCCATTGCGACCGGTCCGCGTAGAGATTGCCCAGCACGAAGTAGAGATAGGCCGAAGGCTCCAGCGAGATCAGGGACCGCAGCTTCGATTCGGCCGCCGCCGGGTCGGCGCGCCCGAGCAGCGCGATCAGCCCGCCCTGCGCGAGAGCGTGTCGCGGCTCGATTTCAAGGACCTGGAGGTAGCGCCGCGTTGCTTCGTCGTTGTCGCCGATGCGGACCGCGACCGCGGCCAATCCGAGCAGCGCGTCGACGCTCTTCGGCTCGGCGGCGGCGACCTGGCGGTAATCGCGCCGCGCCTGGTCGAGCCGCCCGGCTTGCAGCGCCGCGTAGGCCTGGCCGAGCAGCGGATTCATGGCCGGCGCCGCATC
>JBIOVQ010000267.1:0-4885 GCA_044867805.1 Burkholderiales bacterium | reverse complement strand
AAGCCGCAGGACGGCAAGATCAAGTTCAAGAAGTTCGGGCCGCTCGACATCGAGCTGCGGGTGGCGACCATACCCACGCAGGGCGGCGTGGAAGACATCGTGATGCGGATACTGGCGGCCGGTGAGCCCCTCCCGCTCGACAAGATGGGCTTCTCCAAGAAGAACCTCTACCTGTGCAAGGAGGTGGCCGACAAGCCGTACGGCCTGTTTTTCGTGTGCGGCCCGACGGGCTCGGGCAAGACCACCACGCTGCACTCGGTGCTCGGCTACCTCAACACGCCGGAAATGAAGATCTGGACGGCGGAGGATCCCGTCGAAATCACCCAGAAGGGCCTGCGCCAGGTGCAGATGAACCCCAAGGCGGGGCTCACGTTCGCGATCGCCATGAAGGCCTTCCTGCGCGCCGACCCGGACGTGATCATGGTGGGGGAAATGCGCGACAAGGAAACGGTGTCGACCGGCATCGAGGCTTCCCTGACCGGCCACCTGGTGCTCGCCACCCTGCATACCAACAGCGCGCCCGAATCCATCATCCGCCTGCTCGACATGGGGATGGACCCGTTCAACTTCGCCGACGCGCTGCTCGGGGTCCTGGCGCAGCGCCTCGCGCGGCGGCTGTGCAAGTGCAAGGAAGCGCACGCGGCGACGAACGAGGAAATCCATGCGCTGCTCGAGGAGTACTCGCTCGAGCTGCAGAACACCGCGAGCTGGAAGAAGGACCCCAAGGCCGCGAAGCAGAAGATCTACGAGTCGTGGGTGAAGGAATTCGGCAATGACAAGAACGAACTCGTCCTTTACAAGGCCAAGGGGTGCGATGTGTGCGGCAATACCGGGTACAAGGGCCGGCTGGGGCTGCACGAGCTCCTGATCGGCACCGATCGCATCAAGAAGAACATCCAGGAGCACGCGCGGGTGGCGGAGATGCTCGCGACCGCGCTCGAAGATGGCATGCGGACCCTCAAGCAGGACGGCATCGAGAAGGTGCTGCAGGGGCTCACCGACATGGCGCAGGTGCGCGCAGTGTGCATCAAATAGGGCGTGCAATGAACGACCCCGGGCTCTCGCGGGGTGCGGACGATCTGCTCAAGCGCCTCGAGCAGCTCAATCACATCGGCATCGCCCTCTCGAAAGAGAGGGACATCAGCAAGCTGCTCGAGGCGATCCTCATCGCGGCGAAGGACGTCACGCATGCCGACGGCGGTACGCTCTACCGCATGACCGAGGAGAAAACCCTCAAGTTCGAGATCATCCGCAACGACACCCTCGGTATCGCCATGGGCGGCACCACCGGCGTCGAGATCCCGTTCTATCCGATCAATCTCTACGACAAGGAAGGCGAGCCGATCCACTCCATGGTCGCCGCCTACGCGGTGCACCACGACCGGTCGGTCAACATCGCCGACGCGTACACTGCCGACGGGTTCGACTTCACCGGCACGCAGAACTTCGACAAGAAGACCGGCTACCGGTCGCGCTCGTTCCTCACCGTGCCGATGAAGAACCACGAGAACGAGATCATCGGTGTGCTCCAGCTCATCAACTCCAAGGACCCGGAGAGCGGCGCGATGGTGCCGTTTTCCGACACCGACCAGCACCTGGCCGAATCGCTCGCGTCGCAGGCCGCCATCGCGCTCACCAACCGCCTGCTGATCAACCATCTCGAGAACCTGTTCGAGTCTTTCATCAGCCTGATCAATGCCGCGATCGACGACAAGTCTCCCTATACCGGCGGGCATTGCCAGCGCGTGCCGGTGCTCACCATGATGCTCGCCGAGGCGGCGAGCGGCTGCCAGGTCGGGCCGCTCAAGAGCTTCACCATGACCGAGCGCGACCGCTACGAGCTCAAGATCGCCGGCCTGCTGCACGACTGCGGCAAGGTCACCACCCCCGTGCACGTGGTGGACAAGGCGACCAAGCTGCAGACCATCTTCGACCGCGTTGCCCTCATCGACACGCGCTTCGAGGTCGTCAAGCGCGACGCGGAGATCGCGCTGCTGCGGGCGCGATTGGAAAAGCTCGGCCAGGGGCGCGCGGATGCGGTCGGCGAGGCGCAGCTCGCCGCCGGGCTGCGCGAGATCGAGGCCGACCGCGAGTTCCTGCGTCGCGCCAACATCGGCGGGGAGGCGATGAGCGACGAGGACATCGCCCGCGTGAAGGCAATCGCGCGCCGCTACCGCTGGCGGGACGGCGACGGGCAGAAAAGCGATTTCCTGAGCGAGGAGGAGGTCGACAACCTCACCATCCGCTATGGCACGCTCACGCCGGCGGAGCGCGGCATCATCAATCATCACATCGAGGTCACGATCCAGATGCTGGAAGCGCTGCCGTGGCCCAGGCACCTGAAAAACGTGGCGGAGTACGCGGGCGGGCACCACGAGCGCATGGACGGCAAGGGTTACCCCCGCGGCCTCAGCCGCGAGCAGATGTCCGTCCAGGCGCGCTGCATGGGGATCGCCGACATCTTCGAGGCGCTCACCGCCAAGGACCGCCCCTACAAGAAGGGCAAGACGCTTACCGAGTCCCTCACGATCCTGGGCAACTTCAAGCAGAACGGCCACATCGACCCGGACCTCTTCGACGTGTTCATGTGGGACAGGGTCTACGAGAGGTACGCCCGGCAGTTCCTTGACCCCGACCAGATCGACGAAGTGGATGCGAGCAGCATACCGGGCTACGTTCCGCCGCCGCCGGCGTGAGGGCAGCGCCCCTTTCGGTCAGTTCAGCGCCGGATCCACCTACCGGCGCGCGTCGAGCAACGCGCTGATCCTTTGCCAATCGTTCGGGAAGAGATTCAGCCTTTCCGCCTGGTTGCCGTCGAGATACGAGTAGTCGAGGGCCAGGAATTCCTCGCACAGCCGCTCATGGTGATCGAGCAGGTAGCGTGACGCGGGATCGAGGTTGCATACCATCCCCAGCCCCGTGGGAGGGGTGCCGATGGTGTGAATCGTGAGGTCGGGTCGATACTTCTTCAGCAGCACGATAAGCCGCCAGATGTCCCCGCTCCAGAATACGTGGAGCCGATCGCGCTCCGCCGTTTCACGATCGAGCGGATAGCAGTCGTGGATCAGTATTATCGAATCGCGCGCGCAGTGACGCTCGAGATTCGCGAAGTCGCGCAGCGCGTACTCAAAGTGATGCATGCCGTCAATGAAGGCGAGATCGACCGGCAATCCTCCAAGTTCGGCATGCAGATCGTGGCCGGCGAAGAATGCGTCGCTGGTTTCCGCGAACAGCCTGTGATTCTCTGCCAGCGGGGTCGTCAGCCGCGGCTCGGGATCAATACCGATCGCGAGCGTCGGCGGCTTTACTAGGCGTATCGAATCTCCGGACTCGACGCCGATCTCGACGTAGGTGCGCGGCTTCACGTGGTCGAGTATGCGCTCCAGGACCTTGAAGTAGCTTTCCCCGCCCAATCGGATCTGTGCCTGCAGCATGTACGCCGCGTTATTGTCGGCCGCAACCCGGCGCAGGCGCCCGCAATAGTCGAGGGCGCGTCGGCTGTCGCCCAGCAAATACGAAACCGCCGCGAGCTCGTAGAGGCAGCGTGGATTTTCGGGTTCCAGGGCCGCGGCGCGCTCGAGATCCGGCGCCGCCCGCTCCGCCTGACCCATCATGCGCCTGATGGTCGCGCGCAGGACGAGCCCTTCCGTGTTATCGGGTCTGGAGTCGAGCAGGCGATTCAGCATCTCGATCGCCTCCTCGTGCCGGGACCGGGCGAGAAGCTCGCCGGCGAGCCGCACGCAGTCGCTGTCCTTTGCCGGGTTCCGGGCCTCTGTCAGATTTTTCAGGAACCGCAGGAGCATGGTCGTATGATAGGGCCTGCACGACCGCCGTGAAAGATCCACGATACCGCTGGAGCTTTTGTGAACCGCTTGTTTTCGTGCTAGCGTTCGGGCATGAGCATCTTTGGGTGGTTTGACACGCGGGAGATTGACGAGCTCGCCAAGGAGGTCGCCGCGGAGCTGATCAAGCGGGTTCCACCCGCCTCGCTCGATTCTCACACGAAGAAGTCCGCCGATCGGCTGAGGAACACGCACGATGCCATTTTCGCGCGGGCCGGAAAATTTGCGCGCACCCACAAGCTGAATATTTACAAGAAGGCGCGGCTCGGCAACCAGTTTCGGTGGGCGCTCAAGGAAGCAGGCTATCCTGCGGAGTTTGTCGAATCCTGGACACACGAGCTCGTGCTCCTCGTCACGATAAGCAGCCACGCGCGCAGCGAGCAGGTGCGTTAAGGGCCGATGGGGCGCGGGTGGCGGTGAGCAGCGGGTCCTCGCGGCAACGCGGGAATCAGGTCCGGCGAGTGTGAAGGTCATGGCGCGAAAGCTCTGGGATCGGCTGGCCCGTCTCGGGCGGGCGGCCGGGCCGCGCGCCGCCCCCTTGGCTGATTCAGCTGGTGCCGCCGCCGATCGGCTCATCGCTGACGGCAATCAGGCCGAGCGAAAGGGCGAATTGCGCAAGGCGTGCGAGCTGTATCGCAAGGCCGTCGAGACTGCTCCCGGCTATTCGAAAACGCACCTCAATCTCGGCATCGGCCTGGAGGCGGTGGGTGAAGGCGACGCGGCGAGCGCGGCCTACGAGGCCGCGCTCGCGATCGATCCGGCCGATCCCTACGCCAACTACAACCTGGGCAAGCTCCTGTATATGCGGGGTGCCCTGGAACGGGCCGGCCGGCTATTGCGGCGGCGGCCGCGGCGAGCTCGCCCTGCGACTCCAGCACTCGCGCCAGCACGATCCTGGCCTCCGCGAACTCGCCGCGGGCCTCGAGCGCCTGCCGCAATAGCCGGCCGGCCCGTTCCAGGGCACCCCGCATATACAGGAGCTTGCCCAGGTTGTAGTTGGCGTAGGGATCGGCCGGATCGATCGCGAGCGCGGCCTCGTAGGC
>JBIOVQ010000266.1:0-3292 GCA_044867805.1 Burkholderiales bacterium | reverse complement strand
TCGGGGGAAGGCCCCGCGGCGCACGATACTGTCCGAGTACCACGCCGCCGGGGCAGTGGCGGCCACGTACATGATCCGGCATGGGCGCTACAAGTACATCCACTACGTAGGCCTGCCGCCGATGCTGTTCGATCTCGATGCCGACGCCAACGAGCGCGCCGATCTCGGCCGCGACCCGGCGTCCCGGCCGGTGGTTGCCGAATGCGAGGCGCTGCTGCGCAAGGTCGTCGATCCGGAGGCGGTGGACCGGCTCGCGCGCGCCGACCAGCGCGCCTGCATCGAGAGGAACGGCGGCAAGGAAGCGATCCTGAAGCGCGGCCACTTCCGCTATTCGCCGCCGCCCGGCAGCGAAGCTGCCTACTTCGCGGACGGCGTGACGCGATAGCTCGTGACGCGGTAGTGCGTGACGCGGTGATGCATGACACGGTAAAGCGTTGTTGTTCTTTACTCGGGATCCGAAAAAACTCGCAGTATCGCGTCACGATTCATCGTGTCACGCTCTATTCAGCTTTGATGCCGGTAGCCCGAACGACCTTGCCCCACCTCTCGTAGTCTTCGCGGATGAGCCGCCCCAGCGACTGGGACGAGCCGGTCGCGACGTCGATGCCCTGCGCCGCGAGCCGGGCCCGTGTTTGGGGCGTGTTGAATACACGCGCGATGTCCGCGCCCGCCTTGGCGACGATCGCGGACGGCACCTTCGCCGGCATCAGCACGGCCGACCACACGTCGTGGCGGTAGCCTGGCACGCCAGCCTCGGCGATCGTCGGCACATCGGGCAGCAGCGGCGCGCGCTGCGCGGACGCCTGCGCGAGCAGGCGCAGCCGGCTTTCCTTGATCTGCGGCAGTAGCTGGTTGGCCGCGCCCAGAAACACGTGGACCCGGCCCGGCAGCAGGTCCGCGAGCGCGGGCCCTGCCCCCTTGTACGGCACGTGGGTCATTTCGATGCCGGTCAGATACTGCAGCAGCGCGGTGCCGAGATGCTGCGCGCTGCCGTTGCCGGAGGAAGCGTAGTTGAGCACGCCCGGCTTCGCCTTCGCGAGGGCCACCAGTTCCTGCACCGATTTGGCGGGCACCGAGGGATGGACCACGAGCAGGAACTGGAAGCGCGCGGTCTGCGTCACCGGCGTGAAGTCGGTGAGCGGATCGTACGGCGTCTTCCCGAGGTGCGGGAGCACCGCCACGATGTTGTCGGTGGTGAGGAACCAGGTGTGGCCGTCGGGCGCGCTCTTCGCGACCAGGTCCGCCGCCAGCACGCGCCCGCCCCCCGTGCGGTTCTCGACGACGATCGGGTGCGGCCAGTGGATCTCGCTGGCAATCGTACGCGCGATGGTGTCCGGCGAGCCCCCCGGCGGCAGCGGCACGATCAGCCGGACGGGGCGCGAGGGATAGCCGCCCGCTGCTGCCGCGGCGGCGGCAGCCGGCTCCGCCGCCAGCACGGCCACGGCGCCGAGCAGCGGAATCCATCCCCGCTTCACTGATCGGGGAATTCGATCAATGACATTCATATAATTCACTGGATCAATCAAAGGGCCTCATCTATATTGCCATCGTACTCATCGGAACAGGAGCCCGTCATGGCCATCGAAATCGGCATCAATCCGCAGGACCGCAAGGCGATCGCGCAGGGCTTGTCGCGCCTGCTCGCGGACACCTACACGCTGTACCTAAAGACCCACAACTTCCACTGGAACGTGACGGGGCCGATGTTCCAGACCCTGCACCTCATGTTCGAGACCCAGTACAACGAGCTCGCGCTCGCCGTGGACCTGGTGGCGGAGCGCATTCGCGCCCTCGGCCATCCGGCGCCCGGGAGCTACGCCGATTATGCGAAGCTCTCCTCGATCAAGGAGGCGACAGGGGTGCCCGGCGCGATGGAAATGATCGCCGAGCTGGTGGCGGGCCAGGAAGCCGTGGTGCGCACCGCGCGCGAGATCTTTCCCGTGGCCGAGAAAGCCAGCGACCAGCCGACGATGGACCTGCTCACCCAGCGGATGCAGCTCCATGAAAAGACCGCGTGGATGCTGAGAAGTCTACTTGAAAAGTAATCCCACTCGGCACGCGGTCTTTCGGTGAAGGCTAACTCCGCCTTGGGCGGATGTTAAGCGCGCGGCTTCAATTGCTTGCGCAGGCAAGCGTCCGGACGCGCGCGGCCGGAACCAAAAGACGGCCTGGATGCTGCGCAGCCTGCTCGAAAAGTAATCCCGACCGCCATTGGCGGCAAGAAGTCTGGCGCCATGGTCCGGCCAGAGGGCCATGGCGCCTTTTCCTTGCCGCATTCTCGTTATATCCGTTTGCGATATCATCGCCTGCGATGCAGCCCTTCGCGACCGCCGCCCGCGGGACCGCCTGAGCGGCCGGCTCAGCCATGTTTCCCCCCGTGCCGCCGATCACGCGCGTACTGCTGGTCCTCAACATCGCGGGCTTCGTCTGGCAGCAATTCGAGAACGACGCGCTGGTGGCCTGGTTCGCGCTGTGGCCCCTGACCACGCCGACCCTGTCCCCCGGCCCCGCCGCACCGGCGGGCTTCCTGCCCTGGCAGCTCATCACCTACAGCTTTCTCCACGGCAACGGCCTGCACCTGCTCGTCAACATGCTAGGGGTGTACATGTTCGGCTCCGAGGTGGAGCGGGTGCTGGGCGGCAGCCGCTATTCCATCTACTACTTCATCTCGGTGCTCGCTGCCGCCATCGCCCAGCTGGTGATGTCGGCCCTGGGCAGCGGCCCGGCCTATCCCACGATCGGCGCCTCGGGCGGCGTGTTCGGGCTGCTGCTCGCCTACGGCATGTTCTTCCCGCGCCGCATCGTCGTTCTGATCTTCCCGCCGATCCCGCTGCCGGCGCGCGTATTCGTCATTTTCTACGCGGCGCTGGAGCTCTACCTCGGCGTCACGGGCACGCAGGCTGGCGTCGCGCATTTCGCCCACCTCGGCGGCATGCTCGGGGGCTTCATTCTGCTTCGCGTGTGGCGCCGACGACCCCGCTAGCGCGCGGCACGATGAAACTTGCCGCGCGAGTTGGCAGTTGACAGTTGGCAGTTGGCAGTAACTGCAAACTGCCCACTGCAAACTGCCCACTGCAAACTGCCCACTGCAAACTGCAAACTGCAAACTTAAATGCTTGCTTACCGGCACCTCTTCCATGCCGGCAATTTCGCCGACGTTTTCAAGCACGCCCTGCTGACGCGGCTGCTGATCGCGCTGAACGGCAAGGAAACGCCCTGGTGCTATCTCGACACCCATGCGGGCACGGGGCGCTACGACCTGCGCCACCCGTGGGCGCAGAAGGCGCGCGAG
>JBIOVQ010000265.1:0-2788 GCA_044867805.1 Burkholderiales bacterium | reverse complement strand
CCGACTACTGAACAGGACCGCCTGATAGTAGCCGCCCGGCCGGTCCTTCGACGGGGTGCGGACCGCGTACTGCGCACAGGGCCGCGCCAACCCCACCGGGGCCGGCACCGGGGCCACCTCGCGCCCGGGGCTCGCCGTCGGCTCCCAGGTCGGGATCGGGGCCACCAGCTTGCGCACCCGGCTGGTGGACTTGAACTTGCCGGTCACCTGATAGCCGCGCGTCAGCAGCCAGTTGATGATCTCTGCGCTGCCCCAGCCGCTATCGAGCCGCCACTCCGTCTGGGCCCGCTTCGCTTGCGCCTCCGCGCTATCTCCCTCCAGCCCCAGCAACCGCTCGGCAGCGGCGACCGCCTGCTGCACCACCGCCAGCGTCTCGACCCGGTTGCCCGGCAACACCTCTTCCCAGACCGTTTCTTGCGCCGCGGCCATATCCCTGTCAGCTATTTGAACCAAGACTTCACTTTGTCGAACAAGCCGGCATGCGCCGCGAATTCCTTCATCACGCGCACCAATATCACCGAAACGTTGTCGCGTCCGCCATTATCGTTCGCCTGCTGCACCAGTTGCTCGGCGGCCAGCGCCAGATTGGACTGCAGCGACGTGAGCGTCGTCTGAATGTCCTCGTCGGACACCATGTCGGAGAGCCCGTCGGAACACAGCAGATAGACGTCGCCGGGCTGGACCGTGTAGGTATGGACTTCGGTCTCCACCTCCGGGTCGATGCCCACCGCGCGCGTCACGAGGTTCTTGTTTTGCGAGTGCCGCGCCTGCTCCTTGGTAATCATGCCGCTGTCGATCTGTTCCTGCAACAACGAGTGGTCGCGGGTGACCTGTTCCAGCGTGCCCCCGCGCCACCGGTAAAGCCGCGAATCCCCGATGTGCCCGACCACCATCCGGTTGTCATGCCACAGCGCGACCACAAGTGTGGTGCCCATTCCCGCGTACTGCGGGTGGCTCTGCGCCGCCTGATAGATGGCGGTATTGGCCCGCGCGCCATGGTCCGCGATCAGCCGCTCGAAGCTGGTGCCGTCCAGTTTCTCGCTGTTCGTCCCGCCCAGGGCCTTTTTCAGCTCGACCCTGATGAGCTCGACCGCGATGCCGCTGGCGACCTCGCCGGCGTTATAGCCGCCCATGCCGTCGGCGAGCACCGCCAACCCGAGCGTGGCGTCGGCCGCGATGCTGTCCTCGTTGTGCGACCGCACCATCCCCGAGTGGGTGGCGGTCGCGACTTCGAGCGCGGCGCTGAGATCGCTCATCATCCCGCCCCGTCAGGCCGCCGGCGCGGCTCCCGCGACCAGCTTCTGCTTCGCCGCCAGGACGCCTTCCAGGCACTGCCGCAGCGCCCTGGCCATCTGCTCGCCGTCCTGATAGCGCTGGTCCGGATCCTTGGCAAGGGCCTTGTTCACGACCGTCCAGAGGGCCTCGGGCAACGCCGCATTGTGCGTGCGAACGTCCGCGGGTTCCTCGTTGGCGATCTTGAACATCAGCTGCGCCATGGATTCGCCGGTGAAGGGCAGCTTTCCGCAAGTGAGCTGGTAGAGCGTCACGCCGAGGGAGAACAGGTCCGAGCGGCCCTCGATCTTCCTGCCGGCGAGCTGCTCCGGCGACATGTAGGACGGCGTGCCCAGAACCATGCCGGTCTTGGTCTTGGACGAGTCGGTGATGCGGGCGATGCCGAAGTCGGTGACCTTGACGCTGTCGGACTCCGGCTCGTACATGATGTTGGCGGGCTTGATGTCGCGGTGCACGACGTTGTTCTTGTGCGCGTAGGCGAGCGCGTCCGCGACGCGCGCGATGATCGATAGCGTCTTGTCCACCGGCAGCAGCTTGTCCGGCTTGTTGTAGAGGGTCAGGTCCTTGCCCTTGAGGAATTCCATCGCGATGTAGGCAAGGTCGTGCTCCTCGCCCGCGTCGTAGATCGTCACGATGTTGGGGTGCGTCAGGCGCCCGGCGGTTTCCGCCTCCCGGAAGAAGCGCTCCTTCACGTCCTGCAGCTCATCGGCCTCGAATTCCTGCGACAACGCCATCGTCTTGATCGCCACCACGCGCCCGATCTTCGGGTCCTTGCCCTGGTAGACGATGCCCATCGCGCCCTTGCCCAGCTCTTTTTCCACTTCGTAGCGGCCGAGCATGGGCTTTTCCACGCCGCCACCCGGCAGGATCATGGTGCCACCGGGATGCCCGCCGCCCGAGCCGCCGAGGATGACGGTTTCCGACATCGCCTTCGCGCGATTCAGCCGGCTCTCCAGGTCGCGGAACTTGGGGTTGTAGTCGGCCATGTAGCGGAACACCGACTCCGCCTTGTTGAACTGCCGCTTGCGCTCGAAGTCGAGCGCCAGGTTGTAGAGCAGGTCGAGCACGCCGTCGTCGAGCGGCAGCTTGCGGAAGCAGTCGAAGGCCGTGTCGAGCTGGCCCTGGCCCTGGTAGGCGAGCCCCAGCATGCGGTTGCTCTGGGCGGATTCGATGTCGAGCTTCTCCTTGCCGCGCTCGGTGACGATGTAGCGCTTGGACACCAGGGCGCCGTGCCCGACCAGCAACAGCGTCGCGGGCAGCATCAGCTGTATCCACATGCCGCTCGTCGTCATGACGATGAAGTGCGCCGCCAGCAGCGCGACGAACAGGCCGCCGGATATCGCGAGCGCCTGCCCGGCGCTGAGCCGCGGCAGCAAGGCGATCAGGTACAGGGCGATGACCAGGAACACCAGCATCTCGACCCAGTGGGACCACGTCGGCGATACGAAGAAATGCTCAGAAAGTATCGACGACACCGAATGCGCGAGCGTCGTGT
>JBIOVQ010000264.1:0-10344 GCA_044867805.1 Burkholderiales bacterium | reverse complement strand
AGCGCACGATCTTGATGCCGGCCGCCTGCAGGATGGGGCGCATCGTCTTTTCATACTCGCTCACGAAGCTAACGAGCCCCCGTCCGGTCAGGAACCCGTCCTCGTAGAGGTTTTCCTTCAGGAAGTTCTTCCATTCCGGCGACTCATGCATCCGCGTGAAGACACCTTCCCAGTACGTCTTGACGTTCGCCGGCATGCCCGGGGGGCCGACGAAGCCGCGCGCCTGCGGCACTTCGGGAACGCTGAAGCCTTGCTCCTTCAGGGTCGACACGTCGGGCATGCTCGCGAGGCGCTTGTCCATGAGGGTCGCGATCACGCGGATTTTGCCGGCTCGGATCTGCTCCATCGCCTCGGCCGGTTCCATGACCATCGCGTCCACGTGCCCACCCAGCAGCGCGGCCACGCGCTCGCCGCCCGATTTCATGGAAATGAACTGCCATTCCGTGCCGGTCGCCTTCATCAGCAGGAACCGGTAGCTGTTGTCGCGGCTCGACAGCGATCCCCCGGACTGCTTGAGTTTCCCGGGATTCTTCCGGGCGGCCTCGATGAAGTCCTTGGTCGACTTGTACGGCGAGTCGGCCCGCACCGCCATCACCGCCGGCTCCAGGACCAGGCGCGCGACCGGCGTCAGATCCTTCATCGTGACGTTGGCCTCCTTGCGGATCAGCGGGTTGGTCCACCAGACGCTGGTGAACACCGCCAGCAGATGCGTCTCACCTTTCTTCTCGCTCAGGTACGACATCGCGACCAGGCCGCCGCCGCCGGTCTTGTTGATGACCTGCATGTTCTGCGGCACCGCCTTGATCTCGGTCAGCACCTTGATGACCGAGCGGGCGAACACGTCGTTGCCCGCGCCGGGCCCGGAATGAACCATGACCTCGACCACGCGATCGGGCGTGAAGCCCTGCGCGCCCGCGTCGGCCATGCCGGCAGCCGCCAGGACCGCGGCGAGCGAAATTATCGATGTGATTCTCATGTGATCTCCTCCTTGGTTATTTGAATGCGTCGCTCAGGCTTCCTGCTCCATCGCCTTCAGCCGCCAGGAATTGACTTGCCGGAACAACGGTCCCGCCAGAATTGCGGCGGTCAACAATAGCATCGTGGCCGCGAGCGGTCTAGAGTAGAGAATCGAGATGTCGCCGTTCGACATCATAAGCGACTGGCGCACCGCGTTTTCCATCAGGTCCCCGAGCACGAGTCCCAGGATGAGGGGCGCGGACGGGTAGTCGAGCCGCCGCATCAGGTATCCCAGCAACCCGAAGCCCCCGACCAGCCACACGTCCATGAACCTCTGATCCACGCTGTAGACCCCGACGATGGAAACGCCCAGGATCAGGGGATAGAGCACGTACCCCGGCAGCCGCAGGATCTGGGCGAATACCGGCACCAGCGGCAGGTTCAGGACCAGCAGCAACAGATTGCCGATATACATGCTCGCGACCAGGCCCCAGAACATCTGCGGATTGTCCTGGATCAGCAACGGTCCCGGCTTGAGCCCCCAGAGGATGAGCGCCGCCAGCAGGATCGCCGTCGTCCCCGATCCCGGGATGCCCAGGGTAAGCAGCGGCACCAGGGCGCCGCCGGTCTCGGAATTGTTGGCGGCCTCCGGCGCGGCGACTCCCTCGACCGCGCCGGCCCCGAATCGCTCGGGATGGCGCGACATCGCTTTCTCGACGCCATACGACACGAACGAGGCAATCGTGGAGCCCGCCCCAGGCAATATGCCGATCAGGAAACCGACGATGGAGCCATTGGCGAAAGCGAAGCGGCAATCCTTCAAGTCCTGCCAGTTGGGCAGGAGATTGCGCAGGCCTTTCGGCACGGTGAAATTCTGCCCGCTCGATTGCGCGCCCAGGTTGGCGAGCACTTCGCCGATTGCAAACGTGCCGATCGCCACGACCACGAAATTCACGCCGTCCATTAGCTCGATCCGGCCGAAGGTGTAGCGCGGGCTGTCGGTGAAGAGGTCGATGCCGATGGTCGCAAGCCACAGTCCCGCGAACATCGAGAGCAGCGCCTTGATCATGGATTTCCCCGCGAGCAGCACGACCGTGGATAACCCCAGCGCCATCAGCGCGAAATACTCCGGCGGGCCGAACCGCAGCGCGAACTGCGCGATCGGCGGCGCGATGAGCATGAGCAGCACGACCCCCACGGTTCCCGCGATAAAGGAGGAGATCGCCGCGATGCCCAGCGCGGGCCCGGCCCGACCCTTGCGCGCCATCGCGAATCCGTCGAGGCACGTCACGACGGACGCGGATTCTCCGGGCACGTTGAGGAGGATCGAGGTGGTGGAGCCGCCGTACTTGGCGCCGTAATAGATGCCGCACAACATGATGAGGCCGGCGGTGGGATTCATCTGCATGGTGAGCGGCAGCAGCATCGCGACCGTCGCCGAGGGCCCCAGCCCGGGCAGCATCCCGACCACCGTGCCGAAGAACACGCCGATGAAGCACCAGAGGAGATTCATCGGCTCCAGCGCGATCGAAAAGCCGTGCGCGAGTCCGGCCAGCACTTCCATGCGGCTCTCTCCTAGAATCCCCAGGGACCCGCGGGGAGCTGCACCCGCAGCAGCTTCACGAACAGGACCCAGAACACGGCGGCGGAAACGAGGCTCACCACCAGCGCGGCTGTCCAGGACTGGCGGAACACCACCCGGATCAGGAATGCCGTCAACAGGGCGTAAGTGACGGTGAAACCCGCGGGCTTGATCAGCGCCGCTGCGATCATCAGCGCCGCCCAGCCGACCAGCACGGGTCGTGCGCCCTGCCAGCTCGTCACGACGGACAGTTTCCCGCTACGGGCGTCGGCATACTGCCGGGCGATGTGCCACACGGACAGGCCGATCAACGCCAGGCCGATCCAGAGCGGGAAGAAGCCCGGCCCGGGCCCATCCCGGGTCACGTAGGGCCAGTCCCACGCCTCGGTCACGATGAATACACCGAGCGCGACCAGAAGCAGTGCAGCGACCAGCTCGCTCCTATCGAGGGACTTCCATCCACGCACGACGCCGGCCTCCTCGCAGCTTTTCCGTCCGACCGAAGAAACGCCGCGCCAGTGTAGCAGATGCCCCTCGCTTCGCGCCCTCCAAGCGCGGCGCAACTGCGCCGGCTACGCGGCCCCCTTGGCCTTCTTGTACCGCTTCGCCGGGACGATTTCGGCGACGATGCCGTCGGGCGCGCGGAACTTGACGGGTATGACACCCGGCTCGCTGATGATCTCGCAGCCGTACTGCTTCAGGTCGGCGGTCCGCGCCTTCACGTCATCCACCTCGACCGCGAAGTGATGGATGCACGGCCCCGCCCCGGCCGCCATGGATTCCTTCGAGGTCGTGCCTTCGTCGTATTTCATCAGCGTGAAATCGAGCTTCCCGTCGGTCATGTGCCGCGAGATGTGGTCGCGCGTCTTGCGCGTTTCGACCTCCCGGAAGCCGAATACCTTCTGGTAGAACTCCGTCGCCTCCTCCAGGTTTTCCACCTTCAGGGCGAGATGCACGATGCGGTTCATACAGATTCCGTGAATTGGTGAATAGTGAATGGTGAATAGACAAGAGCGCACTTTATCGTAGCATAGGGGCCATGAAGCAGGTCCACGTCGCCAAGCACGCCCCCGAAGCGCACCTGGTCAAGGGATTCCTGGAATCGAATGGGATCGCCGCCGCGGTGCGCGGCGAATTCCTCACGAGCGGCTGGGGCGAGCTGCCGGTGGACGTGTGCTCGGTATGGATCGAGGACGAGCGTCAGTACGACCGCGCCGAGGCGCTGCTGGTCGCGTTTCTACGAGGGGACTTCGCGCGCGAGTTTCGCGATCAGGCCTGGCGGTGCCCGAAGTGCGGCGAGCAGCTCGAAGGCCAGTTCACGCAGTGCTGGAAGTGCGGCGCGCGCCGGCCAGCCGGAAAGTCGTGATTAGTGAGTCGTGATTCGACCTGAACCGACGCTTACTCCGCGCGGATGCCGGCTATCTCGATCACTTTCTTCAGCTTGACTGTCTCGCTCCTTATGAAGGCAGCGAACTCGGCTGGCGTTCCCGGGGCGGGCTCAGCACCGTGGGCGTGAAACGCGATACGCATTTCGGATGTATGAAGGAACTCCAGCATGTCCCGGTTGAGCTTGCCGATGAGCGCCTGGGGGGTGCGGGCCGGAGCCAGAATTCCAAGCCACTGTTGCGATTCGAGGCCCGGCAATCCCGCTTCGGCCGCGGTGGGGATATTGGGCGCTCCCGCAAAACGATTCCCGCTGGTGATCACGTACGCCCGGAGCTTGCCGGCGCTGACGTGCGGCAAGACGTTGGGTACCGAACCAAACCCTGCGTTCACTTCGCCGCTCACCATCGCCAACGTTGCTGCGCCACCCCCTTTGTAGTTAACCGATACCATGTTGAGGCCGGTGAGGTGTCTGAAGAGTTCGCTCGTCATGTGGATGGCGGTTCCGGGTCCGGCGCTGGCGTAGTTGAACGCGGCGGTGTGTCGCCTGACATGATCAATGAATTCGCGCAGGTTCGATGCCGGCACCGACGGATGGGCCACCAGCAAAAAGGGGGCGGTCGCGACCAAAGTAATCGGTGACAAGTCCTTGATCGGATCATAGGGGAGTTTCTTGTACAGACTGGGCGCGGCAGCCATGCACGTCCTGTCCGCCATCAACAGCGTGTAACCGTCTGATGCCGATCGAACCACGATGCCTGCGCCAATCGTGAGGCCAGCGCCCGGCCGGTTTTCCACGACAATCGGCTGTCCCCACCGCTCGCTCAGCCGCTGACCGAGCTGGCGCGTCGCGATGTCATGAAAGGTACCCGCACCCCCGGTGACAATGCGCACGGGCTTGATGGGGTAGTCCCGGGAGCATGCGGGCTGGACCCCGGCAATCAAACCGGCCCCTACCAGTATTGCGAACGCGGTCAGCGATTTGGCGCGCATAAGGCCTCCAGGTGCGTTGTTCCCGCCAATGATGCTGACGTGCAGAGATTGACACAATTGTTCTGAAGTTACAGTATCATCAATTGCGTTGATAATTGGAAACGGTTCCATGGATCTCCGCGACATCGAGTATTTCGCTGCAATTGCACAACATGGCCATCTGGGGCGAGCAGCCGAAGCCTTAGGGCTCGGGCAACCGGCGTTGAGCATGAGCTTGCGCCGCCTGGAGAAATCGGCGCAGGCGAAGCTGGTCAAGCGAACCCCGAAGGGGGTCGAACTCACCTCCGTGGGTTCCGCCTTGTTAGCCCATGTGCGTCGACTGCGGATCGCGCGAGACGACCTCGCGCGCGAGATTGCAGACCTCGCTCAGGGCCGCGCTGGCAATCTTCGCATCGGCACCAGTCCCGCCAACGCCGAGACACTGATGCCCGAGGTTTGCAGCGCCTTGTTGAAGGATGCGACAAGCGTCAACTTGGTCGTCACCGTCCATGACAACGAGGTGCTGTTGCCAGCCTTGCGCAGAGGGGAACTCGACTTTGTAGTGATTCATACGCGGCAACACTCATACCCGGACGTCGAGCAAGTGCTGTTGCGCGAGGATGAATTTGTCGTGTACTGCTCCGCCGGTCACCGGCTCGCAAAGCGCAAATCGATAACACTGCGTGATCTTGCGCAGGAGCGGTGGGCAAGCACGCCGGCAAGCGCCCTGAGCTCGTTGCAACGGGCGTTTGAGGAATCGGACCTGCCACCGCCGCGACTCACGCTAGTTTCGGATTCCGTGGCGCTGAGACTTCGCACGGTAGCGTCCTCCGATCTGCTCGGCATCGCCGCCGGACGGGTTGTGCAGGCAGCAATGCCACATCTCGGCCTCACGATACTTCCCGTCACAGACCCGAAGTGGAACCGCCCCGTTGCGATCGCTTACCGAAAGGACTCCTACCTCTCCCCCGCTGCCAAACGTTTCATCGAGATCCTGCAGAAAACGGCGAAGGAGATTGCCGCTGAGAAGCGGTAAATGATGACGCGTCTCCCACCACCCGAAACCTTTTCAGTCCACCCCGCCCGGCCAGCCGCACGGAGGCAGCTGGCGTTCGGCGGCTCGAAGGTGCGCAGGCACCTTCTTCGAAACCCCGCCTCACCCTCAGGCAGGAGGGGAAGTTCGGCCTACGGCTTCGCCAGCCCCAGCTCGACCAGCACGCCCTTCATCGCCCGGTACTCGCTGTCGATGGTCTTCCTGAATTCGGCGCCGGTCTTGAAGAAGTCTCCCCAGTAGTTGCGGTCGAGCTCCGTCTTCCAGTCCGCGGCCTCGACCACCTTGCGCAGGGCGTTTTCCCAGAAAGTCACCTGCTCGGGTGTCAGCCCCTTCGGCCCGACTACGCTGCGCCAGCTGCCGTAGACCAGGTCCAAGCCCTGCTCTTTCCAGGTCGGCACGACCGACATCGCGCCGGGCAGGCGCTGCCCGGAGGACACTCCGAGCACGCGCAGCTTCCCCGCTGCCATGTGGCCCGCGGCGTTGGTGGCGCCGGTCGAAACCAGCTCGATGTGGCCGCCGAGCAACGCGGTCAGGGACTCGGAGGAACCCTTGAAGATGACGGTCTTCAGGTCGCGCGGGCTCGCGCCGATGCCCTTCATGAACAGCCCGGCGATGATGTGGTGATGGTTGCCGAGCGAGGACGAGAAGCCCAGGGACATGGACTGGGCATCCGTCCGCATCCTGGCGATCAGGTCCTGGCCGTTCATGAGCGGTGACGCGGCGTTGACGGTGAGCACCACGAAGTCGTTGAAGATCGAGGCGATGGGCGTAAAATCGCCGTAGCCTATCTTGCTCGTGCCCATGGCGTGGGCGGTAATGAGCGTGGACGTCCCGATCAGCAGGTAGTGCGGATCGCCCGCGTGCTGGCTGACGTAGGCGTAGGCGATCTGGTTGCCGCCGCCCGCCCGGTGCGCCACGGTCACCGAGGTATTGACGAGCTTCCCCCCGACGAAGGTGCGCTCGATCGCGCGCGCGAGCCTGTCGTTGGTGCCCCCGGGGACGACGGGCACGACGATCTCCACGTTCCTCTGGGGCGCCCAGCCCTGCGCGTGCGCGACGGTGCCGAGCAAGAGTGACACGAACAACATGCAAGCGAGCTTCATGCAGCCTCCCGTTCAGGACGATGTTGCGGTCAGAAGTTTTGTCGATTGGCTAGAAGGTATCTCAAAAACAAGATGCAACCACGGATGAACACAGATACACGCAGATATCAGGGTCTAACAGCTTGTTTAGCGCGGGATTCCATCCGTGTTCATCCGTGTTTATCTGTGGTTAGCGTCGCTCTTCTACGATTCTTCAATATAGGTTCTACTCCATCGCGCGGACGTTCGCGCCGGCCGTGATCTCCATCTCGGTCAGCGCGATCACTTCCTGCGGCGTGAATCCCGGCGCCACTTCGTCGAGCACGAACCGCTTCCCGTCCCAACGCAGCAAGGCCAGGTCGGTAACGACGTAGGTGACGCAGCCCTTCCCCGTCAGGGGATAGGTGCATTTCTTCCGCAGTTTCGGGCGGCCCTTGCTGTCGGTATGCTCCATGACGATGACGAGATCGCCCTTGCCCGAAAGCAGGTCCATGGCCCCACCGATGCCGCCCCGCCTGGCGTCCGCGGTGCTCCAGTTGGCAACGCTGGCGGTCTGGTCCACCTCGTACGCGCCGAGGATCACCGTGTCTATCCTGCCGCCGCGCGCCATCTCGAACGAGGTCACGCTGTCGAAGAAGGAAGCGCCGGGCTTGAGCGCGACGTACTGGCCGGCGGCATTGTAGATATCGGGGTCGACCTCCTTTTCCTCCGAAATCATGCGGCCATAGCCGAGGACGCCGTTCTCGGCATGGAGGAGGACGTCCCGGCCTACCAGGTAGTTCGACACCATCGTGGGAATGCCAACACCCAGGTTCACGTAAGTCCCGTCCTTGACCAGCCGCGCGGCGTTCTTCGCAATGCCGGCGCGCGTCAGCCCCGGCTTCTCGTTGTACAGGCGCGGCTTGTCGGAAGGCCGCCGCTCCGGGCGCCACCAGAGCTCGAACTTCTGTGTCGTCTTCACGACGCGCGAGACGAATATTCCGGGCAGGTCGACCAGCTCCGGCGGGATCACGCCGGGCTCCACGATCTCATCCACCTCGACGATGGCGACGCGGGCGGCCTTCGCGAAGCTCGGGTTGAAATTCTGGCTCCCCCCGCGGAACTGGACATTGCCGAGGCGATCCGCCCGATACCCCCTGAGAAAGGCGTAATCCACGTGGATCGCGTGCTCGAGCACATGGGGCTTGCCGTCGAACTCTCGGATTTCCCTGCCCTTCACGAGGTCGGTCCCGACGCTGGTCGGCGAGTAGAACGCCGGTATACCTGCGCCGCCGGCGCGGCAGCGCTCGACCAGGATGCCCTGCGGGACGAGCTCCACGTCCATCTCCCCGGCGGTGATCTGCTCCTCGCTGGCCGTCGGCGTGCCGGGACGGACGGAAAAGGCCGCGATCAGCTTTTTTACCTGCCTGTTCTCGGCCAGGATCTGGCCGCGCGTCGCGCCCGGGTCTCCCAGCGAATTGCAGACGAGGGTGAGATTCCTCGTCCCCTTTTCACGGAGCGCGATGATCAGGCTGTTGGCAAAGCGGTGCCCGACGCTGAATCCCGCGATCGCGATCGTTGCGCCGTCGGCGATGTCCGCTACCGCCCGCTCTGGCGATGCAAAAACCTTATCCATGCCTACCCCAAAAATGAAAAAACAGAATTAACCACAGATAACACAGATGAACACGGATTCGCTGCTGAACAAGGCATTGGTATGCAATATCTGTGTGTATCTGTGTTCATCTGTGGTTGCATTCTGGTCTTGAGACAGCTTCCAGTCACCCGTCAGGCTCCGTGTCAGGTTGATGTGACGTCCTTCATCAATTCCCTGGCGCGCTCGCGCAGCACGAATTTCTGGATCTTGCCCGTGGCGTTTTTCGGCAGCTCGCCGAATACCACCCGCTTCGGCGCCTTGAAGTGTGCCATGTGCTCGCGCGCGTGGGCCATGAGCCCGCTTTCCGTCGCCGCCGCCCCCGCCTTGAGGGTGACGAACGCAACGGCCACCTCGCCCCATTTCGCATCCGGGGCCGCAACCACCGCTGCCTCGATTACTGCGGGGTGGGAACACAGGATGCGTTCGACCTCGATCGAGGCGATGTTCTCGCCGCCCGAGACGATGATGTCCTTGGCGCGGTCCTTGATCTCCACGTAGCCGTCCGGGTGCATCACGCCAAGATCCCCGGTGCGGAACCAGCCGTCGGGTATCGCCTTGCGGGTGGCGATCTCGTCCTGGTAGTAGCCGAGCATCACGTTGTTGCCGCGCAGCGCGATCTCGCCCAGCGTCTTGCCGTCCTCGGGGACGTCCTTGCCGTGGTGATCGACCACCCGCAGCTGCTGCGACACCACGTTGCCCACGCCCTGGCGCGCCTTGATGCGCGCCTGCTCCTCGATCGCGAGCGCGCTCCACTCGCCCCGCCACTCGCAGATCACGGCGGGCCCGAAGGTCTCGGTGAGTCCATAAAGGTGCGTAACGTCCATGCCGAGCCCGGCCATGCGCTGCAGGATCGCCGGTGTAGGCGGCGCGCCGCCCGTTGCTACCCGCACCGCCCGCGCCAGCCGGGCCGCGGTGGGGTGCCACGCGAGCATGACGAGCACAGTCGGCGCGCCGTTGAAATGCGTCACGCCCGACTCGCGCAAGTGCCTCCACACCAGCTCCGGGTCGAACTTGCGCAGGCAGAGATGCACCGCGCCCGCGGCGGTTACTCCCCAGGGAAAGCACCAGCCGTTACAGTGGAACATCGGCAGGGTCCACAGGAAGACGCTGTTGCCGTCGAGCCGCGTTTCCAGCGCCATCGCCAGCGCCTGCAGGTAGGCGCCACGGTGGTGGTACATGACGCCCTTCGGCTTGCCGGTGGTGCCGCTGGTGTAATTGATCGAGATCAGCCCCCGCTCGTCGCTGACCGCGCGCTGGTACGGGCTCGCGCTCGCGAGGAGGTGCTCGTACTGGTCGTCGTGCCGGCCGGCCCGCACCAGGCGCAGCCCGCTGCCGGCCCGTGCCGCGATGTCCTTGGCCACGCCCTCGAATTCGTAGTCGAAGACCAGCACTTGCGCGCCGCTGTGCGAGACGATGAAGGAAAGATCGGCGGCGGTGAGCCGCGTGTTGAGCGCGACCAGCACGGCGCCGGCGAAGGGCACGCCGTAGTGCGCTTCGAGCAGCACGTGCGTATTGGGCGCGAGCACCGCGACGCGCCCGCCTTCGGCGACGCCCATGTTGCGGAGCGCGCCGGCGAGCCGCAGGCAGCGATCGAGAAACTCGCCATACGTGAAGCGCTGGTCGTCGTCGATCACCGCTTCGCGGTCGGCGTAGACCCTGCCCGACCGCAGCAGGAAGG
>JBIOVQ010000263.1:0-11815 GCA_044867805.1 Burkholderiales bacterium | reverse complement strand
CCGATGAACGCCGATAGGCCCAGGCATAAAGCGACCGCACATTCTGGCTACGTCCATGCCGTTACAATAATCCTCAAAGCCACATGCTCACAGGAGTCCCCATTGAAAAAAGAAATCTGCGTTCATCTGCGTTCATCGGCGGTGCCGTTTCTGGTGTTGGCATTCCTCGCGGCGCCCGCCCTGGCGCAAGGCAACGCGAAGCGCGGTGAGTACCTGGCGAAGGCCGGCGGCTGCCTGGGCTGTCACACCGAGTCCAGGGACAAGGCCGTCCCCTACGCCGGCGGCCGCGCGCTGAAGACCCCGTTCGGCACTTTCTACGGCCCGAACATCACGCCGGACCCGAAAGCCGGGATCGGCAAGTGGAGCGAGGAGGATTTCATCCGCGCGATGCGCCATGGCCGGCGGCCGGACGGCGCGAACTACTTCCCGGCTTTCCCCTACCCGTCGTTCACGAAGATCCGCGAGAGCGACCTGCGCGACCTGTGGGCGTACCTGAGGTCGCTGCCGCCGAGCAGCCAGCCGAGCCGGCCGCACGAGCTGGGGTTCTTCTACCGCTGGCGCTTCCTCGTCACGATCTGGAAGTGGCTTTACTTCACGCCCGGTTCCTTCGGCAGCATCCCGGGCGCCACGGACGTCGTCAATCGCGGCGCCTATCTCGTGCAGGCGCTCGGCCATTGCGGCGAGTGCCACACCCCGCGCAATTTCCTGGGGGGGCCGAAGAGCGGCCGCTACCTCGCCGGCGGCAAGCTGGAAGGCAAGGACGTGCCGAACCTGACGCCGACGGGGCTCAAGAAGTGGAGCGACAGGGACTTGCAGCAGTTTCTCGTCGTCGGCATGACCCCGGACGGCGACTTCCCGTCCGAGGCCATGGCCGAGGTGGTCACCAACACCACCAGCAAGCTCACGCCCGAGGACCTCGCGGCGGTGGTCGCCTACCTGCGCGTGCTGCCGGCGCTGCCGGACTGACGCGTCAGCGTCACCCCCGCGAAGGCGGGGGTCCAGGCAAAACCAGAGTTCTGTCTGGATCCCCGCCTGCGCGGGGATACGAACTTACCGTTCGTACTTGAACGACAGGCTCACGCGGGCGCGGAACGCAACGACCTTTCCGTCCTCGATCGCCATGTCCATCTTGGTCACCTCAGCCACTCTCAGGTCGCGCAGCGTCTGCGCGGCGGTCTGCACCGCGTTGCGCGCGGCCTCATCCCATGAATTCCGGCTGGTGCCGATGACCTCGGTTACGCGGTAGACACTGCTCCCCTTGCCCGAGCCTTTGGCCATGATCGCCTCCTGTGGATGGTGTTGCGGTCCGCGGCGGCAATGCGCGCCGCGGTGACGGGACCATGATACACCCGGCCAAAAGGCCGGCGGGGGCAGCTAGCGCGCCGCGGCCGAGACGTCCGTGAGGGACCTGAGTCTCACGTAGTCCGTCTTGCCGCTGCCGAGCTGGGGGAGCGTGGCGACGTGCACGACGCGCCGCGCGACAGCAAGGTCCTGCGCGCCGAGCTCGCGCGCGGCCTTTTGCAGCGCGATGCGGTCGAGTTTCGGGTCCGTGGTGAAGAGCACGGTGCTCTCGCCGGTCTGCGAGACGAGCTCGAGCGTCGCCGCGTGGTCGTGCCCGGGCGAGGCGTGGTTGGCGATGTGCTCCACGACCTCGAGGGAGATCATCTCGCCCGCGATCTTCGCGAAGCGCTTGACGCGGCCGTGGACCGTGACATAGCCCTCGTCGTCCAGCTCGACGATGTCGCCGGTGTTGTACCAGCCCTCGCCCACCTCGGAGGACGGCGGCTGCAGCTCGCACGGGCGGTCGTAGAGATAGTAGCCGCGCATGACGTTGGGCCCGCGCACGTGCAGCACGCCGCCGCGTGCGATGCCCGGCACCGGCACGATATGGTGATCGATGCCGGGCAGCAGCCTGCCGATCGTGCCCGGCTTGTAGAGCAGCGGCGTGTTGAGGGAGAGCGCCGGGGAGCATTCGGTGGCACCGTAGCCCTCCATGATGCGCAGCCCGAACTTGCGCAGCCACAGGTTCGCGACCTCGTGGTTGAGCTTCTCCGCGCCCGACACGACCACACGCACCTTGTGGAAATCGTAGGAATGAGCCTGGCGCGCGTAATGCGCAAGGAAGGTGCTGGTGCCGAACACGAACGTGCAGGCGCGCGTATAGGCGATCTCCGGTATTTCCTTGTAGTGCAGGGGCGTCGTGTAGAGATAGATGCGCGTCCCGGAGAACAGCGGCAGCAGCGCGCACACCGTCAGGGCGTAAGCGTGGTAGAGGGGCAGCGAGCTCAGGAACTTGTCGTTGGGCCCGAAATCGATGACGGCGCCGAGCTGCGCGATATTGGCGAGGAGCGCGCGATGAGAGAGCGCGACGCCCTTGGGCCGCGCCTCGGAGCCGGAGGTGAACAGGACCAGCGCGGTTTCCTCCGGGTCGCGGGCGCGGATGACGGAGCGCGGCCGCCACAGCGCCCAGCCCAGCAGCCAGAGCTTGTCGAGCGCGGTGAATTTTGCGCGCAGGTCCTCCAGGTAGAGGATGCGCACGGTGCTCAGCGCCGAGATGGAGGATCCGAGCCGCGCCACCTCGACGAAGCGGCGCGACGTGATGATCGTCTTGATCCCGGCCGCGATGCAGGCGCTGCGCAGCGCGTCGGGGCCGGAAGTGTAGTTGAGCATGGCCGGGACACGCCGCGTCGCGGACAGCCCGAGCAGCAGCGCGACGGTGGTAGCGATGTTCGGCATCAGCACGCCGACGATCTCCCCCTCGTCGGCGTGGCGCGCGCCCAGCCGTCCCAGCGCGAGACCGGCCTTGATCAGGTCGCCGTAGGAGTGGTGGCGCTGCGTGTCTTCCAGTATGCGGGTGCCGCGGCCATGGAGGGCGGCCGCATCGAGCAGGGCCTCGAACAGCGTCGTGACCGGCTGCGACGCATACATCATGTGCTGCATCATCTCGAGCAGCGCGTCGGCGAGGCGCCGCCGCCGCGACCTGCCCAGCGATTGGGGCAGCGCCGGCAGCACCCGTCCCGGCATGATCCGGATGGTCACCTGCGGGAAGAGCCGCTTCGGGAACAGGCCGCCGACCACCGCGAACCGCGTGTACAGCGTGCCCGTGATCCGCACCGGCACGATCCGCGCGTTGCAGCGCGCCGCGATCACCGCCGCCGAGTCGTAGACCTTGGTCATGCCGCCGGTCGGTGTCGCCGGACCTTGCGGAAACACCAGCACCGGCTGGCCGCGCTCGACGAGCCGGATGAGCCGCTTCAGCGCAAGCGGCTTTCGTGGATCGAGGACGACGTGGGGCACGCAGCGCATGATGAGCCGCACCAGCGGGTGCCTGAGGCCCTGCCCCGCCACCGCGATCGTAAGGGGTCCGGGCAGGAACAGTCCCAGCAGCGCTCCATCCAGCACGGAGTCGTGGTTGGCGACCAGCAGGACCCGGCCGAGCTTGAGCTGCGACGCGTCCCCCTCCACGCGGACGCGATAGAGGCAGCCCAGGACCGCTCGGAAAACACGGACTAGCACAAAGACTTACTCGTTTTATTTAATCCAGATTATTAACTGGCGACACCGGCCGCGTCAAACGCTACAGGCCCCACCCCGGAAATATTGTTGCACCAGCTACAACTTGTCGAGGAATAACGACAAAGTACGCCGCCGCACATCTGATTCCGTTAATCCATGTTTCTAAACCACAAATCAAAAATCTATCAAAATGTTAGATTTGCTTTCTCGATTGAATCTGACTATTAATCGAATCGCTGTCATGAAGCCAAGGATGTCATTTCTCTATTTACTCTGGGGAGAGTCAAAATGGAAATGCATGTACCTGCTGCTGTACTGGAAGCACGCCTAACACCCGTCAGCCAGCCTCACAACCTGGGCGTCGGGTTCGAGTTCTCACCGCAACTGCGCGCGCATTTCGACCGGGAAACGCGCGCGCTCTGGTCGGTCTGGGCGCCGGAGCCCCGGCCGTGCTTCAACCCGGCATTGCTCGCCGACATCCGCACGTTCCAGGAATTCGTGTCGGCAAGCGGCGGGCGCATCGACTGCTTCGGCGAGGAGCACCCGATCGAGTACGTCGTTCTCGCATCGGGCACGCCCGGCGTCTTCAACCTCGGCGGCGACCTCGACCTGTTCAAGCAGTTGATCGACCGGCGGGACCGCCACGGCCTGTTGCACTACGGGCGCGCCTGCATCGATGTCCTCTACCGTCAGTACGTGGGGCACGACCTGCCGCTCAGCACGATATCGCTGGTGCAGGGCGAATGCCTGGGCGGCGGCTTCGAGGCGGCGCTGTCGAGCGACGTGATCGTCGCGGAGAAAGGCTCGCGCTTCGGCTTCCCGGAAATCCTGTTCAACATGTTCCCGGGTATGGGCGCCTACTCGTTCCTCGAGCGCCGGCTCGGGCAGCGCGGCGCGGAAGCGCTGATCACCAGCGGCAAGATCTACGGTGCCGAGGAGATGGCGGCGATGGGGGTCGTCGACGCCGTGGCCGAGAACGGGAAGGGCGAGGCGGAAGTGGCGGCGCTGATCCGGCGCCGCGCGCGCAGCCGCAACGGGCTCGCGGCGCTGGCGCAGGTACGCCGGCGCGTGCATCGCGTCGAGTTCTCGGAGCTGCTGGACATCGTGCAGATCTGGGTCGACAGCGCAATGAGGCTCAACCCGCGCGATCTCAAGCTCATGCAGCGCCTGGTCTCGCGCCAGAACGGCCTCAACGAGTCGCACCAGATCCACTGAATCCCTGACCTCGAGGAGCGTGCCATGTGCAATGCAAATACGTTCGGAGCGACCGCCACCACGCGCCATGTGATCCACCGCAGGAACGACGGTACCGCGTGCTTCTTCAACGACGACGATTACCTCGTCTACCTCGACTGCCTGCAGGATGCCGCGGCGCGTCATCACTGCGCCATCCACTGCTACGTGCTGATGCCCGACCGTGCGCAGCTGCTCGTCAGCCCGGAAGCCGAGAACCGGCTGCCCGTGATGATGCGCTGCGTCGGCGGGCGCTACGCGGAGTACATGCACTACATCCACCAGCATCACGGCGCCTTCTGGGAGCATGGGACGAAGTTCTCATTGGTCGGCGGCGAGCGGGGCCTGCTCGCCTGCCACCGCACCATCGAGTCGGCTCCTGTGCAAGCGCGCCTGGCGGCGGGGCCGGCGGAATACCGCTGGTCGAGCTACCACCACCATGCCCACGGCAACGAGGACGCCGTGGTCCGGGATCACCCCTGCTACCTCAGGCTGGGGGCCACCGAGAGCGGGCGGCAGAGCGCGTACCGGGAGCTGTTCCGCCAGCTTCCAGCGGAACGCGGGACGGACGAGGACCCGCTCAAGGCGCGCCTCTCGCGGCTCGCGGGCCGGGACGGCACCAGGACGACGCTCGCAGCAGCGGCTTTGGCGCAAGCGGCGGCTTGACGGGAGCCTGGCCATGGGCAGCCGGCCGCGTGCCGGCGGTGCCTTTATGACGACGGTTTTGGAGTAAAATCATGAGCCATACAGCGCGCAAAGAGCCGCGGCGAACGCTCGCGGCGAGAAGGACCGAGCCGAACAGGGGATCCGGAGTGGCAAAGCCGCCGCCGCCGACGGAGTACAGCATCCAGGAAGTGTCGGAGATGCTCGGTATTCCGATCCAGAAGCTGCGCCGCTGGGACGAGCAGGGCGTGCTCACTGCGACGCGCTCCCACGGAGGCCACCGGCGCTACAGCCGGGAGCTGATCGACCGCCTCGCCGCGCTGGGGGGCCCGGCCGCGGGCGACAAGGCCGTCAGGGAGCTGGCGACGGTCCGCAAGTCGCTGGCCGAGAAGCGGTGCATCATCCAGCTGCTGCTGGAGAGCGAATCCCGCTACCGCGACCTGGTCGAGACCTCCCACGATCTCATCTGGACCACCGACTCGCAGGGCCGCTTCACCTACCTCAACGCCGCCTCCCACGCCATCTTCGGGCTGGCGCCCAAGGACATGGTCGGCCGCTGCTTCTTCGACTTCGAGGCCACCCCCGCGCACGTCTCCAACCGGCGTTTCCTGTCCACCCTCAAGAAGAGCGGCGAGGTCAAGCACTACGTGACGCGCCTCGTCACCGCCGCCGGGCAGGACCGCTGGATCGGGATCAACGCCCGCGTCGTGACCGACGAGAGCGGCGCGTCCTTCGGCATCCGGGGCACTGCCCGCGATATCACCGAGGAGCACCTGGCGACGCTGCGCGTCGAGCACCTCGCGCTGCACGACGCGCTCACCGACCTGCCCAACCGCCTGAGCCTGCAGCGCAAGGTGGACGCGGCGCTCGAGCCGGGGGGCGTCGGGGCGCTGCTGTTCCTCGACATAGACCATTTCAAGTACATCAATGACAACTTCGGCCACCGCACCGGCGACCAGCTGATCGTCGGCGTGGGCAGCGTGCTGCGCGACCTGATGCGGGGCGTGAACGGCGAGCTCTACCGCCTGGGCGGGGACGAATTCGCCATCCATCTGCCGACGGCGCTGCGCAAGGAGGCGGTCGAGACCGCCGACAAGGCGCTGGAGGCCGTGCGCCGCTACCGCTTCCAGGCCGCGGGCGAAAAGGTGATCTCCAACCTGGCGGCCTCCGCGGGCATCGCGCTCTATCCCTTCCACGGCAACGACATGATGGCGCTGCTCGCCAACGTGGACATCGCGATGTACCAGGCCAAGGACCTCGGCCGCAACCGCCACGTCATCTTCGACCAGGCCGCCGATCACCTGCGCAGCACCCACCGGCGCATCTACTGGGCCAAGAAGCTGCGTGACGCGCTCGACGGCGACCGCCTGGTGCTGTTCCAGCAGCCCGTGGTGCGGCTGAAGGACCGCAAGCCGGTGCACCACGAGGTGCTGGTGCGGATCCGCGACGACGCCGGCGGCTACCTCCAGCCGGCGAGCTTCATCGAGCTGTCCGAGTCGCTCGGATTGATCCAGGATATCGACATGCGGGTGGTCGAGAAGCTCCTCGCTTACCTGAAGACGAGCGGGCAGTCCGACCGGAAGCTGCGCTATTTCGTCAACCTGTCACGAGTGTCCATCTCCGACCCGCACTGGATCAAGCGCTTCCACGCGCTGCTGCGCGGCAGCAGCGTCAACCCGGGACAGCTCGTGTTCGAGATCACGGAAACCGCGGCGATGTCGGAGATCGATGTCACGCTGACGTTCATCAAGCGGCTGAAGGAAATGGGCTGCCGCTTCGCGCTCGACGATTTCGGCGCGGGCTTCAGCTCGTTCTACTACCTGAAGCGCTTCGACGTCGACTACCTGAAGATCGACGGCGGCTTCATCCGGGACCTCGCCACCGACGAGGGCAGCCGCATCTTCGTGCGGGCCCTGAACGACGTCGCCCACGGCCTCGACAAGCAGGTGATCGCGGAATGGGTGGAGACGCCCGAGGCGCTGAACCTGCTGCTCGGCATGGGCACCCACTTCGGGCAGGGCCACCTGTTCCAGATGCCGATCCCGCTCGAAGGCGGCGTGGAGCTGCCGGCGCAGGCTGCGCAGCCTCGCGGCAAGGCCAGCGCCGCCTGAAGCCGCCAGCTGTCAGCCGTCAGCTGTCAGTCGTTCGCTGGCATCTGGCGTCAGGCGTCTGTCGGCTTACCGGTCCCGGAACTTGTCGGCCCAGAACAGGCCGATAATCGTCTTCGTGTCGGTGATACGCCCCGCCCTCACCCACTCCAGGGCTTCGCGCAAGCGCACCGGCATTACCTCCAGGAATTCCCCATTGTCGAGCTGCTGCGCGCCCACCTGCACGAGGTCGCGGGCGACGAACAGGTCGATGGACTCGTCCGAATAGCCGATGCAGGGGTGCAGCGTGGTCAGCCGGCGCCACTCCCGGGCCTCGTAGCCGCATTCTTCGCGCAGCTCCCGCCGGGCGGTCGCCAGCCGGTCCTCGCCGGGGTGCGCCTTGCCTGCCGGTATCTCCTCGAAATGCCGGCCGAGGGGGTAGCGGTACTGTCGCACCAGCAGCAGCGTGTCACGGTCGAGAAACGGCACGATCACCACGGCGCCCGGGTGCCGGATGTACTCGCGCCGGGCGGTGGCGCCGTCGGGCAGCCGAACTTCGTCCTCGACCACATGCAGGAAACTGCCGCGGTAGGCGGTCTTCGAGCTGAGCTTGTGCTCGGTGAAATCCATCGGCGTTACCTCAAGAAGAGTGTCGAGGGTCGGAAGTCGAGGGGAACCACTCGTCCCTCGTCCCTCGTTCATCTGAATGAATATTCGATGGAGTAGTAGCACAGCGCCATCAGCGGCTCGGGCAGGATGCCGAACACCAGCATCGCGAGCCCGTTGGCGCCCATGAGCAGGCGCACGCCGGCGCCCGGGGTGATCGGCGCGGTGTCCGCCGGCACGTCGAAGTACATGAGCTTGACCAGCCGCAGGTAGTAGAAGGCGCCGACCAGGGAGAACACCACCGCGACCACCGCCAGCCACACGTAATCGACGTTGATCACCGCCTGCAGCACCACCAGCTTTGCGTAGAAGCCTAGCGTCGGCGGCACCCCCGCCATGGAGAACATCAGCAGCAGCATGATGAAGGCGTACCAGGGGTGGCGCTGGTTCAGCCCCTTGAAGTCCTCGAGGTTCTCCGCCTCGAAGCCGCTGCGGGACAGCAGCAGGATCATGCCGAAAGTGCCGAGGTTCATCAGCACGTAGACCACCACGTAGAACATGCCGGCGCCGTAGCCGATGAGGTTCCCGGACAGTATGCCGAGCAGCAGGAACCCCATGTGCCCGATGGTGGAATAGGCGAGCATGCGCTTCAAGTTGGTCTGGGCGATCGCAACCACGTTGCCGATCACGATCGAGGCCACCGCCATCACCACCAGCATCTGCTGCCACGACTCCACCAGGGGGTCCGCGCCCAGGCCCTGAGCCAGCAGCCGCATGATGAACGCGAACGCCGCGAGCTTGGGCGCCGAGCCGATGAACAGCGTCACCGCCGTCGGCGCGCCGTGGTAGACATCCGGCACCCACATGTGGAACGGCACCGCGCCGAGCTTGAAGCCCAGTCCCGCGACGATGAACACCAGCCCGAACACCAGCACGATGCCCTTCGCGCCGCCGGCGAAGATGGTCTCGGCCAGCGGCCCGATGCCGAGCGTGCCGGTCGCGCCGTAGAGCATGGACGCCCCAACCGCCAGCTGATCCGGTCCGCAGCGAAATCCCACTCCCACGCGCCCATGTGCGCCGCGCTGAGCGCAAGATCGAGCCGCGCCTCACGCCGCAGCGCTGCGGCGCGGGCGGCACGCAACTCGGCGAGCGCGGCGGCCAGCACGATGAATGACGAAGTTACGATGATGAGGAAACCGTGCAGCGACAGGACCGATGTGTCGGGGCTCTCGAGTACGAACGGACCCGCGCCGCGCAACGTGCCCGTAATCGCCAGCAGCGCCACGATGGCGATGCACGCACTCACGCCGCCGACGCCCAGGCGCACGGCAGCCCAGAGAAGCAACGGCAGAGGCGCGTAGACATACATTGCGGCCCGCCCTGCGGATGTCGAGTCGTGAAAGACAATGGCGCAGACGATGATGAGCGTCGCAATCAACACCGCTGCCTCGACCTGACGGGCGCGCCGCGCTCTGGCGAACATGGAAGACGGAACCTGCAGCAGGGTGATCGCCAGGGGAGGCACGATCAATGCAGCAAGGGCATTCGAGATCGCGCGCATGCGGAACACCGCCCAGTAGTCGCCGTCGTAACGCCACCCGACCAGCGCGACAAACCACGCGTCCAGAAACGACGTGAGGATCGGCCCAACCAGCACGCAGGCCAGCAGATATACCGCGGCGTCACGCACCCGATCGAAGCGCGGCGTGCCGCCCAGCACGGCACGAATGATCGTAGCGCCGAGCAGGGCCTCGCTCAGATTGCTGAAGTACCAGCAGGACGCCATCGCCAGCGGCACGCCAGCCATGAGCTCGGAAATCAGGTGCGCAGGGAGTGCGGCCAGGAGCAGCCACACCCAGGCGCGAGGCGGGAAGATCAGCAGAGCCGTGAGCAGAATGGCGTTCGGCGGCCACAGGAGCGAGACGGCGTTTGGCGAAAGCGTGAACGCAAAGCCGACGCGCACGCCGACGTAGTACGTCAGCGAGAAGGCAAGCAGCAGCATCGCGGCTGCGAGCATCTCGCGGCTCGGCGTCGACGACGAAGCCCGATTACCCTCGCCCGATAGCACTGATGCTCCTGCGAATTTCTTCGCAGCTCCTATGCACCCGCCCTGGCGACGAATGCTAAGCCATGGTCGCGCCCAGCACTAGGTGGCATTCCGAGACTGACCGGGAGGAGCGGAAGTCGCGTTAGCCGTCCGGCGCCCCAGTGCTGGTGCACAGGTAGTAGGACTGCAGCTCGCCGGCCCGCAGCGGCTCGGAGAACAGATAGCCCTGAGCCATCTGCACGCCGGCGTCGAGCAGCACGCTCGCCTGGTGGAGCGTCTCGACCCCTTCGGCGATCACCTGGATCTCGGAGTTGCGCAGGAGCGAGGCGAGCCCCGCCAGCCATGTCGGCGCGGGATTCGCGGCCACGAGCTGGCCGGTCAGGCGGCGATCGATCTTGATGATGCGGAAGTTGCACCGCGCGAGCAGCGCGAGATTCACACCGCTGAGGGCGACGTCGTCGAGCGCGATGCGCACGCCGCGCTCCGCCATGGCATTCAGCGCATCGATCCCGAGCTGGTCCGGCACGCCGTGCTCGGTAATCTCCAGCACGATCTGATCGACGCGCGCGGACAGGCCCGAGCGGGTGGCGGCATATTCGAGGCCGCCGCGGCCCAGTATCTCGGCAGGCACGTTGATGCTGATGTGGACCTGCGGATGCTCAGCCAGCCAGCTGCCGAGCTCCGCCGCGACAGTGTCGATCACCCAATAAGTCAGCCGCCCCGACAGCGCCGAGTTGTGAACGACGTGCAGAAAGTCGTTGGGCTGCAGAACCACGTTGCCACGCCGCCAGCGGATGAGCGCTTCCGCGCCGATGCAGCGCTGGTCGTTCAGCATCAGGATGGGCAGATAGACGAGGAACAGCTCGCCGCGGTCCAACGCTGCCCGAACGTCGTCCAGCGTAGTCATGCGTTGCACACGACATCCGCTGGTGACACGCCTAGTTGCTGGCCGGCAACGCTTGCAGGAACGGCGAGCGCCACGCGCCCGGAAGACTCTCGTCTGCCTCGACTGTTACATCCGCGGTGAGCGAGACACCCGCCCGTTCCAGCATTGCTGCCGCGCGTACCACCTCAGGAACTGTCGTGACATTGAGCTTCGCCATCATTCGCGCACGCAGCGCTTTGACGGTTCGCTCGCAAGTGCCAAGGTCGCCGGCCATCTGCTTGTTGAGCCGGTGTGAGGCCACGCCTACAAAAATCGTGTGCTCCGAACGTGTCAGTCGCGCGAACCTCGAGCACAACCCTTGCAGCTCGTGTCTCTCAGCGACCCGCTGCGCGTCCAATCGCATGGCTCGTGCCACGACCGCCGACAGGCGCTCGGCGCTGACCGGTTTGACGAGGTAGTCGAAGGCACCCATTTTCATCGCGTTGACACTGGTCATGACGTCGTCGCGCGCAGTCACGAAGATCGTCGGCGCTACCGTCCCGCGCTGCATCAGGCCGCGCAGCAGATCGATACCGCTGGGCCCAGGCATGCTGATATCCAGCAATATGCAGCCGGCCAGTTCACCACGCACAGTCAACAGGAACTCGCCGGCACAACCGTAGCCCACTGCGACATACCCAAGTGCCTGGAGGATGCGCAGCATGCCGCGGCGAAAGCTTTCGTCGTCGTCGATAACGTGTACGACAGGTTGGCCGGAAGTCTCGTCGCCGTCGTGCA
>JBIOVQ010000262.1:0-3327 GCA_044867805.1 Burkholderiales bacterium | reverse complement strand
TGGCAGTGACGGCCGGGTACATCCACGCGGCCCCGCGCCGCGAGTTCTACGCCAGAATGGACGCGGCCAACGTCGACCTCAAGGGCTTCACCGACGAGTTCTATTTCAAGCTGTGCGCCGCAAAGCTCCAACCCGTGCTCGACACGCTGGTCTACCTCAAGCACGAGACCGACGTGTGGTTCGAGATCACGACCCTGCTCATCCCCGGCAAGAACGATTCCAGCGAGGAGATCGAGGCCGAGTCGAAATGGATCATGAAGGAGCTCGGGCCGGACGTGCCTCTGCACTTCACAGCGTTCCACCCCGACTACAAGATGACCGACATACCGCACACGCCGCCCGAGACGTTGCGCCGCGCGCGGGAAATCGCGCTGGCCGAGGGACTGCACTACGTCTACACCGGAAACGTGCACGATTCGGAAGGCGGCACGACCTACTGTCCAGGCTGCCGCAAGCCGCTCATCGTGCGCGACTGGTACCGAATATTGACCTACACCGTCTCGCCCGACGGCAAGTGCCCCCACTGCCGCACCGCGGTCGCGGGTCGCTACGAAACGTTCAGGAAGGCGTTCGGCCCGCGCCGCATCCCGGTCGCCATACATCGCGCGGCGTAGGAGGATCCGGCAGGCAGTTTGATTGCGCTGGAAAACAACAACCATCCAGGAGGATTCGATGCGAGCTCTGTGGCTGACGAGTGCGATTCTGGGACTGCTGCTGGCGGCGGGCGGCGCGCACGCCCAGCAGAATTATCCGACCCGGCCGGTCCGGATGATCGTGCCGTTCCCGGCCGGCGGCCAGACCGACCTCGTGGCGCGCATCGTGACGCAGAGGCTCGGCGACGCCTTCAAGGAAACCGTGGTCGTGGACAATCGCCCGGGCGGCGGCGGAACCATCGGCGCCGATATCGCCTTGAAGGCGAGCCCCGACGGCTACACCTTCGTTATGATCTCGGCCTCGTACACCACCAACGCGGCCCTCTACAAGCTGCCTTTCGACCCGCTGAGCGACGTATCGCCGATCGCGATGCTGGGAGAGACCGGTTTCGTGGTGACGGTCAACCTGGCGAGTCCCGCCAGGAGCACCAAGGAGCTGATCGCGCATGCCAGGGAGAATCCCGGCAAGCTCAACTATGCCTCCGGCGGCACCGGCAGCAGCACCCACTTCGCCACCGAGCTCTTCAACCAGATGGCCGGCGTCCGCACGACCCACGTGCCGTACAAGGGCACCGGCCAGGGACTGACCGACCTGATGGGCGGGCAGATCCAGCTCGTCTTCGCCGGCTTCAATCAGATGCTCCCGCATATCAAGGCGAACCGCGTGCGCGGCCTTGCGGTAACCACCGAAAAGCGCTCCAGCGCCTTGCCCGATCTGCCGACTGTGGCCGAAACCGTATCCGGCTACGAGGCGGTGCAGTGGTTCGCCGTCCTGGCCCCGAAGGGCTTGCCCGGGAATCTCGCCGGACGCTGGAACAAGGAGATCAACGGCGTCCTGCGGCTCCCGGACGTGAAGGAGCGCCTGACGGCCGATGGCGTGGATCCCGCCGGCGGCTCGTCGGAGCGGCTCCGTGCCGCGCTCCAGCGCGACATCGCGAAATGGAAGAAAGTAGTCGAAACCGCCAACATCAAGCTGGGGAGTTGACGAAGCATTGTCGTCGGTCAGCCGCGACAGCGGTTCACTTACATCGCACGGCCTGAGCCCGATATGTTCGCGGGCATGCTGCGCTGGATAGACGTCAACATCCTTGCGCTGGGGAGGGAGCTGCGGCTTTCCTACCTGCCGCCGCTGATGGTGTACGTCGCCTTCGGCATTTCCGGCCTTACCAGCATCGTCGGCACGTTCTTCGTCAAGGATTATCTCGGCCTCTCCGCGTCCGTCCTCGCCGCGCTCGCCTTCTGGGCCGGCATCCCGTTCGTGCTGAAGATGCCGATCGGCCACCTGGTGGATCTCGCCTGGCGCTGGAAGAGCTGGCTCGTGTTCCTCGGCGCCGGGCTGATCGCGGCGAGCCTTCTCATCATGGTGGGACTGCTCACCGACCGCGCCGCCATGACCGCGGTGATGCCCGCCGAGGCGTGGTTCGTGCTGAGCGTGCTGCTCGCGCCCGTCGGCTACGTGATCCAGGACGTGGTGGCGGACGCCATGACGGTCGAAGCGGTGCCGCGAGTGGACGATCGGGGCCGCCCGATAGGCCAGGAAGCCCGCAAGCTCATGAACACCACCATGCAGACGCTGGGACGCGTGGCCGTGATCGGCGGCCTCGCCCTGGTCGCTGCGATCAACCTGTACATGTTCGCTGACGTGGAGCGCCTGTCCGAAACGGAGAAAGTTGCGGCCTACCGCCGTGTCTACCTGACCGCGCTGTTCATACCACTCGTATCAGTGGCGGGCGTCGTCCTTGCGTATTTCCTGTCCCTACGGCAGCTGCAGCGCCTGGTGGCGCAAGGCGTGGACCCGCGGAAAGCGCGCGAGCTCCTGTCGGTGCAGGATGAACGTCCCGCCCCCGACTGGTGGATCCTCGGCGGCAGCGCCGTCTTCGTCGCCTTCACCCTCGGCATGGGCTTCAGCCGCATCAGCTTCAACCAGGAGATCGTCTTCGCCGGCTCCTTGGCCATCGTCGCGTTCCTGATCGCCAAGCTTGCGCGCGAGCTCGAACCGGAGGCGCGCGCGACGCTCATCGGGACCGCGGCCGTGATCTTCGTCTACCGCGCCGTTCCGGCGTCGGGCGATGGCCTCACCTGGTGGATGATCGACGATCTCGGGTTCGACCAGCGCTTTCTGGCGGTGCTGGACCTCATCGCCGGGATACTCACGCTGTTCGGGATGTTCCTGTTCCGCCGCTTCATGGCCGTGCGCTCGATCGCCTACGTCGTGGGCTTCCTCACGATCGCGGGCACGGTGCTGTCCCTGCCCATCCTCGGCCTCTACCACGGACTGCACGACTGGACCATGGCCGTGACCGGAGGCGTCGTCGGCGCGCGCGACATCGTCATCGTGAACACGGCGCTGGCCTCGCCGCTGGGCCAGATCGCGATGATCCCGATGCTGGCGTGGATCGCGAATTCGGCGCCGGCCAATCTCAAAGCGACCTACTTCGCGGTCATGGCGTCGTTCTCCAATCTCGCCCTGTCGGCGGCCCAGCTCGGCACCAAGTACCTCAACGAGGCCTGGATGGTGAGCCGCGAGGTGAAGGACGCCGCGACCGGCGCGGTCAAGGTCGCCGCCGACTACAGCCAGCTCGGCGAACTGCTGATCGCCGTTCTCGTTCTCGGGCTGGTGCTGCCGTTCGCGGCCATCGTGGTCGTGCGCGCCCTGCGCCTGCGCTGGGCGTAG
>JBIOVQ010000261.1:0-3689 GCA_044867805.1 Burkholderiales bacterium | reverse complement strand
ACGTCCTGATGCATCCGCGCTGGCTCTGCGGCGTGCTGGCCCACTACCTGGCCACGACGGGCATGCCGCGCTACCAGAACTACCCGACCGACATCAAGCACCGCATCACGGCGGGGCCGATGGGGCGGTCGAGCATGCGCACCGATTCCCTGAGCTGGGATGACCTGCGCGCATTGCGCAAGCTCTGGCCGCACAAGCTCATGGTGAAAGGCATCCTGCATCCACAGGATGCGATGATGGCCGCCGATTGCGGCGCCGACGGCGTGATCGTTTCCAATCACGGCGGCCGCAACCTGGAAAGCGCGATATCGCCCATGGAGGTGCTGGCGGATGTCGTGGACGCGGTTGGGAAGCGCGTCACGGTGCTCATCGACAGCGGTTTCCGGCGCGGAACGGATGTGATCAAGGCGCTCGCGCTGGGGGCGCACGCCGTGCAGATCGGACGGTCCACGCTCTATGGCGTCGCGGCCGGAGGGGAAGCAGGGGCACGCCGCGCCATCTCGATCTTCCGGAGCGAGATCGACCGCGTGCTGGCGCAACTCGGCTGCAATACCATCGCGGAGCTCTCACCCGAGCATCTCCATGCTCCCGATTTCCCGTTGCGCGCGGCCGACACGGCGCGACCCGGTCTCAGGCTGCTCGATACCGCTAGCAGCCTGCCGGACGCAGCGGTACCGCAGGCTGCCAAAAGCAAGACCGCCTGAATGACTGGAATTTGACCGAACAGTCGCCGCGTGACGGTGGAGGCAATAATCGAGTCAAGTTCGCGCATTCAGGACTCCACTTTTCGGCTTGCCGAGAGCGGTCTTGCCTCAGGAGTTTGTCGGGTCTCGACCCGAAAAACTCCTCGGGCCGCGGAGAGGTAGCCGTTGGCGTGGGCGTTGGTCCTGGTCATGGTGGCCGCGGTGGCCATCATGGCTTATGCCGTCTGGAATTTCCAGAAGAAGACCGCCGCCCGGGAAGTCGCGGCCCAGCAGCGATTCGACCGGCTGCTGCGGGAGCACGCGCCCGGTAGCCCCCCGCCCGTAACCGCGCCCCCGGCCGCTCCCGTCCCGGCGCAGGCATCGCACGCTGCGCCGGCCCCCCCGGCTCCCGCACCCGCTCCGGCTGCCGCAGCCGTCCGGGAGCGTTTCCTGGGACAGCATGAGACGCTGCTCTATCTCGTCTTGAAAACAGGCCTTCCCGATCACGAGATTTTCGCCAACGTATCGCTGGCAGCGGTCATGGCGTTACCGGCGAGCGGCGGCGAGCGCGAGCAGCAGCTGCGCCGCCTGGCGCCCTATCAACTGGATTTCGTGGTGTGCGACAAGAGCATGCGCGTCATCGCGGCGGTGGACATCGAAACGGCGGGCGGTGCCGAAGCCGCGGGGATCCAGCAATTCAAGGCCGACTTCTTGAAGCAGGCCGGGATACGGCTGGTCCGCGTGAACCCCGCGGCCATGCCCAAGCGCGACCAGGTGCGGGCTCTCGTCAGCGGCAATGCGACACAGGCGGGGACTTAGCGTGATCCCTTGGCTCCATACTGGCGCGTTTCTTCGAGCCCGCTCAGGTTGATGCGCAGCAGCCCCGTCATCGCTCTGCTTCTTGCGGCGGCCGCGGCGCATGCCGCCGCGCCCGGCAAGACCCCGGAACAGATCTATCAGCAGGCTTCGCAGAGCGTGGTGGTCATTCACGCGCTCGACGCGGAAGGCAAGCCCTTCAACCTCGGCAGCGGCGTGGTCACGGGGCGCGAGCTCGTCACGACGAACTGCCACGTGATCGAGGACGCAGGCAGGATCGAGGTCACCTATCAGGGCAATCTATTCCCTGCGACCCCCGGGGCGGTGCACCAGGAGCGCGACGTGTGCCAGATCCGGGTGCCGCAGCTCAACGCGCCGCGCGCGCTGCTCGGCACGGGCCGGCTGCGGGTCGGCCAGCGCGTCTACGCGATCGGCGCGCCGGAAGGCCTGGAGCTCACCTTCAGCGAGGGCATCATCTCCAGCCTCCGCGATTTCGACGGCTCGCAATACATCCAGACCTCGGCCGCGATCTCCCAGGGATCGAGCGGCGGCGGCCTGTTCGACATCGAAGGCCGCTTGATCGGTATTACGGCTTTCTTCATCGCGGAAGGCCAGAATCTCAATTTTGCGCTACCGGCGAGCTGGATCGCCGACCTGGACCGCGCCGGCCGTCCTGCTGCCAGGCCGGGAGCGCAGGACACTGCCGAGGCGCGCTGGATCCGCCGGGTAGCCGCCGCGCGCGCGAAGAAGGATTGGCCCGGCGTGCTCACCCTGGCGCAGCAATGGGTGCGGGCGATGCCGCGCAGCGCGCGCGCCTGGCAGGAGCTGGGCGACGCGTACTTCGCGATCAACCGGCCGCGCCGGGCGATACCCGCCTACCAGCAATCCGTGCGCTACAACGCGGAAGCGTTCGACGTTTGGCAAAGCCTCAGCGCGACCTACCTCGCTCTGAACCAGTACGACCGCGCTATCGAGGCGAGCCACGAAGCGCTGCGCATCCGGCCCGGCCATCCGCGCGCGACCTACAACCTGGGCGCCGCCTACCACGGCCAGGGGCAGCGCGACCGCGTGCTGGAGGTCCATGCCCAGCTGCGCAAGCTCGACGCGGCGCTGGCGGGCGAATTCGCCAGGAAGTATCTGCAGCGGTGAGCCGGTGGAACTACGTGCCTTGCCTTTTAGAGGGGATTCGCGTATCGTTCGCGGCGCAGTCGATCAATCAAGCGGCGTATTGCTGATCAGTAAGTTCTCCGTCCATTCGGCCAGAGTACCTTCCGTTCTCAACCACACTCGTCTTGATTCGCTTGCACAGTGCGGGCTAATCCCGTATTTCATTCATTTTTTGTAAAAGGAGTTGTATGGCAACCGGTATCGTAAAGTGGTTCAACGACGCGAAGGGCTTCGGATTCATCACGCCGGACGACGGCGGCGAGGACGTGTTTGCGCATTTTTCCGAGATCCAGGGCAACGGCCACAAGTCGCTCAAGGAGAAGCAGCGAGTCAGCTTTGAGGTGACAAAGGGCCCCAAGGGCCTCAAGGCCACCGCGATCAAGCCGATGCAGTAAGCAGGTAGATCGGCTATAGAGAAAGGGGCTCGAATGAGCCCCTTTTTCATTTGGTGAAGGCGGGAGAGCTATTCTTCGCTTTCAAGGTGCGACCAGGCTGATCGCCCCCACGGTTTCCGCTGCATCGGAAACCGCCGCCGGCGGCAGCCGATGTGCGCAGGCACATCGACCGCAACCCCGCCGTCGCCCACCGTCCCGGGAGTTCTCTTCTCCCCGCGTTAAAAAAGCGAGAGCCATCCTTTCGGATGGCTCTCATACTGGTGGAGGCGGGGAGAATCGAACTCCCGTCCGCAAGCCCTACACAGTCAGGACTACACGCTTAGCCTGGTCAATTGAGTCTCGCCTCGCGCCCGCCGGCCGGCAGGCTGGCGCTCAGCCAGTCGCTTCGACGGATCCGCGCGGCCAAGCGACCAAACCGCGGGAGAGGCTGATGTGAATGACGCTGCACCTCCACTTTCGCGGAGGCCTAGCCCATCAGCAAGCTAGTGCAGCGTCTAGCCGGTATTAGGCGGCTAGAGCGTAACGCTCGTCGTTGGCGTCTGAGGATTTCCAGCTGTTTTACAAGGTGACTGGACCTTGGCGTGCCCTGCGCTGCTTCGCGACCCGCGTCGAAACCAGGTCGCCCCCA
>JBIOVQ010000260.1:0-12986 GCA_044867805.1 Burkholderiales bacterium | reverse complement strand
GGAGCCGGGACGGGCGGCGGCGATCATGCTGCCCACCGGCGTCGAGTACTTCTACAGCTTCTTCGGCATCCTCCTCGCCGGCGGGATACCGGTCCCGATCTACCCTCCCGCGCGCGCCTCACAGCTGGAGGACCACCTGCACCGCCACGCCGGCATCCTGTCCAACGCGCTGACGCAGATCCTGATCACGGTGCCGCAAGCCAAGGCGCTCTCGCTATTGCTGAAGCCCAAGGTGGCGACGCTCAAGCACGTGGTCACGCCGGCGGAGCTCATGCGTCCCGGAGCGGGCGCCACGGCGCCGCGCGCGCGTCCGCAGGACGTCGCGATGCTCCAGTACACCTCCGGCAGCACCGGCAATCCCAAGGGCGTCGTTCTGACGCATGCCAATCTGCTCGTCAATATCCGTTGCATGGGCCGCGCGCTGCGGGTCACGCCGGCCGATGTGTTCGTGAGCTGGCTGCCGCTCTACCACGACATGGGGTTGATCGGCGCGTGGATGGGCAGCCTGATCTACGGATTCAAGTACCCGGTGATGTCGCCGCTGACGTTCCTGTCGCGGCCCGAGCGCTGGCTGCGGACCATCCACCGTCACGGGGGCACGCTCTCCGGCGGCCCCAATTTCTGCTACGAGCTGTGCCTGCGCCGCATCCAGGATGCGGACGTCGAGGGACTGGACCTGTCGACCTGGCGCTTCGCCTTCAACGGCGCCGAGCCCGTCTCCCCCGACACGATGGCCGCGTTCGCGCAGCGCTTCGCGCGCTACGGCTTCAGGGCCGAAGCGATGGCGCCGGTCTACGGGCTGGCGGAGGCCACGCTGGGGGTCGCGTTCCCGCCGCCGCTGCGCGGCCCCAAGCTCGACCGCGTGGACCGCGAGCGTTTCGCCCGCAGCGGGCGCGCGGTGCCGGTGCCGCCGGAGCACGAGGACGCGCTCACGTTCGTCGCCTGCGGCTACCCGATACCGGGCCACCAGCTGCGCGTCGTCGACGGCGCCGACCGCGAGCTGGCCGAGCGCGAGGAAGGCCACATCCAGTTCAGCGGGCCCTCCGTCACCGGCGGCTATCACCGCAACCCGGAGGCGACGCGGGACCTCCTGCGCGGCGAATGGATGAACACCGGCGACTACGGCTACGTGGCGGAAGGCGATGTCCATATCACCGGCCGCATCAAGGACACGATCATCCGCGCCGGCCGCAACGTCCATCCCTACGAGCTCGAGGAAGCGGTCGGCAATCTCGAGGGCATCCGCAAGGGCTGCGTCGCCGTCTTCGGCAGCCGCGACCAGAGAGCCGGCACCGAGAAGATCGTGGTGCTCGCGGAGACGCGCGAAACCGATGCCGCGCGGCGCGAGGCCCTGCGCGGCAGCATCAACGACCTCGCCGTGGCGATCATCGGCACGGCCCCGGACGACATCGTGCTCGCCGCGCCGGGCACGGTGCTGAAGACCTCGAGCGGCAAGATCCGCCGCGCCGCGAGCCGCGAGGTCTACGAGCACGGCGGAGGAGGCGGCACGCGGGCGGTATGGCTGCAGGTCCTGCGCCTGACGTGGTCGGCGCTGCTGCCGCAGGCGCGGCGCAGCTTGCGCGCCGCGACCAACCTCCTTTACGGCGCTTACGCGCTCCTGCTTCTCGGCGTCATCGGCAGCCTGACCTGGCTCGCGTGCGCGGCGATGTCGCGCAGCGAACGGTGCTGGAACCTGAGCCATCGCGCCGGGCGTCTCTTTCTGCGCCTGACGGGCATGCCGCTCAGCGTGCGCGGAATCGAGCACCTGCCGAAGGGCCCCTGTGTAATGGTCGTCAATCACCAGAGTTACCTTGACGGCCCGGTCATCGCCGCCGCGCTCGCCGAGCCCAGGACCTTCGTCGCCAAGCGCGAACTGCTCGATCACTGGGTCCCGCGCATCTACCTCCGGAGCATCGGCACCACGTTCGTCGACCGGATCGACGCGCAACGCGGTGTCGAGGACACCGGGCGGTTTACCGAGGCGGCGCGCGCCGGCTTCTCGCTCATCGTCTTTGCCGAGGGCACGTTCCGCCGCATGCCGGGGCTGCTGCCGTTCCGGATGGGGGCGTTCGTGGTGGCGGCGCAGGCAGGTGTCCCGGTCGTGCCGGTCACCATCCGCGGCACGCGGTCGGCGCTCCGGTCCGACCAGTGGCTGTTCCGGCGCAGCCGCATCAGCATTACGTTCAGCCCGCCGATCCAGCCGGAGGGCAACGACTGGAACGCGGCGATCCGGCTGCGCGATGCGGCAAGAGCGGAAATCCTGCGGCGCTGCGCGGAGCCCGACCTGGGCGAGGAGACCTGGTTGCCGCCCAAGCCGGGCGCCGCGGCCCGATCGCAGGAGCAGGGTTGAGGGACCGCGACGTCGCTGTTCGGCTACAGCGAAATTACCCCCGAATCAGGCGGCTGTTGACCCCGCTTCGATGCGCGTCGTCCTCAGACGACGAACATCCTCTTTTCTCGCTCCATTTCGGCCGGATTTTGCGCTGATTCCAGCGCGTCCGGTTTTTTCGGCCCCCGCTTCCCCCGTAGTCGGCGCTCCATTGGCACGGATATCGCTTCGCTCGTTGTCCTGCGTCCCAGTTCACCCAAGCTTTCCACGATTGGAGCGAATATGACAGTAATAACAGGAAAAGTACGGCCCATTCCCCCCGGGCATCACACGGCTACGCCTTATCTCGTCGTCAACGACGCGGCGGAGGCTCTCGATTTCTACAAGCGCGCCTTCGGGGCCAAGGAAATCATGCGAGTCGAGGTCGCCGGAAAGGTCGGCCACGCCCAGATCAGGATAGGAAACTCCCGCATCATGCTTTCGGACGAGCATCCGCACACCGGCGTGCGCGGACCGCAGTCGTTCGGTGGCTCGCCGGTGAGGATTTTCCTGTACGTGCCGAACGTGGACAACTTCGTCGGCCGAGCCGTCGCCATCGGCGCGAAGCTCCAGCAGCCGGTGGACGACAAGTTCTACGGCGACCGTTCGGGCAGCCTGGAGGATCCTTTCGGGCACGTCTGGCACGTCGCCACCCACCGCGAGGACGTATCAGCAGGCGAGATCCAGCAGCGCGCCCACTCCCTGCTGGGCCACCTGCAGCCGCCAGGCGACGCCCACCGGCCGTCAGTGGAGCCGTGATCATGGACGGCGGAGGCGGAGCGCCGGCAAACGGGCAACGGCATTCGCTCCCGGAAATGGCCCGGGAGGAGATCACCGAGCCCGGCGCCTACGTCGATGTCGCCAGCGGCGCGCTCTACCGCGTGCCGGCGTGGGCCCTGCTCGAGGGAGCCTCGCCGGCGCTCTGGAGGAAAATGGCGGCGGGCTCGCAGTTCGTGCAGGTGAGCAGGAACCCGTACATCATCTCGCTCGAGGCGCGGATCATCTGCGCCGCGCACGACATCCAGTTCAACTTCTGACCTCAAGAGCTAATGGACAGGATTAACAGGATTAACAAGATTCAAGACGACAGCATTCTTATTTCGATCTAATCCTGTAAATCTTGTAAATCCTGTCTATTGTTCTCAGCCCGGCGTCAGAGCCCGCAGCGCTTTCACACGCTCCATCCCTGCCGCGATCATCAGGTTCCACTCGCTGGCCGAGGTGATGAAGCGCGCGCCGAGCTTGATCACGTGCGGCAGGCTCTTGACCGCGTCGCCGCCGGTGAGGCCGCCGACGCCGGCCACCTTGCCGTGCTTGCGGCACGCGGCGACCACGCGCTCGATGGCAGCCATCACCTCCGGATGCGCCAGCTCGCCGGGCCGCCCGAGGTCGGTCGACAGATCGTTGGTGCCGATGTGCACGACGTCCACGCCCGGCACGGCGGCGATGGCTTCGATGTTGTCGATCGCGGCCTTGCTCTCCACCATGAGGATCAGCAGCGTCGCGTCGTTGAACGCCTTGCGCATCTCGGCCGCCGGCAGGTTGCGATAGCCGAAGTGCGCCCAGCTGCCGAAGGCGCCGCGGTTGCCGATCGGGGGAAACTTGCAGGCCGCGACCGCGTTGCGCGCGTCCTCCGCCGTGGTGGCTTCCGGCATGACGATGCCGAGCGCGCCGTTGTCGAGCATCCTGAGCGCGGCGGCGTAGTCCTTCTCCGGCACGCGCACGATCGGCGTCACCCCGGCATTCATGGCGGCGACCGCCATCTGCGAGATCTCGTGCTCCGGTATGACCCCGTGCTGCAGATCGAAGAACAGGGCGTCGAACCCGCACGTCTTCGCCGCGAGCGCAATGTCCACGGTGCGCGCGTGCCGGATCATGAGGGTGAGGCCGAGCCCGCCGCTCTTCAACCTCTCCGCCAGTGGGCTCGATAACAGCGCGGATGAACTCACCGAATTCTCCTCTACGGGCAATCTGCGACGAGTGATTAGTGATTAGTGATTAGTGGCTCGACAGATCCAAACTGCGGAAATTCACCAATCACCATTCACTATTCACCAATCACGCATCTAGAATTTATCGGGACCGAGCGCCAGCACGCTGGCCGAGCCACGCAGCACTTCCTGCGCGTGCGGGATCGCCTTCGGCAGCTCGTGCTCGGCGTAAAAGCGCGCGGTCGCGAGCTTGCCGTTCAGAAAATCGTGGTCCGCATCCGGCTGCTTGATCTTCTCGCTCGCGACCAGCGCCGCGCGCGCCATCATCCATCCGCCTGCTACGGTGCCGAAGAGCTTGAGGTAGGGCACGGAGACCGCGGCCACCGCCTTGGGGCTGGACGGAAAGGTCTCGACTATCCAGCGGGTTGCCGCTTCCAGGCTATCAACCGCCTCTTTCAGATTGACGCGCGTCGATGCCAATTCCTCTCCACGCGCCGCGAGCCGCGCGTCAATCTGGCGCATTGCCGCGATCGCCGCCAGCGCCGTTGCGCCCTTCTCGAAGCCGACCTTGCGGCCGACGAGGTCGCCCGCCTGGATTCCGGTGGTGCCTTCGTAGATGGTGGTGATGCGCGCGTCGCGCAGGTACTGCGTCGCACCCGTTTCCTCGATGAAGCCCATGCCGCCGTGCACCTGGATCCCGGTGGAGGCGACGTCGACGCCTTGTTCCGTGCACCAGCCTTTCACGATCGGGGTCAACAGGTCGAGCAGCGCCTGGTTGCGCCGCCGCTCGGCGGGGTCGGGATGGTGCTTCGCCTTGTCGAGAGTCGCCGCCGCGAAGTACGAGAGCGCGCGCATCGCCTCCGTCTGCGAGCGCATGCTCATCAGCATGCGCCGCACGTCGGGATGGTGGATGATCGTCACGCGGTCGCCGCTTCTCTGCCCGATTTCGCGGCCCTGCACGCGCGTCTTGGCGTATTCCACCGCGTGCTGGTACGCCCGCTCTCCGACGGCGATGCCCTCGACGCCGACGGAGAGCCGGGCGTGGTTCATCATGGTGAACATGTACTCGAGCCCGCGGTTCTCCTCCCCTACCAGATAGCCGATCGCGCCCTTCTGATCGCCGTAGGCCAGCACGCAGGTCGGGCTGCCGTGGATGCCGAGCTTGTGCTCGATCGAGACGCACTTGATGTCGTTCCTCTCGCCCGGCGTGCCGTCGGGGCGGGGCAGGAACTTCGGCACGATGAAGAGCGAGATGCCTTTCACGCCTTCCGGCGCGTCGGGCGTGCGCGCGAGGACGAGATGCACGATGTTCTCGGTCATGTCGTGCTCGCCCCAGGTGATGAAGATCTTGGTGCCGTGGATGCGGTAGTGATCGCCCTCGCGTACGGCGCGGGTGCGCACCGCCGAGAGGTCCGAGCCCGCCTGCGGCTCGGTCAGGTTCATGGTGCCGCTCCATGCGCCCGAAGTGAGCTTGCCGCCGTAGGTTCTCATCTGCTCGGGCGAGGCGTGGACCTTCAACGCCTCGAGCACGCCCCCGGTGAGCATCGGGGCGAGGCACAGCGCCATGTTGGCGCTCTTCCAGATCTCCTGCACCGGCACCGAGACGAGGTGGGGCAATCCCTGGCCGCCGTATTCGGGTTGCGCCCCCAGGCCGTTCCAGCCGGCCTCGATGAACTTGCGATAGGCCTCCTTGAATCCCTTCGGGGCGGTGACCTTGCCGTCGGCGAGCTTCGCGCCCTGCTTGTCGCCGTCGCGGTTCAGGGGATCGAGCACTTCCTGCGCGAATTTCGCCGCCTCCCCCAGCACCGCGTCCACCAGCTCGGCGTTGACCTCGGCGTGGCCCGGGAGCGCGGAGATTTCCGACAGCCCCGCCAGCTCGCGGATGGCGAAGCTCATGTCCTTCAATGGCGCGGAGTAGCTCGACATGGATCAACTCAGAGGAGACTCAGTGCTAAAGCGATGGCAGGAGACCGCGCCATTGGAATGTGAATTTTCACCGGAACTCATAGCTCTGCTGTGAGTTCCGGTACCGCCTTGAAGAGATCCTCGACCAGCCAATAGTTGGCGACGGCGAAGATCGGCGCCTCGGGGTCCTTGTTGATCGCAACGATGACCTTGCTGTCCTTCATGCCGGCGAGGTGCTGGATCGCGCCCGAAATGCCGACCGCGATGTAGAGCTCGGGCGCGACGATCTTCCCCGTCTGCCCGACCTGGTAGTCGTTCGGCACGAAGCCCGAATCCACCGCCGCGCGCGAGGCGCCCACGGCGGCTCCCAGCTTGTCGGCGAGGGCCTCCAGGATCTTGAAATTCTCGCCGCTGCCCATGCCGCGCCCGCCCGAGACGATGATGCGCGCCGCGGCAAGCTCCGGCCGCGCCGACTTCGTGAGCTCCTGGCCGTTAAACTTCGACAGTCCCGTATCGTTGACCGGCACCAGCGCCTCCACCGGTGCGCTGCCACCCTCGCCCGCCGCGTCGAACCCGGTGCCGCGCACCGTGACGACCTTGATCTTGTCCTTCGACTGCACGGTGGCGAGCACGTTGCCGGCGTAAGTCGGCCGCACGAACCGGTCCGGCGCTTCCACGGCGCTGATGTCGGAGATCTGCTGCACGTCGAGCAGCGCTGCGACCCGCGGCATCAGGTTCTTGCCGAACCCGGTCGCGGGCGCGACGACGTGCGTGTACTGGGAAGCGAGCGGGACAATCAGCGCGGTGAGATTCTCAGCGAGCGCACCGGTGTACTGCGGGGCATCGCAATGCAACACCTTCTTTACCCCGGTTAGCTTGGCCGCGGCTTTGGCCGCGTCACCGCATTGGTGGCCGGCCACCAGGACGATGATGTCACCGCCCATCTTGCCCGCCGCCGTGACCGCATTCGCGGTTCCCGGCTTGAGTTGCCTGCCGTCGTGCTCAGCGATTACCAGAACTGCCATATTCACAGTCATCAGTCGTCAGTCGTCAGTCGTCACGAAATTATCTTCGCCTCGTTCTTCAGCTTCGCCACCAGCTCCTTGACGTCGGCCACCTTGACGCCCGCGCCGCGCTTGGGCGGCTCCTGCACCTTCAGCGTCGTAAGCCGCGGCGCCATGTCCACCCCGAGCGCGTCGGGCTTGACGACCTCGAGCGGCTTCTTTTTCGCCTTCATGATGTTGGGCAGCGTGACGTAGCGCGGCTCGTTCAAGCGCAGATCGGTGGTCACCACCGCCGGCAGCTTGATCGTGAGCTTCTCCAGGCCGCCGTCGATCTCGCGCGTGACGTCGGCGCTGTCGCCGTTCACCGCGACCTTGGAGATGAACGTCGCCTGCGGCCAGCCGAGCAGCGCGGCGAGCATCTGGCCCGACTGGTTGGAATCGTCGTCGATCGCCTGCTTGCCCATGATGACCAGCCTGGGGCTCTCCTTCGCGACGATCGCCTTCAGCGCCTTGGCGACGGCGAGCGGCTGCACCTCGGCGTCGGTCTCGACGAGGATGCCGCGGTCCGCGCCCATCGCCATCGCGGTGCGAAGCGTCTCCTGGCACTGGGTGACGCCGATCGACACCGCCACGATCTCGGTCACGACGCCCGCTTCCTTCATGCGCACCGCCTGCTCGACCGCGATCTCGCAGAACGGGTTCATCGTCATCTTGACGTTGGCGGTCTCGACGCCGCTGCCGTCGGCCTTCACCCGCACCTTGACGTAGGGGTCGATCACTCGCTTGACGGTTACCAGGACCTTCATGGGGCGTTTCGGGATTTCGCTACGGGAAGGGCCGCTATTTTACCGCATGCCGGCGACTCGAGAAACGACGCACGGCACGCGAGCCGGACGCATCCACGCATCGCCCGCATGAAGAACGCGGCGAAACCCCGGAGCCTGCCCTCGTGGCGGGGGCAGGCTGAGAAAAGCCGGGCTGCCTCAGGTCCGCTTCATCACCAGTTGGGAACGAAGAAGAGGAACGCGACGGAAGTGATGGCGAAGTAGACAAAGAACACCACGAGCAGATAGCCCATGATGTCCCTGAAATGCAGCCTCGCCACGGCCAGCATGGCGATGGCCCAGAAGGGCTGGATCATGTCGGTCATCATATCCGCCCAGGCGAAGGTGACCACCGTCGTGCCCATACCGACGCCCAGCTCCTTCGCCGCGGGAATGACGTAAGGCGCAACCACCGCCCACTCGCCCCCTCCGGATGGAATGAGGTAGTTGAGGAGTCCCCCGTACCAGTAGAGGAAAAGGGGGAAGGTCTGTGCCGTCGAGATCGCCACAAAGGCCTTGGTGAACACCGTGGAGAGCAGGGTGAACTTGAACAGCCCGAGTATCCCCGCGTAGAAGGGGAATTGAATGACGATCCCCCAGACTGCCTTGCCCGCGTCCTCGGTGGCCTTCAGGAACGACCAGGGCCTCCAGTGGAAGAGGATCCCCAGCATGAGCATGGCGAAATTGATCACGTTGAGGTTCAGGTCCAGCCCCCTGGTCGAGAAGTGCCAGATCAACCAGATCAGCCCGCCGATGGCAACGATCAGGTTGAACCCGGGCCACCAGTTCATCCAGTCCGAAGGGCTTTTCCATTGGGCGGGTACGGGAGGAGCTTCGTAGAGCTTGAGCTGGTTCATCAGTTCGGGCTTCACGACAAAGACTTTTCCCGGCCGCGGATGCATCAGGACCATGAGGGTGGTGACAACGGCGACAATGACCACCGTCAGAACCAGATTGAAAGGATGGAAGATCGTATCGGCCACGGGGATGGTCGCGTCGAGCAATTTCCCCTTGATCAGGAAGTTGTCGGGAGTGGCCACCAGCAACGTGGCCGAACCGGAGAGCCCCGCATGCCAGGTGCAGCCCAGGCCCAGGTAGGCGGCGGCGACCAGCAGGCGATAGTCGACCTTCGGATTTCTCCTCACGATGAACAGGGCCAGCATCGCGCTTGCGATGAGGCTCAATCCCCAGTTGAGCCAGGCCGCGATCATCGAGAAGAGGGACATGACCAGAATGGCCTGTCCGGGTTTTTCAGGGTTGGCCAAGCCGGAAAGTCCGTCGAGCAGCCGCCGGACGGGAGGGGAGCACGCCAGGATATAGCCCGTCATCATGATCAGGCACATCTGCATGGCGAAGGCGAGCAATTCCCAGAATCCCCTTCCCCACGCGTGAATCGATTCGTAGGCCCGGGTGGCAAGGCCGACCTCCGGCTTGAATCCCCAGATGATCGCGAAGAGGTAGGTGACGAAGCTCAGAATGATGACGATGACGAATGCATCAGGGACCCATCGCTCCGTCCAGCTGGTCATGCCATCGCCCCAGCTTTTCAAGAACTCGAAGGTTCCGCGACCTTCTTCCTTCCTGGTCTCGCCCATGGATCCCCCTTTGCCGCTACTCAGGCAGGCATCGTCATGATGCCGTCAACATAGCTTCCACCCTCGTCTCCCGCAGGTCAAGGGCGCGCGGCTGCCGGCGACGCGTGTATCGCCTTCATGTGTCGATCTAGCCGCGCAGCGCTTTCATGACGTTCTGATCTTCGAGCGCCCGCTCCGGCTTGCCCTCGAAAATGATCTCCCCGCGGTCGATTGCATAGAGCCGGTCCGCGATGCGCGCCGCGTTGACGAGGTTCGATTCCGCGATCAGGAGCGAAATCCCGAGGTCCTCGATCTTGAGCACCGCTTCGCGAAAACGCTTGACGACGATCGGCGCGAGCCCCTCGAACGCTTCGTCGAGCAGCAGCAGCGTCGGGGCGAGCGCCATCCCGCGGGCGATGGCGACCATCTTGCGCTGGCCGCCGCTCAGGTTCATCCCCTGGCGGTGCAGCAGGTCGCGCACCTCCGGAAACACCGAGAACACGCGCTCCTCGATGTTGCCGTCCGCGGGGTTTCCCGGGCGGCGGCGCGCTTTCGCCGCCATCCAGCGGCTGATCATCATGTTCTCGGCCACCGTGAGCTCGGGGAAGATCTCGCAGCCTTCGGGCGCGTAGCCCATGCCGCGCAGCGCCCGCTGGTGCACCGGCAGCGCAGTCACCTCCTCGCCGTGAAACACGATCCGCCCGGAGCTGACCGGGAGAAAGCCCATGATGCTTTCCATGGTCGTCGTCTTGCCGGCGCCGTTGCGCCCCACCAGGCAGACGACTTCGTGCTCGCGCACGCCCAGGGACACCCCGTGCAGCACGTGCGCCGGGCCGCGGGAAACGTGGATGTCCTTCACCTCCAGCATGCGCTCACTCCGCCACATCCGTCCCGAGGAGATACGTCGCGACCTCGTGGTTGCGCCGGATCTCATCGGGGGAGCCGTCCGCGAGGAACCGGCCCTCGTGCATGACGACGACGCGATCCGAGTACTTGAACACCACGTCCATGTCGTGCTCGATGACGACCGCCGTGATCCGCCCGCCGCGCACGACCGAGGACACCGTGTCCATGATCTGCGCCTTGTCGCGCGTGCTGACGCCGCTGGTCGGCTCGTCGAGGAACAGCAGCCGCGGGCGCAGCGCGTAGGCCACCGCGACGTCGAGGAGCTTGCGCTCGCCCTGCGCGAGCCCTCCCGCGAGCGCCTGCGCCTTGTCGCCGAGGCCGAACTGCCCGAGCAGGTCCAGCGCCTCCTGCGTGACCCCGGTATCCCGCTCCGCGGGCAGGAATATCCGGCTGGTCTTGCCCTGGCGCGCGAAGATCGAGAGCGCCACGTTGTCGAGCACCGACAGCTCGTCGAACAGGTTCACGAGCTGGAAGCTGCGCGCGATCCCGGCCTGGATCCGCTTCTCCACCGGGGCATGGGTAATGTCGTGCCCGCCGATGAAGATTCTGCCGCTGTCGGGAAACAGGAAGGCGCTGATCAGGTTGACCAGCGTGGTCTTGCCCGCGCCGTTGGTGCCGACCAGGGACAGGAACTCGCCCTCGTTGACGGTGAAATCCACCCCGTCGACGGCGCGCGTGTCGCCGAAGTGCTTCCTCAGCCCCTCGGTACGCAGCAGGCTCACGTCGCCGCCTCCCGGCCCGGCTTGAGGCGGGCGGCGAGCCGCCCCGCCGTCCCCACGATGCCCGTGGGCAGGAACGTCACCAGCACGATCAGGACCACCCCGAGCGTGAGCTGCCAGTACTCGGTGAGCGCAACCGCGTAGGCCTCGAGGTAGTTGAAGGTTACCGCGCCGACGACGGGGCCGAAGAACGCGCGGAATCCGCCGAGCACGGCGAAGAACACGATCTTGCCCGACTGCGGCCAGTAAAGCACGTCCGGGGTCACGAGCCCGTTGAGCGGAACCCACAGGGCGCCGGCGAGGCCGGTGAAGATGCCCGACACCAGGAACGCGAGCCAGCGGTAGCGCCAGATCCGCACGCCGAGAAAGCGCGCCCGGGTCTCGTTGTCGCGGATCGCCTGCAGCGTCTTGCCGAAAGGAGAGTGCACGATCAGCCACATCAGCGCCACGCAGGCGGCGAATACGACGAGCACGTAGTAGTAGTAGGACTGGATGAACCCGGCAAAGGCGTCCGGACCGTCGAACCTCACCAGGCCGGCGAGCAGGGTCACCTTCGCGAACGGAACCCGGATGCCGTCGGTGCCCCCGGTGATCCAGAAGAACTTGTAGGCGAGCGTCCACAGCACCTGCGAGAGCGCAAGCGTCAGGATGGCGAAGAAGATCCGCGTATGGCGCACGCAGACCACCCCGAAGAGCGCGGCGATTGCGCCGGAAAAGACGATCCCGCCCACGAGGAACAGCTCCATCGAGGAGACGTCGAGGTAGCGCATCATGAAGGCGACGCCGTAGGCGCCCGCGCCCAGATACGCGGAATGCCCGAACGAAAGCAGCCCTGTGTAGCCAAGCAGGAGATTGAACCCGAGCGCGGCGATCGCCAGGGTGAGGCCGTAGGTGAGGAGCTGCGTGTGGTAGGTGCCCGCGAAGGACGGCACCAGCAGCAGGGCGACGAACGCCGCGGCCGCCACCGCGGCGCGGCGGCCGATCGGAGATACCTGCGGCGCGCTCAAGATTTCCTCCCGAACAGTCCCGTCGGGCGGATGAGCAGCACGACGGCGGCGATCAGGTAGAGCGCCGCGAGCTCGATCTCTTCCCAGAACTGTATGGTGACGGTCCTCAGCGCGCTCACGACGAGCGCCCCGACCAGGGCACCCTCGAGGCTGCCGAGACCGCCGATCACGACGACGACGAACGCGATGACGAGCACGTCGACCCCCATGCCCAGTACCGCCGCCTGGCTCGGCACGACGATGGCGCCGCCCAGCCCCGCCATGAAGCAGCCAAGGCCGAAAGCGAGCGCGTAGATCCGCCCGACGTCGATCCCGAGCGCCGCGGCCATGCGCCGGTCCTGCGCGGTCGCGCGCAGGAGCACCCCGAACCGGGTGCGGTAGACGAACGCCCACAGCGCGAGCGCCGCCACGATGCCGACGCCGATCATCACCAGGTTGTAGACGGGATACGGCAGCCTTCCGATCGAAACGAGGCCGAGGGAATCCACGAGCTTGCCGGCGGTCAACGGCGTGCCGCCCCACACCGCGCGGATGACGTCCTCGAGAACCAGCAGCAGGCCGAAGGTGACGAGCAGCTGGTACTCCTCCGGCCTGCGGTAGAACGGCCGGATCAGCGTGGGCTCGATCAGGAGCCCGACCAGCGCGACCACGGCCGGGCCCAGGATGAGCAGCAGGAACAACGCCGCCGTCGGCACGGCGGCCGCCGCTGCCACCACCGCCCACGCGGTGACATAGGCGCCGAGCGCAT
>JBIOVQ010000259.1:0-2795 GCA_044867805.1 Burkholderiales bacterium | reverse complement strand
TTGGCTCCCCGAGCTGGGATCGAACCAGCGACCTGCGGATTACAACGCTTGCGCGTTGGACTATCTCATCACCCCCGGCATGACCCGGTGGGGTGTCGGGCGCTGATGGGGGCTTATTGCCTGGGCTGCTCACCCCCTAGTCTCTGCACCTTCCCGCCTACTGCTTGCCCTTCGGCGGGCTTGGCTCAGGATTCTTCCCGAAGGACATTCCCTGAGTTCACCCGATTTTCCTTCACGGGTTACCCCGTGATGCTGCCAATTTGACAGTCCGTCGCTCTACCGGCTGAGCTATCGGGGAATAATCTTGTCAAATAGTGAAGTGCTGCTTAGTGCTCCTTTGCAAAGGCGCCCTATATTAGCCGCTGGCGCCGGATGGGTCAATGAAAACTGCCCAAAAATCCAATCTTATGAAGTGGTTAAAGTGGGGCGGCATAACTCTCGGCGCGATCATATTGATCCTCGCCATCGTCCCGTTTTTCATTTCGCTGGACGACACCATTCCGCGGATCGAAAGTGAGATTTCGGCACGGATCAAGGAGCCGGTGAAGATCGGCGGTCTGCGCGCCGGCGGTTTGCCGCTACCGCATGTCACCGTTACGAGCATCACAGTGGGCAAGACTGGCGATATCCAGGTCGGTGAGGTGACGATTAGTCCTAAGTTGATGTCATTGCTGAGTGCGACCAAGGTCATTCGCAGCATCGAAATTGAAAACCTGGTCGTTACGCAGAAAGCGATCGACAAGATTGCGGCCTTGACCCAGTCCGGCGCCAAGCCGGGCGCGCCCGCCGAGCCGCCAGCCGTCAGGGTGGAGAGCATCCGGCTCGACGGCGCAGTGCTCAAGCTGGAGAAAGCCAGCTTCGGACCGTTCGACGCGCGGCTCAGCCTCGACGGCGGCGGAGATCTTGAGAGCGCATTGCTCTCCACTGCCGACGGCAAGTTTAGAGCCCGCGTCAAGCCCGAAGGCGGGCGCTACCTGATCGATGCGAGCGCAAGGGACTGGCGGTTGCCCGTGGGCGCCGCGATCCTGTTCGACGAATTGACTGTGAAGGGCTTTGCGACGCCCAAGGCTGCGACCTTCAGCGAGGTGCGCGCCAAACTCTACGGCGGCACCGTCGCCGGCAGCGCCCAGGTCGGCTGGCAGAGGGGCATTCAGCTCAATGGCACTGCGGAAGTGAGCCAGGTCGAGATCGGGTCCCTGCTGCAGGCTCTCGGCAAGCCCCGGAGCATGAGTGGGCGGCTGAACGCCAAGCCACAATTCTCGGCCGATACCCCGAATGCGGGTCAGATCGCCGACGCTCTACGCCTGGAGACGCCGTTCGATATCCAGAGCGGCGTGCTTCACGGCGTGGACATCAGCAAGGCCGCTGCCTCGCTCATCAACAAGGACGCGGGGAAGGGAGGGGAGACGCGCTTCGACAAGCTGTCGGGCCATCTGGAGATGGACCGGGGCACGCGCCGCCTGACCCAGCTCAACATCGCATCGGGCGCACTATCAGCCGATGGGCATGTGACGATCTCGCCCAAGGACGCCTTGTCCGGGCGCATCAACGCCAACGTCAAGGCCGTGTCGGTCGCCACGGGAGCGGTTCCGCTGAACGTCGCCGGCACCCTGGAATCTCCCTGGTTATATCCGACCGGAGGAACCGTCGCGGGGGCCGCCGCGGGCACTGCCGTGCTGGGGCCCGGCATCGGCACCGCCGTCGGTGCGCGGGTCGGCCAGTGGACCGAGGGGCTGTTCGGGAAAAAGGAAGAAAAGAAAAAGAAGTGAGGGGAGAGGAGACTTCCCCTACACGAGCACGCTGGCGATCGCCTTCGCCACGTAGTCTACGTTGCGCGAGTTGAGCGCCGGCACGCAGATGCGGCCGCTCTCGATGGCGTACAACGAGTATTCCTCGCGCAGCCGCCGCACCTGGTCCCGGGTGAGGCCGGAGTAGGAGAACAACCCGCGCTGCCGCACGATGAAGCTGAAATCGAAATCGGCGCGGTGGGCGCGGATTTTCTCCACGAGCTGGCGGCGCATGGTCTTGATGCGCTCCCGCATTTCACCCAGCTCGCGGTCCCACAGCGCGCGCAGCTCGGGCGTGGTCAGCACGGTCACGACCGCCTGCCCGCCGTGGGTCGGCGGGTTGGAATAGTTGGTCCGGATCACGCGCTTCAGCTGGCTCAGCACGCGCGCCGCCTCGTCGGCGGTCCCGGCAACGACCGAGAGCGCGCCCACGCGCTCGCCGTAGAGCGAGAGCGATTTCGAGAACGAGCTCGAGACGAACACCACCGGGCAGGCCGCGGCGAACTGACGCACGGGAGCGGCGTCGGCGGCAAGCCCTTCGGCGAACCCCTGATAGGCAATATCGAGAAACGGCACCAGGCCGCGGCTGTTCACGACCTCGATCACCTGCTGCCATTGCTCCGGCGCAAGATCCACGCCTGTCGGGTTGTGGCAGCACGCGTGCAGGACCGCGATGGCGCCGGCCGGCAGCTTGCGCAGCGCGCCGATCATGGCGTCGAACCTGACTCCATGAGTAGCGGCGTCGTAATAGGGGTAGACCTGCACCTTGAACCCGGCGTAATCGAACAGCGCCTGGTGGTTCTCCCAGCTCGGGTCGCTGATCCAGATCTGCGCGGCGCCGTTCAGCCGCCGCAGCAGGTCGGCGCCGACCTTGAGGCCGCCGGTCCCGCCCAGCGTCTGGACGGTAACGATGCGCTGCTCGCGCAAGGCGGCGCTGTCCGCGCCGAACAACAGCTCCTGCACGCCCCGGTCGTAGGCCTGCAAGCCGTCGATCGGCAGGTAGTTGCG
>JBIOVQ010000258.1:0-5181 GCA_044867805.1 Burkholderiales bacterium | reverse complement strand
ACGCTGGTCGAGCTCGCGGTCGCGATCGCCGTCATCGCCGTGGCGGCGGCGCTGCTCCTGAACCGGCTGGGCTATCACCAGGAGATGGCGGAGAAGGCGGCAATGGAATCCGTGGTGAGGGGGGTGAAGACCGGGCTCCAGCTGCAACTCGCGGAACTGATCGCGACCCACAAGCAGGGGCAGGCCGCCGCGCTGGAGGTCGAGGACCCGATGCGCTGGCTGGAGGCCCGGCCCGACAATTACGGCGGTGCCTACAGCGCCGGGGCTGAGCGCGGCAAGTGGTATTTCGACGCCGGCCGGCGCCACCTGGTCTACGTCGTAAACGCCGGGGACCGTCTGGAAATCGGCACCGGGGGCGCGGCCAGGGAAATACGGTTCCAGGCGCGGCTCCTCAAGGACCGCGTCACGTTTGCTGGAGGAGCCGTGGAAAGCGTGACCACCGTCACCCTGAGCCCGGTCACCCCGTATCGCTGGCGGTAAAACGGGCATCGGGATATACTGGAACGGGTTTTGCCTTGCTATCAATGACATGCGCGCGAAAGTTTGTGGAAGATTTCACATGAAGCGATCGAGGCCAGCGGGCGGTTTTACCCTGATCGAGCTGATCGTGGTGATCATCATTCTCGGCATCCTCGCCGCGACCGCGTTGCCGCGCTTCGCGAACCTGCAAACGCAGGCGCGCATCGCCAAGCTGAACGGGGCGCTCGGGGCGATGAAGGGCGCGGCGGCGCTGGCTCACGCCGCGTGCCTCGCGTCCACCCCGCAGTGCACCGCGCAGCCCGGCAGCGGCACGCTGACCATGGAGGGCGCCGCGGTCACGATGGTCAATACCTATCCGACCGCGGATGCCGCAGGAATCATCACGGCGGCCGGGATCAACGCCAGCCCGACTTCCACGGACGGCTACGACGTGTCGGGTGGAGGATCCGCGCAGGGCAGTGTCATCACCTTGATGGTGATGGGGAACATTCCGGCCAACTGCAGTTTTACCTACACGGCGCCGACCGGTCCCAACCTGGCGCCGGGGTTCAGCATACTCACCACGACAGGTTGCTGACGGGTCGTGGTCCGATATTCAGCCATTGCAGTGAAAGGAGAGGGAGCATGAAGACGCATCAAAAAGGCTTTACCCTGGTCGAGCTGATCGTCGTGATCGTGATCCTCGGCATACTCGCGGCGACGGCGCTTCCCCGGTTCGTGAATCTCGGCGGCGACGCGCGCGCGGCCCAGATGCAGGCGATCGCGGCGTCGATGGAGTCCGCCAAGCAACTGGTGCAGGCCAAATGGCTGGCAGCGGGCTCGGCGACGATGACCAACGTGGATATAGGCGGTGGCACCACGGTGACGGTCCTTACGGGGCTTGCGGGGGCTGCCAGCGTAAGGAACGGTTTACCCACGGAAGACGCAGCTGGCATGGGTGCCGCCATCATTACTCCCGGCGCGGTGAGTTGCGCGGTGACCGGCGGCAACTACGTCTGCACGTATAGCGGGTTTGCGACCTGCACGACAACGTATGATGCGAGCACCGGTACCGGTCAGGTGACCGTCGGTGCCAGCTCGGCAAACTGCTGACGAGCAAGGACTGGTCGCAACTCTGCGTGTCCTGGTGCAACCGGGACACCCACATCGTAGATGACGGGTGGAGGTTCGTCGCGAGACGGAACTCCACCCGCTTTGTTTTGGCCCGCCATGCGTGACTCCGCCATGATGATCGCCCGCCGGCGCAGCGCCAGCGGCTTCACGTTGCTCGAGCTGGTCGTCACGATCGTGATCGTCGGGATACTCGCCGCCGTGGCCACGGCGCGCTTCGTCGGCAAGGGCGGTTTCGAGTCGCGGGGCTATTTCGACGAGACCATCACGCTGGTGCGGCACGCGCAGAAGACCGCGATCGCCCAGCGCCGCAACGTGACCGTGGAGATATCCGCGGATCGCGTCGCCGCGTGCTACGTCGCGGGATGTGATGCGGCCGCGGCCAACCGCGTCCGCGCCACCCTGGATCTCAACCGCTCGAGCAGGATGGCCCAGAACTGCCTGAACGACACGAGCTGGCTGTGCGCGGGCAGACCGGACGGGGTCTCGCCGCTGGGCGCGACCGCCGCAACCATCACCTTCGACGGACTGGGAAGGCCGAGCACGGGGGCGACGATCACGATCGGCGGCTCCGAAAGCGGCGACGTGACCCGGCAGATCGTCGTCGAGCCCGAGACGGGATATGTGCGCCCCGCGTGAAATCCGGCGCGAGCGCGGCATGACCCTGCTCGAGCTGATCATGTTCATCGTCGTGATCGGCGTCGCGGCGGCCGGCGTGGTCGGCGTCATCGGCTACGCCACGCGCGCCAGCACGGACCCGATGATCCACAAGCAGGCGCTCGCGATCGCGGAGGCGCTGCTGGAAGAGGCGCAGCTGATGCCCTTCACCTATTGCGATCCTGACGATCCGCAGGCCGCCACGGCGCAGAGCGCGACCGTGGGTGCGACGGGTTGCAGCGCCGGCGGCGTCGAAGGGCCCGGCCTCGGCGCGGAGGGCGCAGCGCCCTTCGGGCCGGAAACGCGGACAGGCGCCACTACCCCCTACGACAACGTCAACGACTACAACGGTTTCACGATGGCCGGCGGCATCGTCGACATCGCGGGCAACCCGATCGCTATCCCGGAGCTCGCCGCATACACGGCGTCCGTGACCGTGGCGACGCAGGGGCTCGGCGGCATAGCCGCTGACGAGGCGCTGCTGATCACGGTGACGGTGTCGCACCCCAGCCTCACCCCGAGCATCGTCCTCAACGGCTACCGGGTGCGCTACGCGCCGAATGCGCTGCCGTGACGGGGGCTCGATGATGCGCGCAATGTCGAATCACGAATCACGGACCCCCTCCCAACCCTCCCCCTTGAGAAGGGGGAGGGCTGGGGTGGGGGTTACGAGTCACGCGGGGCGCAGGCGCGCGCTCGGCGTGACGCTGCTCGAGATGATCATGGTGATCGTGATCACCGGCATCATCGGCGCCGCCATCGCGCTGTTCATACGGCAGCCCGTGCAAAGCTACGTCGACGCCACGCGGCGGGCGCAGCTGACCGACATCGCGGACACCGCCTTGCGCCGCATTACGCGCGACCTGCGCACCGCGCTGCCGAACAGCGTGCGGGTGGACGGCACGGGCCTCTACATCGAGTATCTCCAGGCCAGCGGCGGCGGCCGCTACCGCTCGGAGCTGACCGGCGCCGGCACCGGAAACGCGCTGGACTTTACCGCGCCCGACGATCAATTCGATGTCCTCGGCGCGATGCCGGATTTTTCCGCGGCCGGAGCCAAGTACATCGTCATCTATAACCTCAACTCCGCTCCGGGAGTCGCCTCTTCCAACGCTTACGGAACGGACAATCGCGAGGCGTACGCGAGCGACAACGGCACCACGATCACCCTTGCGGCATCCAAGCAGTTTCCCTTCGCGTCTCCCGGCAAGCGCTTCCACGTCGTGCAGCATCCCGTGACCTACCATTGCGACCTGGGAACGGGCGTGCTGCGCCGCTACTGGGGATACCCGATCCAGCTCGCCCCCCAGCCCACGCCGCCGGCGGGCGGCAGCAGCGCGCTGCTGGCGAGCAATGTTTCCGGTTGCAGCTTCAGCTACACGACGAGCGGGACCTCGCAGCGGACGGGCGTGGTGTCGCTGACGCTCCAGATATCGCAGAGTGGCGAGACCGTGCGCCTGTTCCAGCAGGTGCACGTGAGCAATGTGCCCTAGCGCGAATCACGAATCACGAATCGCGAATCACGCTCCTCGGCGGCAGCGTGGGTTCAGCATCGTCACGGCGATCTTCCTGATCGTGGTGCTGGGCCTGCTCGCCGTGTTCATCGTGGCGGTGGTCGGGCTGCAGCAGCAGAGCCAGGCGCTCGACGTCCAGGGCGTGCGCGCCTACCAGGCGGCGCGCGCGGGGCTCGAATGGGGCGCCTACCAGGTGCTGGATCCGAACAACAGCCTGCCCGGCGTGGGCGGGACGCCGAACCTTCCGCCGTGTCCAGCGGCGTCCACCAACCTCACCGGCCTGGGCGGATCGCTGTCGGTCTTCACGGTGACGATCACGTGCAATGCGGCGATCAACGCTCCGACGACCGAGGGCAACCGCAACGTCGGTGCCTACCAGGTCATAGCGACCGCCTGCAACGAGGCTCCATGCCCGAATCCCACGCCTTCAGCCGGGTATGTGGAGCGGCAGATCCAGGCAACGTTCTCCAAGTGCAAGGATCCGAGCGCGGCAGCGCCGCGGTTCTCGTGCAGTTGATATTTCCCGCCAGGCGCGGCTGCGATATGGCAAGCACCGCGTGCGAAGGTGTGACATGGATCACGCCGCGGACCGCCTGGCGGCCCGCAGCGGCCGCTGGCGCGCGCGGGAACGCGACTTGCATGCAGATGCGGTGGAGAATCGGAATCGTGAAGAATTTCCTGCGGCCCCGAATCGCGCAGTCAGCGCTCGCCATGGCGCTGATCGCGGCCGGAGCGTTGCACCCGCAGGCGGCCCACGCCCACAGCCAGACCCGCAGCCCCGGTGCGTGCGTCTCCTCGAACATCGGTGGTAATAACTGGGGCAATCCGGGGCGGGCGGTATCCAGTAACGCCTCCTACGCCTCCGTAGGCGTCAACGACGATGAGAATTCGGACCGCCTGCAATGCACCGGCTACGGATTCTCGATCCCGGCGGGCGCGACCATCCTCGGCATCGTCGTGAACGTGGAGCGCAAGGCGAGCAGCACGCCCGCTCCCACCCAGGATTTCCAGATGCGGGTGATCAAGGGCGGCGCAGTCCAGGCCACCGACCGGTCCACGGGCACCGCCTACACGCTGGTGGATACGGCCGAACCCCACGGCGGTGCGACCGACCTGTGGGGCACGACCTGGACGCCGGCGGAGATCAACGCCGCGAATTTCGGAGCCGCGTTCGCCGTGTTCAAGAACGGCACGAGCGGAGGCAATGTGAGCGTAACGGTCGACCATATCGAGGTCGTGGTCCACTACAGCCAGCCGCCGCCCGCGCCGACGCTCGTGTCGCCGGCCGACGCGTCCAGCACGACCAGCACGCAGCCGACGCTCGACTGGACCGACGTGACGGACCCCGACGGCGACACGGTCACCTACGACATCCAGGCCGATGACAGCGGCTGCGGTTTCCCGTCGCCGGAAGTCAGCC
>JBIOVQ010000257.1:0-6395 GCA_044867805.1 Burkholderiales bacterium | reverse complement strand
CGGAGCGTAACGCAATGAGGCGTGACGCGATGAAGCGTGACGCGATACAGCGTGACGCGGTGCTGCGTGAGCTCGTTACTTGTCAGTGTCATTCGTACCGCTCTTCCCCAAGAGTTTGTTCGGCTTGAGGAACGCCGAGGGCAAGCGCAGAATGGCGCTTTGCAAAAAGACCGACTGTAAGAGTGCAATTCGCGGGCGTTAGTACGGTTAGTGTCGACTGATCTTGTCACCTATCTGTCAACTAATCTGCCGGCCGCATCGTTACGCTGGGTCTTGAATGTCAACTAATATGTCAACTAATCTCTTGTCAACCAATTAACGTTAGCCTTCACGGAGCATTGATGCTTCGGCAACGTGGCGAAAAGCAGGCTGACGGGAAATGGTTCATCCCCTCAGCCGAGCGCAACAGAGGGCCGATAATTGATGTCCTTGCGCGCGTTTTGCCCACGCGGGGAGTTGTGCTAGAGGTTGCCAGCGGTACGGGGCAGCACGTCATTCATTTCGCCAAGGCGCTCTCAGGCCTCACCTGGCAGCCTTCCGATCCGGATCCGGAGCTTCGCGAGTCCATTGCTCTGCGTGTTGGAGAGGAACAGCTAGCAAACGTCAATCCGCCTCTTGACCTCGATGTGACCAGACTTCCTTGGCCATTGCAGACGGCGGATGCGGTGGTGTGCATTAACCTGATTCACGTTGCTCCGTGGTCCGCTGCGCTAGCCTTGCTCGAAGGCACGAAAGCTTTGCTTCCAGCACAGCACGTCCTGTTCTTGTACGGACCGTACCGCCGCTTCGGTAAACACACTTCGAAGAGTAATGAGCAGTTTGATTCTGATCTTCGGGCGCACAGTTCCGAGTGGGGTCTTCGCGACCTTGAGGCGGTGTCCGAGACTGCTGCTTCCTCCGGATTCGTGCTCGCCGAGATCGTTGAAATGCCGGCGAATAACTTCAGCTTGGTTTTCAAGCGGACGTGAAGGCTAACCCCGCGATCGAGCGGACCGCCCGCAAGCTGCGCTTGCGAATACCCTCCTCGCTTCGCTCGTCGGCGGCTGCTCATCGCGAACGTTAGGTAGCAACATGAACCCCGCACTCCGAAAGGCGTATGAGGCTGAGTTGAGCGCCGCCAATACCGCGACGGTCGCGGGACAAGTCGAAGTTGCGTTTCATCATCTCGAGCGCGCCCACATCCTCAGTCAGCGTCACACGTCGGAACATGTTCACGTGCATTGGCTCATGCTTTGCCTCGGGGCTTCGGTGGGCGCCTGGCGCGAAGTGATTGGCCAATCGGCGCGAATCGTCGCGGCAGCCGTGTTCTCGCGCATCTGGGTGCCAATCGGAAACACCGGCCGCGCCAATGTCAGCGCCATCAAGCCCATGCCGGTTCCGGACGATCTGCGCTCCGTGCTGGAAAATGGTGATGTGTAACAACGCGCAGGGCAACCCAGGCGGTGCGTTATGGCACTGATAATCGGGGTGGCCGGAGTTCTGCCTCGCGTACGACGTGACGGCAGCTGCGTACTTGGCGTGGTTACTTGGGAGCGGGCGAGTCCGTGCAGCAGCGTGTCTATGCGTTCGGTGGACGGCCGGGGCGATCGGCTGCGACGGCCTACTCCTTGATTTCCGGCCCTTCGAGCTTGGGCACCACGTCCTGCGCGCCCAGCGCGCGCTGCAGGTCTTCCGCCTTCTTTTTCTCCTGCCGGCTGCCGCGGATGCGCGCCTGGCTGACGAGGCGCGTGAGGTGGATGTTGGTGCGCGCGAGCGACTGCAGAAGGTCGCGGTTGATCGCGTCCTGGAATTTCGCGGCGGCAGGGTCGGTGCCCGCGAAAAGCGCGTCGAACGCCGGCTTGGGAATCTCCAGCAGCACTGTGCGCTCGCGCGCCGCGGCGCTCATGCTGTGAGGCTGGCTCTCGATCATGGCAAGCATCCCGCACAGCCGCCCGGGCCCGAGCACGCCGATGCGATGGCGGCGGCTGTTCTCCGCGTGCAGTACCTCGAGGGCGCCCCGGACGACCACGAAGCCGGCGTCGGGCAGGTCGCCCTGCTGGAACAGGATGCGCCCACGGTTGAGCTCGATGACCTCGGTCTTCTCGATGAAATCCGCCAGCTCGGCCCGGCTGAAGCGCTTGAAGATCGGGAGCAGCGGCAGGAACGCCCGGTAATCGAACGAGCACTGGCCGCGGCGCAGATCCGCGGCTTCCGCTGTCGCACCCGACAACGGCGGCGCGGCGCTCTCCGGCGCATCCGCGGCGACGACCTTCGCGTTCAATTCGCGCAGCCGCTGGCACAAGGTGCGCGTGATGCGGCCCTGGATCGTGAACGCCGCCCGGTTGCGCTGGGCCAGCAGCATCCGGAACCCGTCGCGCTCGACGACGTGGCCCGAGACCGCCGTCCGCGCCACCACCGTCGCCGCGCGCCTGCCGGTCTCGAGCAGCGCCGCTTCGCCCAGCGTGCTGCCGGGGCCGAGGGTGGCCAGCACCGCTTCACCCCCGCCCGGCAACGTGGTGACCACGTTCGCCGTTCCCGCTTCGATTATGTAGGCGCTGTCCGCAGGCTGCCCCTGCCGGACCATCTGGGCGGCCGGGGGAAAGGCGACCGGCTGAAAGACGCGCAGGAGCCCCTCGAGCTCCCCGGCCTCGATGCCGGCGAACAACGGTATCCCGCTGAGCAGCCTGGCTGCGGCCGTGTCCACTTAAGAAACCTGCCATTCAGAATAGACAGGATTAACAGGATTTACAGGATTGTTTTTTCTAATCTTGTTAATCATGTAAATCCTGTCCATTGCTGTTTCTCCTTCTGACCTAGTTAGCGACGATGCCGGCGTCCTTGATGACCTTCGCCCACTTGTCGAACTCGGAGCGCATGTAGGCGCCGAATTCCTGGGCAGTACTGGTCCTCACTTCGAGCCCCTGCGAGAGCAGCAGCTGCTTCACGTCGGGCGCATGCAGCGCGCGGCCGATCTCGGTGTTGAGCCGGTCTATGACCGCGCGCGGCGTCTTCATGGTGGTCACGACGCCGTACCAGTTGTCGGCCTCGAATCCCGGCAGGCCGGCCTCGGCGACGGTCGGAAGGTCGGGCAGCACCACCGAGCGCCTGGCGGTCGTAACGGCCAGCGCCCGGATCTTGCCGGCCTTGACCTGCGGCACCGCCGTCGGCGCCGACGAGAATATCAGCTCTATCTGCCCGGCGAGCAGCGCGATCATGGCCGGCGCGCCGCCCTTGTACGGGATGTGCACCATCTTGATGCCGGCCATGCCGTTGAACAGCTCGCCCGCGAGGTGCCCTGCGTTGCCCGCGCCTGAAGAGCCGTAGCTCAGCTTGTCCGGCTGCGCCTTCGCCAGCGCGATCAGCTCCTTCACGCTCTTCGCCTGCACCGATGGGTGCACGACCAGCACGTTGCTGCCCGAGGTCGCCCAGGTGATTGCCGCGAGATCGCGCAGCGGATGGTAGGTGAGCCCCTTGTAGAGATGGGTGTTGACCGCCAGCCCGCCGATCGAGCCGACCATGAGGGTGTAGCCGTCGGGCGCCGCCTTGGCGACGATCTCCGCCGCGATGCTGCCGGCTGCTCCCGCGCGGTTGTCCACGATCACTTGCTGCCCGAGGCCGGCGCTGAGCCTGGGCTGTATCGCGCGCGCGGTGATGTCCAGCCCCCCGCCCGGCGCGTTCGCGGCGATGAAGCGTATCGGGCGGGTCGGATAGCGCTCGCCCTGACCCCACACCGCGCTCGCTGAACTGCACAGCGCCAGCGCCGCCGCCGGCAACGCCACTTTCCAGTCAGTCATGAGTCCTCCCGTCCGCATGCATCGGCTATCATCCTCGCGCTGGAAAGTATAGCAAGGCTGCGAGCGAGGGCTGGCGCCCGGCCTCGTCGCCTCGCGAACCGGATGAGCTACGAAGACATCACCATACGCGACCCCAACCCGGTCAAGCGCTGGCTGCACGACCGGCGGTTCGAGCACGCCCTGCTTCCCTTGAGGAACATCCGCGCCCCGGGCCCGATACGGGTCCTCGACTTCGGCTGCGCCGACGGGGAGCTCGTACGGCGCATGGCCGGCGGCCCTTCGATCGCTGCCTGCGTGTACGAGCCGGAGGCTTCGGCGATGGCCCAGGCAAAGCGCAAGCTGTCGGGGCTGGACTGGGTCGCGTTTGCGGAATCGCTCGAAGGCCTCGCTCCCGGAAGCTTCGACTACGTGTTCTGCCTGGAAGTGCTGGAGCATCTTCCCGACCGGGAAACGGGTGACGCCCTGGCATCGATACACCGCATGCTCAAGCCCGACGGGCGCGCGATCATCGGCGTGCCGCACGAGCTGCACCTGCCGGCGTTGCTGAAGGGGCTCTTTCGCATGTCACGGCGCTACGGCGAGTTCGACGCGCGTCCGGGCAATATCATCGCCGCCGCGGCGGGAGCGCCGCCCCGGGAGCGCCCTCTCCGCGAGGTTGCGCCCGGCCTTTTCTACTACGACTCGCATCTCGGTTTCGATTACCGCGCGCTGGAGCGGAAGTTTCCGGTCCATGAGCTGGAGGTCACCCGCAAGTGGTTTTGCCCTGTGCCGTTCCTGGGAAGCCTGCTCAACTCGGAGGTGTACTACGTGCTCAGAAAAACGGGGCCCTGCCAGGCGGCCGGGCCGCCGGAAGTATACTTGTCGCCAAAGTGAACAAAGAGGAGGAGAAGACAATGACAACACGCATCGCCGTCGCAACGCTGGCGCTGGCCGCCGCGGCTATTTTCCCCCTACCGGGGCTGACGCAGGCCTACCCCAGCAGGCCGATCCGGGTGATCGTGCCGTTCCCCGCCGGCGGCGGAGTGGATTACATCGGGCGCATCGTCAGCAAGGGGCTGAGCGAGCGCCTCGGCCAGCAGGTGGTGGTGGACAACCGCCCCGGTGCCAACGCCATACTCGGCCTGGAAGCGCTCAAGGCGTCGCCCCCCGATGGCTACACCCTGGCGGCAGCTTCGGCCGGCCCGCTGGCGGTCAACCCGTTCATCTACGCCAGGCTCCCGCACGACACGTTGAAGGACTTCACCCAGATCGCCAACATGGTGAATTACCCGCTCCTGCTGGTCGCCCACCCGTCCCTGCCGGTGAAGAGCGTGAAGGAGCTGATTGCGCTGTCCAGGGCCAGGCCGGGGGAGGTCTCATACGCATCGCCGGGCGCCGGCAATTCGTCCCACCTCGCCGGCGAGCTCTTCAACGCGATGGCCAAGGTGAAGATACTCCACGTCCCCTACAAGGGCATGGCGCCGGCGGTCGTATCGGTCGTGTCCGGCGAAGGCCAGATCCTCTACGCCAGCATCCCGCCGATTCTCGGGCACGTGCGGGCCGGACGCGTCCGCGCGCTGGGCGTCGGCAACGCCAAGCGCGTGCCTTCGCTGCCGGAGTTCCCGACGATTTCCGAAGCAGGCCTGCCCGGCTATGAGGCATACGCGTGGGCCGGCATGATCGGACCGGCCAACATGCCGCGGGACATCGTGCAGCGGCTCAACAAGGAAATCGTCGCGATCCTCAACCAGAAGGACGTGATCGACCGCATGCTGGCGGACGGAACGGTGCCGACGCCTTCCAGCCCCGAGGAATTCACCGCCTACATGAAGTCGGAGCTCAAGAAGTGGGGGGCGGTGGTGAAGCTGGCGGGGATAAAGCCGGAGTGACGAGACTCTCGTCCCTCCGGCGAAGGATGAGGGATGAGGGATGAAGGGCGACCGTCACGCTGCGCGTGACAAGAACAGGTCCCGACCTCTCCTAACCCTTCGGTCGGAGCTCCGGCCGGACGTAGTGACAGGCCGGGTCAATATCCGCCCGTGTTAGCGGGGGATCATCCTTCATCCTTCCGCCTTCATCCTTCCAGCGGCGGCGCTACACCGCCGCCGCGATCGCGTCGCCCATCTCCGTGGTCGACGCCCTGCCGCCCAGGTCGGCAGTGAGGTGCTTCGCCTCGGCGATGACCTTGTCCACCGCTGCGTCGATGAGCTGGGCGGCTTTCGTCGCTTTCGGCTCGCTACGCTTGCGGCCGAGCCACTCGAACAGCATCTTGCCCGACATGATCAGGGCGTAGGGGTTGGCGATGTTGCGGCCGGCGATGTCCGGCGCCGAGCCGTGCGTCGCCTGAGACATCGCCAGGCGCTCGCCCACGCACAGGCCCGGCGCGAGCCCGAGGCCGCCGACGACGCCGGCGCCCTCATCCGTCAGGATGTCGCCGAACTGGTTGGTGGTGACCACCACATCGAACTGCTGCGGGTTCATCACCAGCTTCATCGCGAAGCCGTCCACCAGCACTTCGTTCAGCTTGACGTCCGGATAGTCCTTCGCGAGCCTGCGGCACTCTTCCGCGAACATGCCGCACGCGAGCCGGTAGACCGGTTCCTTGTGCACCGAGGTCACGGTCTTGCGCGCTCGCGTGCGCGC
>JBIOVQ010000256.1:0-6079 GCA_044867805.1 Burkholderiales bacterium | reverse complement strand
CGCGCCAGCGCTCCTGCATCCGCCTGCGCGGAAATCTGCCAGCATAGGTTGATCGCTTCCTCGACCTGGGCGGGCGGCAGCACTTCGCCTGCGAGCCCCTTGAATTTCGCCTCGAGATCGGCATCGCTCATGGGGCGCGCCAGCGTCCCCAACGCGTGCTCGACGTGGCGGGCAAGCGTGCGCCCGTCCCGCGTGCGGATGGTAACACGCGCCTCCGTCCTGCCGATGACGGCGTCCTCGCGCGTGCTGACGCGCTTGCGCACCGCGACGACGCGCGGATCGCGCACGCACGCGTCGCTGAATTGCGCTTTGCCCGCGGCGCCGTGGACGATGGCGGCGGCGGCCGCGTGATAGACGCTGAACTTGCCTTCGAGCCCGGACTGCGGCGCGGTCTTGCCGGTGAGTCTCAGCACGAGCGGGCTTACGGTGAGGTCCACTGCTTCGATGGCATCGGGAGCGAGGCCGTGCTCGCGACAGAGCTCGATGCAGCCGTCGATGACCGCGTGCACCACCAGCCCGCAGGCGTAGGGCTTGTACATGTTGGAGAGCAGCTCGAAGCGCTCGCCCAGCCCCTCGGTGATGACGGCCGGGTCAAAGCGCCTGGACATCACGCGGGCAAATCCGCGCGGAGCCTCGATGGCCTGCTCGGAGCTTGTGAAGCCGTTCGCCGCCAGCAGCGCCGCCGTCAGCCCGCCCTGCGCGGCGCGTCCGGGATGCAGGCTCTTGCAATCCGAGCCGAACATCTCCTGCAGCCCGGAGGACTGGGTGGCGGCGATACCGAGGGCCCACGCCATCCGCTGCTCGTCCAGCCCCAGCAGCTTTCCCGCCCCCGCGGCGGCGCCGAACACGCCGGCGGTGCCGGTGATGTGCCAGCCCGCCTCGTAGTGCTCCGGGAACACCGAGAGCCCGACGCGCTCCTCGGCTTCGACCCCCAGTACGAAGGCATGCACCAGCTCCACCCCGCTGACCTTGCGCCATTCCGCGTACGCGAGCAGCGCCGGCAGCACCGGCGCGCTGGGATGGATCGCTTTCGCGTGCGTGTCGTCGAAGTCGAGCACGTGCGAGCTGATGCCGTTTACCAGGGCGGCGTTGAGGATATCGAGGCGCTCGGCGCGCCCGAGCACGGCGGCCTGGGGAGGACCGGCAAACGGGCGCACCGTGGCGAGCGCGCGCTCCACGGTCTCGTCGCGGCAACTGCCGACCGCGCATCCGAGCCAGTTGAGGAGCGCCCGGCTCGCTTCGTGGCGCACGCGCTGCGGAATGCCTTCCCAGCGCGAAGCGACGAGATAGCGGGCGAGCGTGCGGGTCACCATACGAGGGATGAGGGACGAGGGATGAGAGGTGCCGAGTTTGCAGTTTGCAGTGGGCAGTTTGCAGCTACTGCCAACTGATAACTGCCAACTGTCAACTTTCAGCGCCGTCACTCGACTGTAGCAGCGGCGGACCGGCGGCTCAACCGGAAGCGCGGAGGTGCGATAAAATATGGACTCACAAAACGCCGGGGAACGCGCCGTGAAGAAACCGCTGGTCGGCATCGTCATGGGGAGTCAAAGCGACTGGGAGGTGATGCAGCACGCGGCGCGCAGCCTCGCCGATTTCGGCGTGCCGCACGAGGCGCAGGCGTTGTCGGCGCATCGCAGCCCCGACCTGCTCAGCGAGTGGATGGAAGGCCTGATCAAGCAGGGCGTGAAATGCTTCATCGCCGGCGCCGGCGGGGCGGCGCATCTCGCCGGGGTGATCGCGGCGAAGACGACGCTCCCGGTCCTCGCCGTGCCGATCCCCTCGAAGCACCTCCAGGGTCTCGACTCGCTCCTTTCCATGGTGCAGATGCCGAAAGGCATCCCGGTCGCCACTTTCGCCATCGGCGACGCCGGGGCCGCCAACGCCGGCCTGTTCGCGGTCGCAATGCTCGCGCTCGAGGACAGCGGTCTGGCGCAGAAGCTCACGGAATTCCGCAAAAAGCAGACCGATGCCGTCAAGGCGGTCAAGCTGCCCGAACTCAAATAGGTTGACAGTGGGCAGTTATCAGTGGGCAGTAACTGCGAACTGTCCACTGCAAACTGCAAACTTCATTGAAAATGACGCCCAATCACTCCACCCTCTTCGAATCCAGCCTCAAGAGCCTGAAATTCCTCCACCGCGGCAAGGTGCGCGACCTCTACATGGTGGACGGCGACCGGCTGCTCGTCATCCAGACCGACCGGCTGTCGGCTTTCGACGTGATTCTTCCCGACCCGATCCCGGAGAAAGGACGCGTGCTGACCGAGATGTCCCTGTGGTGGTTCAGGAGGCTCGGCCACGTCATTCCGAATCACCTGACCGGGGTCCCACCCGAGTCGGTCGTGGCCCCGGAGGAGCGCGGCCAGGTCGCCGGGCGCGCCATGGTGGTGCGCAGGTTCAAGCCGCTCATGATCGAGGCGGTAGTGCGCGGCTATATCATCGGCTCGGGCTGGAAGGACTACCAGAAGACGGGGATGGTTTGCGGCATCCGGCTGCCCGCCGGCCTCAAGGAAGCACAGGAGCTGCCGGCAGTGATCTTCACGCCGGCCACCAAGGCGCCGGCGGGGAGCCACGACGAAAACATCTCCTATGCCGAAGCGGAGAAGATTGTCGGCGCGGAACTCGCGGCCAGGGTGAGGGACGTTTCCATACGCCTCTACAGCGAGGCGGCGGATTACGCAAAGAGCCGCGGCATCATCATCGCAGATACGAAGTTTGAGTTTGGCGTGGATCGGAATGGCGGGCTGGTGCTCATAGACGAGATTCTGACACCGGACTCGTCGCGATTCTGGCCAGCCGCCGAGTATCGCGTTGGAACCAGCCCGCCATCTTATGACAAGCAGATCGTGCGCAACTGGCTCGAGACCCAGCCCTGGAACAAGAAGCACCCGGCGCCCCGGTTGCCGGCGGACGTGCTCAGGAAAACCTCCGACAAGTACCAGGAAGTCCTGCGACTGCTCACGCAGTAGGAAAATAGCCGCCAAGGCGCCAAGGCCGCCAAGAAAGGCTTAACGAGAATAGAAAAGACCAGGCAAGACAGGGGTCAACCGTCTCTCAATATTATTGTCGCGATTTGGGATACTGTCATCCGGGGTTTGTGCTCTCTATTCTTGATTTGTTCTTCTTGGCGTTCTTGGCGTCTTGGCGGCTAATTTGATGCATACGCTTTCGACGATGCGCCGTGAATGGCCGCTGCTCGTCAGCGTCCTGACCACCGCGCTGTTCCTCGCGTTCGGCGGCGCCTGGCTGGCCGATCTTTCCCACCCGGTCTGGTTCACCGTCGTGCTGTGCTGGCTGTTCGCCGCCATCCTGATGTCGGCTTTCGCGGTGGTGCGCCACGCGGAGCACCTTGCCGCGAAGCTTGGCGAGCCGCTGGGCACGCTGATCCTGACGCTCGCCGTGACCGGCATCGAAGTCGCCATGATCGTCGCGATCATGTACACCGGGCGGGGAAATCCCGCGCTAGCGCGCGACGCGATGTTCGCAGTGGTCATGATCGTGATGAACGGCATGGTGGGACTGTCGCTGGTGCTGGGCGGCCTGCGCCATCACGAACAGACCTACAACCTCCAGGGCGCGAACGCGTTCCTCGCCCTCATCGTGCCGCTCGCGGTGCTGTGCATGGTGCTGCCCAATTTCAGCATGTCGGTGGCGGGGCCGACGTTGTCCCCGGCGCAGGCCGTCTTCTTCATAGTCATGTCGATCGGGCTTTACGCGGTCTTCCTGGCGATACAGAACCTGCGGCACCGGGCGTATTTCATGGCGCCCGACTCCCCGGATGCGGCGGACGTGCAGGCGGCAGCCGGCCCCGGATTCCGGTCGGTCCCGTACCACGCATCGCTGCTGGTCGCGTACATGCTCCCCCTGGCGGTCCTCGCGAAGCAGCTCGCTGTGCCGATCGACGTCGGCATAACCATGCTGCACGCCCCGATCGCCTTGGGAGGATTTCTCGTCGCGGTCGTGGTGCTGTCCCCGGAGTCCATGAGCGCGGTGCGCGCAGCGCTCGCGAACGAGCTCCAGCGCTCCGTGAATATCCTGCTCGGCTCGGTGCTGGCGACCATCAGCCTGACCATCCCGGCGGTGCTCGTCATCGGCTTCATGACCGGCCGTAGCATCGTCCTCGGGCTGGATGCCGCGAACATGGTTCTGCTGGTGCTCACCCTGGGAGTGAGCACCCTGACCTTCGCCAGCCCTCGCACCAACGTGCTGCTCGGCGCGGTGCACCTGCTGCTGTTCCTCGCCTACCTGATGTTGATCTTCGATAGATAACCTAGAGTTGGCAGTTGGCAGCCGTCAGTTGGCAGTAACTGCAAGCTGCCCACTGCAAACTGCAAACTTGGAGTGTCGACCGGCACATGGCAAGCAATCGCGAGATCGAGACAGCAGTTGCCGTATTGCGCGCCGGCGGGCTGGTCGCCTTCCCCACCGAGACTGTTTACGGCCTCGGCGCCGACGCGTCGAATGCCGCGGCCGTGCGCAGGATCTTCGAGGTCAAGGGCCGCCCGGCGACGCACCCGGTGATCGTGCACCTCGCCGACGCGGTGCAGCTCGCGAACTGGGCGCGCGATATTCCGGAGGCCGCCCGCAAGCTCGCCCTGAAATACTGGCCCGGCCCGCTTACGCTGATCCTCAAGCGCGCGCGCGGCGTCAGCGATGAGGTCACGGGGGGACAGGACACGGTTGCGCTGCGCGTGCCCTCCCACCCCATGGCGCAGCAGCTGCTCGCGCGCTTCGGCGGCGGCATCGCCGCGCCTTCGGCCAACCGCCACGGGCGCGTCTCCGCGACGACCGCGGAGCACGTGCGGCGCGAGTTCGGCGCGGCGGTGGACTGCGTGCTCGACGGCGGAGCCGCCGAGGTCGGCATCGAGTCCACGATCGTCGACCTGTCGGGCGGGAAAGCGGCGTTGTTGCGGCCCGGCTGGGTCACCGCTTCCGGGATCGAGCGGGCCCTGGGTGGGCCGCTCGCTGCGCCCGCCGGGGATACGTCCCGCGCGCCCGGCACGCTCGCCGCCCACTATGCGCCGGAGACCCCGCTGATGCTGGTCGAGGGCGGTCGGCTCGCCGAGCTCGCCGCGACGCTGACGCGGCAGGGGAGGAAAGTGGCCGCGCTCGCTTTCTCGATACCCCGTCCCACCCTCCCCGGCGTGACGTGGCATGCCGCGCCGCGCGACGCGGCCGGCTATGCGCGCACGCTGTACGCGAGCCTGCGGACGCTGGACGCGGAGGGCTGCGACGCGATCCTGGTGGAGCGGCCGCCGCGGGAGACGGCGTGGGTCGCGATCAACGATCGCCTGAGCCGGGCTGCGGCGGGCTCATCCGTCCCGGATTCACCGTGACCATCGCCTGAAATGAAAACGGCGCCGTGACCGGCGCCGTCCTTACGTGGGCGGAGAAACGCGACTTCAGCGGGGCGTCGGGTCCGTGAGTGCGGCGCGCCTCGCCTTTACCGCTGGCACCACCATGATGATGACGATCAGCGCCGTGGCGATCATGAAGCCCAGGCTGATCGGGCGCGTGAAGAACACCGTCGGGTCGCCGCGCGAGATGAGCAGCGCCCGCCGCAAGTTTTCCTCCATCAGCGGCCCCAGCACGAAGCCGAGCAGCATCGGCGCCGGCGGCATCTCCAGCTTCATCCAGATGAAGCCGATGATGCCGAAGATCGCGGTGAGGTACAGCTCGAAGGGGCTGTTGTTGACGCTGTAGATGCCGATGCACGAGAACGCCATGATGGCGGGGAACAGCAGCCGGTAGGGCACCTTCAGCAGCATGACCCACAGGCCGACCAGCGGCAGATTGAGGATCACCAGCATCGCGTTGCCGATCCACATGCTCGCCACCAGGCCCCAGAAGAGGTCGGGCTTCTGCGTCATCACCTGCGGCCCGGGCGCGATGCCCTGGATGGTGAGCGCGCCCAGCATGAGCGCCATCACGGCGCTCGCCGGGATGCCGAGGGTCAGCGTCGGGATGAACTTGCACTGCGCGTCCGCGTTGTTCGCCGACTCGGGCCCGGCGACGCCCTCGATCGCGCCCTTGCCGAAGCGCGACGGGTCCTTGGCCATCTTCTTCTCCAGCATGTAGG
>JBIOVQ010000255.1:0-2133 GCA_044867805.1 Burkholderiales bacterium | reverse complement strand
TCCCTCCGGATACTCGTTGAATGAGGATGGGGCGGGTTTCCCCGCCCCGGTTGTGGTTAGTGCGTGCTGTGGTCGGTCGTGGCCGGTGCTTGAGCTGCGGCGCCGGAGCGCGGACCACGGTGCTCGGGCAGCGTGATGCCTTTCTCCCTGGCGCGCTTCTGCATCTCGGTGCGAGTGGCTTCGGCGAGCTTCTGGCGCTCTTCAGGCGTCTTGGCATTGCGCATCTTTTCCTGGAGCGCTGTCCGTTCTTCCGGCGTCATCAGCGCGTGGCCGGCACCTTGTCCTGCGGGTCCGTGGCCCGTCGCGCCGGGGCCCATGCCCCCCTTCATCCCGTGCTGCATGGCACCCTTCCCGTGCTCCGTTCCGCCGCCCATCTGTCCCGGCTGGGCGTAAACAACGGCCGCCGCGATGCCGAGACCCAATGAAGCGATGACACCCAGCGCGAATTTGTGAGACTGTCTCATGATCGTTTCCTCTCAAAAGTGAAAGTCGCTACCCGAACCGCCCGCCTGCACCGGCGGATGCCGGAGGCAGGGGCGGTCCCAGCAAGGCCGATTCAACCAGCAATTTGTAAGCCGCTGATGTCAGGATGCCCGCGTCTTGTATCGCAGCCTTGCGGCGATGCCGGTTGTTACACTGCGTTACAATTTTTTTGCCCGTTTACCGCCGCCTGAGTTAGGTTCGGCACGCGCCATGGCAAAGCAGGATCACATACTGGTGGTGGATGACGACGCGGAGATCCGCGGCCTCCTGCGCGAGTATCTCGAGAAGCAGGGTTACCGCGTGACGGCCGCCGCCGACGGCAGGGGCCTGCGGGCGGCAACCGACACCGCTCGCCCCGATCTCGTCATCCTGGACCTGATGCTCCCCGGCGAGGATGGCCTGGCCCTCTGCCGCGACTTGCGCGCGCGGTCCAATATCCCGGTCATCATGTTGACGGCGCGCGGCGAGGAGACCGACCGCATCGTCGGCCTGGAGATGGGCGCCGATGACTACCTGGCCAAGCCTTTCAGTCCGCGGGAACTGCTGGCCCGGATCAAGAGCGTCCTGCGGCGCGCGCGCTCGTTGCCCGAAAACCTTCAACCCGAGACGGTGACCTCGTTCCGGTTCTCGGGGTGGACGCTCGACGTCGCTACCCGCAATCTCACATCGCCCGACGGGGTGGTGGTCCCGCTGAGCGGCACGGAATTCCGGTTGCTCAGGGTCTTTCTGGACCACCCGAATCGCGTGCTGACACGGGACCAGTTGATCGACTTCATGCTCTCGCGCGACGCGGCGCCGTTCGACCGGGCGATCGACGTCCAGGTGAGCCGCCTGCGCCACCGGCTGCGCGAGGACGCCAAGGAGCCGGCGATCATCAAGACCGTGCGCGGCCAGGGTTACGTGTTCGCGCTGCGCGTGGAGGCGGTGAGCCAATGAGCGGCATGCGCGTGCTGCCGCGCTCTTTGTTCAGCCGCCTGGTGCTGGTGCTGCTCGCCGGGCTGGTCATCGCGCAGCTCGTCAGCTTCGCGATCCACATGCACGAGCGCGGCGAGGCGCTGTCGCAGGCGAGCGGCATGCAGGCGGCGCAGCGCATCGCCGACATCGTCAAGCTGCTCGACTCACTTGCCCCGGCGGAGCGCGGTCGCATCGTGCCGGTTCTCAACGCGCCGCCGCTCAGGGTCAGCATTGATCAACCTTCGCTCACGGCACGAAGAGAGGATGCGGATGAAAGCGCGCGGGCGGCGTTGTTTGGCGCGATGCTGCGCCGATTTCTCGGCGACGAGCGGCCGGTTGCGGTGAGGGTGGCGGAGGCGCCGGCCGATCCGATCAAGCCGGCGGCGACGCGAGGCATGAAAGGGCCCTCCGGGATGCACGGCGACTGGACGCCGCCCTGGGCCGTGATGCACGCGGCGTCCCAACCTGGCTTCTCGTTTGTCGCCCAGGTTCGGCTGCGAGACGGCGTGCTGGTGACTTTCGACACGCGGCAGCCCGCGCAGACGGCGGACTGGCCGTACCGGCTACTGCTCAGCCTGGCGGTGCTTCTGGCGGCGGTCGTCGCGGTGTCGCTCGTGGCGGTGCGGTGGGCGACGCGGCCGTTGAACGCGCTGGCGGACGCGGCGGACGAGTTGGGGAGGGATATACACCGTCCTC
>JBIOVQ010000254.1:0-14929 GCA_044867805.1 Burkholderiales bacterium | reverse complement strand
TGGACTTCGGCTACCGCGGCCGGCGGGTGGGCAGCGACGTCTCGCTGGCGCTCGAAGGAGGAGAGGTCCTGTGCCTGCTCGGCCCCAACGGCAGCGGCAAGACGACGCTGTTCAAGACGCTGCTCGGGCTGCTGCCGGCGCAAGGCGGCCAGGTGCTGCTGAATGGCGCTGAAATGACGGGGCTGCGGCGCGCGGAAACCGCGCGGCTGGTCAGCTATGTGCCGCAGGCGCACGCGGCGTTCTTCCCGTTTACGGTGGAGGAGGTCGTGCTGATGGGGCGCACCGCGCACCTCGGCGTATTTTCGTCGCCGTCGCGCCGCGACCGCGAGGTGGCGATGGCCGCGATCGAGCGGATGCGCCTCGCGCACCTGGCGGAGGCCATCTATACGCGGATTTCCGGCGGCGAGCGCCAGCTGACCCTGATCGCGCGGGCGCTGGCCCAGGACGCGCGGGTCATCGTGATGGACGAGCCGACCGCCAACCTCGATTTCGGCAACCAGGTTCGCGTGCTGCAGCATATCCGGGCGCTCGCGCGGTCGGGCATCGGCGTACTGCTCTCAACCCACGATCCGGACCAGGCGTTCCTGTGCGCGCACCGCGTAGCCATGCTGCACCAGGGCCGCCTTGCCCGCCTCGGAACGCCGGACGAGGCCATTACCGCCGGCAGCCTGAATGAGATCTACGGCGTGGAAGTCGTAGTAACCCGCGTGCCCATGGATGGGGGCGGGGAGCGCCGGGTTTGCATACCCACAGTGGCTCCCTAGAATGTCCTGATGGCCGGCTACCCGGGGCTTCTGCTCCGCATACTCTCCGCCAAGCACCCGGCGATGGGGCCGGGCAAGGCGCGGCTCGTCGCCCTGATCGCGGAGTCGGGATCGATCTCGGCGGCCGCGCGCAAGATGGGCATGTCGTACCGCCGCGCGTGGCAGCTCGTGGAGGCGCTCAACAAGAGCTTCAGGGAGCCCGTCGTATTGACCGCCGTGGGAGGCAAGCGCGGGGGCGGGGCGGTTGTCACGGACTTCGGCAAGCGCCTGGTCGCGCAGTACCACGGCATGGAAGAGAAGGCGTCGGCGGCCATCGCGGCCGACCTCGAGGAATTGTCCGCGCAGTTGCGCAAGCCGTCCGCAGGACGCAGGCCCCGCTGAGCGCGGATGAACGCCCGGTCACGCCGTCAGGAGCAGCTTCGCGCCCGCCAGCGACATGACCGTGGCGAGCGTCGTGAGCAGGCCCTTCTGCCGGAAACGCTGGAGGCCGAGCCAGGTGCCGAGGAAGGCCCCGCCCAGCGCTGCTGCGGCAAGCAAAGGCAGCTCGCCCGGAAGCGTTTGCACCGTCAGCGAGCCGGCGGCGAGGGCCACGGCTGAATTCACCAGGATGAAAGGCGCGGAAATCCCCGCGGTCGTTTTTGCGCCGGCCCAGCCCAATATCAGCAGGATCGGGCTCAGGAAAATGCCGCCGCCGACCCCGATCAGGCCCGACAGGAAGCCCAGCACCGCGCCGATGAATACCGCGGGGAATTTCCTCACCCGCACGATGCGCTCTTCCATGAGCGGCCGCGAGCCGAACGCGCGCCAGAGCAGGTAGGCTGCTGCGAGCAGGAGCACGACACCCATCGCAACGTAATACGTGCCGCGCGACAGGCTCTGGATGCCGCCCAGCGCGGCGAACGGTACCGATCCGGTCAGGAACGGCCACAGGCCGTCCCACGAGAAAAACCGCGCCTGGCGGAAGCGGTAAACCGTGAAGGCGGCGACCAGGATGTTGAGCGTCAGCGCCGTCGGGCGCATGACCTCGGGAGCGAGGCCGACCAGCGCCATCATGGCAAGGTAGCCGGAAGCACCAGCGTGACCAACGGTGGTGTAGAGCGTTGCGACGACGAAGAACGCGACGCACAGGAGCAGGACATCCTGCAGGACCATGCCGGCACGATAGCAGAATCAAGTCGTTATATCTAGACGGGAATAACGAGGCTCCGCTATGATGGCGTATGAAGATCTTCGGATTTGCAGGCTGGTCAGGCAGCGGCAAGACGACGCTGATCGAGAAGCTGATCCCGCTCTTCGTCGAGCGCAAGCTGAAGGTTTCGCTGATCAAGCACGCGCACCACAGCTTCGAGGTGGACCAGCCCGGCAAGGATTCCTACCGCCACCGTCACGCGGGCTGCTCCGAGGTGCTGGTGAGCTCGTCGCGGCGCTGGGCGCTGGTGCACGAGCTGCGCGGCGCGCCCGAGCCCGGGTTCGATGACCTGGTCAGGAGCATCGCGCCGTGCGACCTGCTGCTGGTGGAGGGCTTCAAGCGCGAGAAGCTGCCCAAGCTCGAGGTCTATCGCGCCGTGACCGGCGAGTCCCTCCTGCATCCGCAGGACCCCGACATCGTCGGCGTCGCAAGCGACCGGAAGATAGTCACCGCCTTGCCCTGGATGCACCTGGATGATGCCCCGTCCATTGCCTCGTTCATCCTGAAGCACGTGGGGCTTTCCTAGAACCGGTCTCAATTAACGGGATCGCGCGCTTTGGTATCCAATACCGCGAACGGGGATATACGAGCCACGAGTGTTTGTTTCCCGGCTATCGAGAACCGGCTCTAGCCCTCGATCGCAGTTCCCGCCGGTGTGTCATGACCGCGCAGCCATGCTGACAGCACGGGCCCAAGGGCGCATAATTAACCCCATGATTACAGTGCTTTACTTTGCGCGCTTGCGCGAGGCTCTCGGCCAGAGCTCCGAGCAGATCGCGCTGCCCGCGACGGTGCGCGACCTGGAAGGCCTGCGTACGCTGCTGGTGGCGCGGGGAGGGGCGTGGAAAGATGAACTGGCGCGCGACAGGCGCGTGCGCGCCGCGGTCAATCAGGCCATGGTGCACGGCGACAGCCCGATTGCCGACGGCGACGAAGTCGCCTTTTTCCCTCCGGTCACCGGCGGGTGAAGGGCCAACCTCTCACCGCAGAGGACGCGGAGGACGCAGAGGAACGGAAAATGGAAATCGAATCACGAATCACGAATCACGAATCACTGCTTGCACGATGACGGTCAGAATCCAGACAGCGGATTTCGATGTGGGGGCCGAGATCGCCGCGCTGCGCCGCGGCAATTCCGGGATCGGGGCGGTCGCGAGCTTCATCGGCACCGTGCGCGACGTGAACGAGGGCGACGCCGTCAACGAGATGACCCTCGAGCACTATCCCGGCATGACCGAGAAGGCGATCGAGGAGATCGTCGGCCAGGCGCGCGCCCGCTGGGACGTCGTCGACGCCCTGGTAATCCACCGCGTCGGCACGCTCCGTCCCGCCGACCAGATCGTGCTGGTCGCGGTGGCTGGCGGCCACCGGGGCGACGTCTTCGCCGCCTGCGAATTCATCATGGACTACCTCAAGACCCGCGCGCCGTTCTGGAAGAAGGAGCGGACCGGTAAGGGCCTGCGCTGGGTCGAGGCCCGCGAAACGGACGATATCGCGGCCGGGCGCTGGCGGCTGAAGGGCTAGGATCCGGCGGCGCAAGCCCGGCCAGCCGAGACGCCCGGCACGCCAAGAAGAACAGGAACGCGGGCAAAGCAGTAGCGGCAGTACAGGCGTTCAAAGGGAGATAGGCAGGGGAGGCTATGCGTCTACGTGTGCTCGGCTGCTCGGGCAGCATCGGCGGGCAGCAGAATCGAACCACCTCGTTCCTCGTCGACCAGGACATCCTCGTCGACGCGGGAACCGGGGTCGGCGACCTCTCGCTGGCCGATCTGACGCTCATCGACCACATATTCGTCACGCACTCGCACCTCGACCATGTCAATTCGATCGCGTTCTTCCTGGATTCGGTCGGCGCTCTGCGGCCCAAGCCGGTGACGGTCTACGCGACGCGCCCCACGATCTCAATCTTGAAGAAGAACCTGTTCAACTGGGACATCTGGCCGGATTTCACCCAGATTCCGACGCCCGAGCAGCCGTGGCTGCGCTATCAGGAGATCGAGGTCGGCAAGGTGATCACGCTCGACGGGCGCAGGATCACGGTCCTGCCCGCCGTCCACACGGTCCCCGCCGTGGGCTACCAGCTCGACAGCGGCAAGGGGAGCCTGGTGTTCACCGGTGATACCGGGCCGAACGACGCGTTGTGGGCGGTGGTGAACCGGATCGAGAACCTGAGATTCCTCATCATCGAGACGGCGTTTTCCGACAAGGACCGCAAGCTCGCCGAAGTCGCCCTGCACCTGTGCCCGTCGATGCTCGCCGATGAGCTGGTGAAGCTCAAGCGCCCGGCGGAGATCTACATCACGCACCTGAAGCCCAGCGAGGTCGAGCTGACGATGCAGGAAATAGACGAGCTGCCCGGAGACCTGCGGCCGCGCCCGCTGCTGAACAACCACGTGTTCGAGTTCTGAGCGATGCCGGTCCAGAAAAAAGAGGTCTCGGTCCAGGAGCTCGAGTTCGGCATGTACATCTCCGAGCTCGATCGCCCGTGGACGGACACGCCGTTCCTGTTCCAGGGATTCATCCTCAACGACGAGAAGCAGCTCGAAACGATCAAGCAGTTCTGCAAGAAAGTCACCATCGACCTGGAGAAGGGCTCGGACCTGCCGGACCGCCGCCAGCTCAAGGCCGGCCCGCCCAAGCCTCCCTCCAATGTCGAGAGCGTTCTTGCCAGCATCAAGCAGAAGGTCGCCTACAAGGAAATGGTCAGCGTCGACCAGGAGCTGCCGGTCGCGCGCGCGATCCAGAGCAGGAACGAAGTCGTCGTGAATGACATGTTTGCCGCGTTGCAGGCGGGCAAGGCGCTCGACGCGCCTCGCGTGAGGGAGGCCGTGTCGAGCATGACGGACAGCGTCGTGCGCAATCCCGACGCCATGCTCCTGCTCGCCAAGATGAAGGCGAAGGGCGGCCACACGCTCGACCGGGCGATGGGAGTCTCCATCTACATGATCACCTTCGGGCGCTTCCTGCAGCTGCCGCGCGAGCAGCTCGACCTGCTCGGCATGGTCGGGCTGCTGCAGGACATCGGCAAGACCCGCGTGCCGGAGGACGTGCTCAACAAGAAGGAGCCCCTGAGCAAGGTCGAGCTGGCGGTGGCCCGCAGCCACGTGTCGCATTCGGTGGACATCCTGAAGGAAACCCACGGGCTGCCGCCCGAGCTTCCCGCGCTGGCGGCGCTGCATCACGAGCGCCATGACGGCAGCGGCTACCTCAACGGCCTGAAGGGGGTGGAGATCGGCCTGTTCGGCTCGATCGCGGGCATCGTCGATTGCTTCGATGCGCTGACGCATCCGCGCCCCTACGCCGAGGCGCTCGCGCCTTCCAACGCGCTGAGCATGCTTTACAGCTGGCGCGACAGCCGCTTCGACCGCCCGCTGGTCGAGCAATTCATCCAGTGCATCGGGATCTACCCGGTGGGCGCGCTGGTCGAGATGAACTCGGGCGATATCGGGATCGTGATCGCGCAGAACATGGTGCGGCGGCTGCAACCGCGCGTCATGGTGGTGATCGACGCCAAGGGCAACCGGCTCAAGCCGCAGCTGATACTCGACCTCGCGCGGGACCCGATGATGAACCAGGAAACGCCGTACCGCATCAAGCGCACGCTGGAGAAGGGCAGTGTCGCGATCGATTCCTCAGAATTCTTCATCTGACGGCGCCGTAGCGGGCGCCGCTGCGACCGCCGGGGCCGACGGCGAGGCGGGGGTCGGCCTGCAGGCGCTGGTGCGGCGCCTCGCGGAGGAGTTCGGCGCCGACCCCCGGTCCCTGACCCGCGTCGCGGCGCTGTTCGTCGAGGTGCGCGAGCGCGCGCCGGACCTGTTCGTTCCCGCCGCCGGGGCGCTGGCGCCCGCGCTTGAGGGAATCGCGGGGGGCGGCGCCCTCGAGCCCGTCTTCGCCGCGCTGGGCGAGTGGGCGCTGGACGCGGAGGCCGAGCCGATCGAGCGCATGCGGCGGGATTGCCTGCGGTTCCAGGGCGCGATGACGCGCGGCGCCCTGCGGCTGCACGCCGCGGACCCGGAGGAATGCGCGCAGGGCCTGCTCGCGCTGCAGCGGTTCGTTTTCGTGCAGCTCGCCCTTCTCGCATCGCTCGCGGCGCGCGGGCAGGGGGAGGGGGGCGTGGTGCGGACGCTGCCGACCCCGGAGTACGCGGCATTCATGGAGATCTTCCGCACGACGATCGAGGCCCACGAGCGGGAGGGCAAGCAGCTCGCGCTGCTCCTGATCCAGGTGACGAGGGTCGAGCAGGTGGATCGCCTGCTCGGGCTGCAGCGCGGCGAGGCCTTCATGCTGCGTGTCACCCGGCGCATGCGCGAAGGCGTGCTGCGCAAGCAGGACCAGCTGGGCCGGGTCAGCCGCGACCAGCTCGCTTGCCTGCTGCCGGGGATCGCGGGAGAGGGCGTGGCCATACTCGCGGCGAACAAGATCCTCGGCGCGCTGGAAGCGCCCATCCCGATCGGCGACCGCTCCTTCGCCCCGGAAGTGGCGATCGGGATTGCCGTGTATCCGGACCACGGCCGGGAACAGCAGACACTGGTGCGCAACGGCAAGCTGGCGGTACGCGCGGCGCTGGCGACGACGGAGCGCGTCGCCGCCTACGACTCGGCGCATGGCGAGAGCGAGGAGGTGAAGGTTCGCTACGAGGCGCGGCTGCGTCGCGCGCTGGAGCAGGGAACGCTCGAGCTCGCGTTCGAGCCGCAGCTCGACTTGCGCACCGGGCTCATCGGCGGGCTGGTGACCGTGGTGCGCTGGAAGGACGCCGAGCTGGGTGCCGTGCCCGAGGCGCGGGCGATCGAAGCCGCCGAAGCCTCCGGCCTGGTCCGCGAGCTGACCTGGTGGACCTTCAACAACGGGCTGAGGCTGTACGCGGAGATCCGGCGCGCCGGGCTGCAAGTGCCGGTCGTCGTGAAGGTGTCGGCGGGCGGCCTGCTACAACCGGATTTTCCCGACTTCGTGGGACGCGCGCTGCGCACCTGGGGCGTGCCCCCCGGCCGGCTGGTGATCGAGGTCCACGAGACCGCGCTCGCCGGCGCGCTCGAGCCGGTGACGGAAAAGCTCAGGGAACTCAAGGCGCACGGACTCCATCTCGGGATAGACGGCTTCGGCACCGGCTCGTCGTCCCTGAGCAACCTGGCGCAGCTGCCGCTCGACGAGATGAGAATCGTCGGAGCGTTCGTAGGCGACATGCGCCAGACGCCCGGGCACGCGAAGGTGGTCCGTTCGCTGGTCCAGCTCGCCAAGGACCTCGGGCTGCGCGTAGTGGCCGATGGCGTCGCGGACGCCGAGACCGCGCTGGCGCTGGCGACCCTGGGCTGCGAGCGCATCCAGGGCGAATACGTGAGCGCTCCGCTGGGCGCGCAGGTGATCCTCGCCAGCGCCGCGGAGCTGGCGCGGATTCCGCTCAGGCCGCCTCAGGGTTGACCTGGCTCCCACCATGCAGATCAACTTCGAAACCATCCGCGGGATACTGGAGCACCGGCTGCACCAGGCCGACATCGAGCGGCTGCTGCACGGGCTTTCCGAAGCGGAGAAAACGCAGCTCTTCCTGCGGATCACGGAGCTGGTGCGCCGCACTTCCGCGCTGGTCGATATCTCGAACCGCGTCTCCGACACCTTGTCGCTGGACGTGCTGTTTCCCCGCTTGATGGCGGTCGTGACCGAGTCGCTCAACGCAGAGCGCAGCTCGCTCTTCCTGTACGACGCCGACTCGAAGGAGCTCTTCTCGCGGGTCATGCAAGGCAACACCATGGGCGAGGTGCGGTTTCCCTGCAACCTCGGGATAGCGGGCTCCGTCTTCACGAGCGGCCGGAGCGAGATCATCCCCGATGCCTATGCCGACGCGCGCTTCAACCGGGAATTCGACGCCAAGAGCGGCTACCGGACGAGGAACATCCTGTGCGTCCCGATCCGCAACAAGAGGCACGAGGTGATCGGGGTCACGCAAGCCCTCAACAAGAAGGAGGGCGCGTTCGACACCGAGGACGAGCGGCTGCTCGAGGCGCTTTCGCTGCAGGCCGCGGCCGCGCTCGAGAACGCGCGGATGTTCGAGAAGGTCGAGCGTGCCCAGCGCGAGGAGACGGTGCTGCTGGACGTGGTGAGCCTGATCGCCTCGGAAATCCATCTCGACCCGCTGCTCGAGAAAATCCTTGCGGCGGCAACGCACTTGCTCGGAGCAGAGCGCGGCACGCTGTTCTTGTACGACGTCTCGACCAACGAGCTCTACTCACGCGTCGCGGGCGGGGTGGCCGCCGCCGAAATCCGCTTTCCTGCGATAGCCGGCATCGCCGGCGAGTGCTTCAGCACGGCAGCGCCGGTCAGCATCGAAGACGCGTACCACGACCCCCGCTTCAACCCCGAGGTGGACCGGCGCACCGGCTATCGCACGCGCAACATCCTGTGCATGCCGGTCTCCACCAAGGGCGGGCGCAAGGTGGGCGTGATGCAGATCCTCAACAAGAAAGGCGGCCCTTTCACGACCGCCGACCAGCGACGCCTCGCCGCCCTCTGCGCACAGGCCGCGGTGTCGATCGAGAACGCGCAGCTGTTCGAAGACGTCAACAACGCGCACGGCTACAACGAAGGCATCCTGCGCAGCATGAGCAGCGGCGTGCTCACGCTCGACGCAGCCAACCTCGTCAGCAAGGTCAACGAGGCGGCGCTGCACATCCTGCGGCGCTCCGACAGCGAAATCATCGGCAAGACCGCGCACGAGATCTTTGGCGAACGCAATGCCTGGGTGACGCAAAGCCTGGAGAAAGTGTGCAGTACCGGGAAGAACGACGTCACGGTCGACACCGATCTCCTGGTGGACGGGCACGAGGCAGCGTCGATCAATCTGACCACGGTGCCGCTGCGCAACATGCGCGACCAGTCGATCGGGTCCATGCTGATCATGGAGGACGTGACGCGCGAGAAGCGGCTGCGCAACACGATGTCCCGCTACATGAGCAAGGCGGTGATGGACAAGCTCCTGGAAAAGGGCGACGCGGTGCTCGGCGGGACCGGCCGGGAAGTGAGCGTGCTGTTCTCGGATATCCGCGGCTTCACGTCCATGACGGAGCGGCTCGGCGCCAGGCAGACCGTGGCCCTGCTCAACGAGTACTTCACCGACATGGTGGATGTCGTCTTTGCCCACAGCGGCATCCTCGACAAGTACATCGGCGACATGATCATGGCGGTGTTCGGGTCGGTGCTGACGAGCGATGACGATGCGGACAACGCCGTGACCGTCGGCAGCAGGATGATGGTCGCCCTGCGCGAGTTGAACGCGCGAAGGTCGGCGGCGGGCCATGATCCTATCCGGATTGGCGTGGGGATCAGTACCGGCCACGTCGTGGCGGGCAATATCGGGTCGCCCAAGCGGCTCGAGTTCACCGTGATCGGGGACCGCGTCAACCTCGCGGAACGGCTCCAGAACGCCAACAAGTACTACGGCACCAGCGTCCTGATCTGCGACAGGACCGCGGCGCGGCTGAAGCGCGCGGTGAATGTGCGGGAGCTCGACCTGATACGCGTGAGGGGCATGCGGAACCCGGTTCCCATCTACGAGGTGCTGGACTACCACACGGAGGAGAGCTTCCCCAATCTCGAAGTGGTCGTTTCCGCCTTCAGGCGGGGTCTCGCCCATTACCGCAAGCAATCCTGGTCCCGGGCGGCGGCGTGCTTCTCCGAGGCGTTGACGGCCTTCCCCGGCGACCGTCCGTCGCGCCTCTACCTGGAGCGCTGCGAAACCTACAGCACGGAATCGCCGCCCCTCGGCTGGGACGGCGCGTGGGACGTCCGGACGACCTAGGTCAGGCACGTAGGTCGTCCGTCCCCGCGTAGGCGGGGACCCAGGTGTTCTTAGGAGTACTAGATCCCCGTCTTCACGGGGATGACCGCGGGCGATCAGCCCGCGGTCAGCGGCGCAATCGTCACCTCGACCCGGCGGTTCGCAGCGCGACCCTGCTCGGTCGAGTTGCTCGCGACGGGATGCTCCTCCCCGCCGGCGGCGGTCATCAGGCGCGTATCCGCAACGCCCCTGCTCATCAGATAACGCGCCACCGAGTCGGCACGGCGCTGCGATAGTTGCCGGTTGTAGCCCGCGTCGCCGGTGCTGTCGGTGTGGCCCGCGACCTCGATGATGGTCTTGTCGTACTTCTTGGCCACTTGCGCGACGCCGTCCAGCACCTTGAAGAACTGCGCGTTGAGGTCGGCGCTGTCGGTGCGGAAGGTGATGTTGCCCGGCATGTTGAGGACGATGTCCTCTCCCTTGCGCGTGACGGTCACTCCGCTGTCGCGCATCACGCGCCGCAGCTCGTCCTCCTGCCTGTCCATGTAGGAGCCGACCGCGCCCCCGGCCAGCGCGCCGACGCCGGCGCCGATCAACGCCCGCTTCTTCCGCTGCTTGGAGCTGTCGCCGGAAATCATCCCGATGACTGCCCCGGCGCCGGCTCCGATGATGGCGCCGTACGTGGCGCTCGATGTCTTCTGCTCCCCCGTGAAGGGATCCGTGGTCTGGCAGCCGGCGGCGAGCGCGGCGGAGAGCACGGCGGCAACTGCTGCTTTCAATCCACGATGGGGGATGGTCACTGTGATCACTCCTCGAAATTAACCGAACGACAATTATAGCGAGTAGAAAATTCCACTGGTCATCACGAATTTGTCGCCCGGTAACGACACGTATTCCAAAGGCATGCCAACCCGCGTGAAACCGATCACGTCAGCGCCGGTTCAGCAGCGCGCGCGCGGCTTCGATAGTCTCGGTTGCGGTGAGCCCCACGGGGCCCGTGCCCCCCGCGACCGCGCGGTCCGCAGCGCCGCCGTGGAGATAGACGCCCGCCAGGAGCGCGGTCCCGGGCTCGACGCCCTGAGAGAGCAGGGCGGCGATCATGCCCGTCAGCACGTCGCCCATGCCGGCGCTTGCCATCCCGGGATTACCCGAAGTGTTGATGTGCCAATCGCCTGCCGGTGTCGCGCAGACGCTGCCCGCTCCTTTCAGTACCACCAGACTGTTCAGCGTTGACGCGAGCTTGAGCGCGGCGCCGATGCGATCGTCCTGCACCTGGCTCGTCGTGATCGCAAGCAGCCGCGCGGCTTCGGCCGGGTGGGGCGTCAGCAGGGAGGGCGCCGTGCGCTCCCGCAGCTTGCGCGCGAGCGGGACGGACGCGGCGAGCAGGTTCAGCGCGTCGGCATCCAGTACCAGCGGGAGCGGCGACTCCAGCGCCGCCTCCAGGTGGAACGCGGCGTCCGGCATCTGGCCCAGCCCGGGCCCCACCGCGAGGCAGGTCAGGTTGCCCAGCTTCAGCACTTCGTCGGCGCTCCTCAACATCAGTTCCGGCTGCGCCGCATCCACGAGCGGCGGGTCGCGCGCCAACAATCCCGCATACACGCGTCCCGCGCCCAATTTAAGCGCTGCTCGCGCAGCGAGCAGCGCTGCTCCGACCATCCCGTGATCGCCGCCGACGATGCCCACGCTGCCGTAGTCTCCCTTGTGGCTGTTGCGCGCGCGTGGCTTCAGCGCGCTCTTCAAGACTTCTTTTCCAATCAGAAATCCATGCGGCGAACGCAACGTCGGCGCATCGACGTCGAGCGTTCGCAAATGGATTTCTCCGCAATGGTCGGGCCCGTCGAGGGTGAGCAACCCGGGTTTCAGCGCGATGAAAGTGACCGTATGGGTTGCGCGTACCGCGCAACCCATCACGCGTCCCGAATCCGACCCGAGACCGCTCGGCACGTCGATGGCCAGCACTGGTGCGCCGAGCCGGTTGATCGCTCCAATCCACTCCGCGTAGCGGCCGGTCACCTCGCGTTCCAGGCCGATGCCGAATACTCCGTCCACCACGAGCCCCCAATCGGGCGCCGCCGGAAGGGCTTCTGAAATTGCTCCACCGGCCGAGCGCCACGCGCGCAGGGCATTCGCGGCGGCTGCGGACTGTTTCTTCTCGTCGCCCGCGTAAACCACGGTGACCTTGAAGTACCACTGGCTGAGATGGCGGGCCAGCACGAACGCATCGCCGCCGTTATTGCCGGGACCGGCGAGCACCAGCACCGGCTTGCCATTGCCGCCGCACACATCGCGCGCCAATTCTGCGGCGGCCAATCCGGCACGCTCCATCAACAACATCGGGCTTGCAGCGGTGGCAACCGCGGCCTCGATCGCGCGGATGTCCGCGGAGAGATAGACCGGCGTGTTGTGACGCAAGGGCTCCATCATGACGCCGTAGTGTAGCGTAAGCCCCTGCGGGAAGAAGGAAATTCGGCTAAAATATCGCTTTAGCAGGCTCGCATTTGCTCATGCCGCAAATCCTGAGGCTCAGAGGACGCAGCGCCCTCTCGGCCTTCCGCCTCAGCAAGCTCTCCCGCTCCGCCACCGCAGCCGTTTCACGCTTCTCCGGCATCCACGCCGAGTTCTGGCACTTCGTCCAGATTGCGCGCGCCCTTTCCGCAGCCGAACGCGCCCGGCTGGAACGCCTGCTCACCTACGGGCCCGCGAATGCGCTCACCGAAACGCGGGGCGAACTCATGCTGGTGGTGCCGCGCATCGGCACCGTGTCGCCGTGGTCGTCGAAAGCGACCGATATTGCGCGCCATTGCGGGCTCGAGGCCGTGCAGCGCATCGAGCGCGGCGTGGCTTACTACATTTCGACATCGGACGGGGTGCCATTGTCCTCCGTTCAGCGGGCCGCCCTGTCGCCCCTGATACACGACCGCATGACGGAAACCGTGCTGTCCAGTTTCGACGATGCGGCCCGCTTGTTCGAGCATTTCGAGCCCCGACCGCTCGCGACCGTGGACTTGATGGGCGGCGGCGTGGCCGCGCTCGAGCGCGCCGACCGCGAGATGGGGCTCGCCCTGTCCCCGGATGAAATCGAATATCTCGCGCAACAGTTCGGGCGCCTGCGCCGCAATCCGACCGACGTCGAGTTGATGATGTTCGCGCAGGCGAATTCCGAGCACTGCCGCCACAAGATCTTCAACGCCGACTGGGTGATCGACGGCCAGCCGCAGTCCGCGTCCCTGTTCGGCATGGTGCGCACGACCCACCAAAAGAATCCCCGCGGCACGGTGGTCGCCTACGCGGATAACGCCGCGGTGATGGAGGGCGCGAGCATCGAGCGTCTCTACCCGCGGGAGGACGGCCAGTATCGCTACGGCGAGGAGCTTACCCACACGGTGATGAAGGTGGAGACGCACAATCACCCGACCGCGATTTCGCCGTTTCCCGGGGCAGCGACGGGGGCGGGCGGGGAGATCCGCGACGAGGGCGCCACCGGGCGCGGCGCCAAGCCCAAGGCGGGCCTCACCGGCTTCAGCGTGTCCCACCTGCGCATTCCCGGCCTCGCGCAGCCCTGGGAGGGCGGCGAATACGGCCGGCCGCGGCGCATCGTCTCTCCGCTGCAGATCATGCTGGAAGGCCCCATCGGCGGCGCCTCCTTCAACAACGAGTTCGGCCGTCCCAATCTCGCCGGCTATTTCCGCACGTTCGAGCAGCAGGTGGCGGGCCAGGTCCGCGGCTACCACAAGCCCATCATGATCGCGGGCGGCGTCGGCAACCTGGCCGCCGGCCACGCCCACAAGCGCGGGCTGGATGCCGGCGCGCTCCTGATACAGCTGGGCGGCCCCGGCATGCTGATCGGCCTGGGCGGAGGCGCGGCGTCCAGCATGGGCACCGGCGCCAACCAGGAGGACCTCGACTTCGACTCGGTGCAGCGCGGCAACGCCGAGATCCAGCGCCGCGCGCAGGAAGTCATAGACCGCTGCTGGGGGCTGGGCGAAATGAACCCCGTCCTCTCCATACACGATGTCGGCGCCGGGGGACTCTCCAACGCGCTGCCCGAGCTGGTGCACTCCGCGCAGCGCGGCGGCCGCTTCGACTTGCGCAAGATCCCCAACGAGGAGCCGGGGATGTCGCCGCTCCAGATCTGGTGCAACGAGGCGCAGGAGCGCTACGTGCTCGCGATCGCCCCGCGCGACCTCGAGCGCTTCCGCTCCATCTGCGAGCGCGAGCGCTGCCCGTTCGCCGTGATCGGGGAGGCGACCGCCGACGGCCAGCTGGTCGCCACCGACCCGGCTTTCAACAACCGCCCGGTGGACATGGAGCTGGCGGTGCTCCTGGGCAAGCCCCCGCGGATGACGCGGGACGTTACGCGCGAGCCGCGCGAGCTGCCGCCGCTCGAGACCGCCGGGATCGATTTGCGCGAGGCGGCCTACCGGGTGCTGCGGTTGCCGGCGGTGGCGGACAAGACCTTCCTGATCTCCATCGGCGACCGGACCGTGGGCGGGCTCACCGCGCGCGACCAGATGGTCGGCCCGTGGCAGGTCCCGGTCGCGGACGTGGCCGTGGCGCTGCTGGGATTCAAGTCGTATCGCGGGGAGGCGTTCGCGATGGGGGAGCGCACGCCGCTGGCCGTGCTGGACGGGCCGGCCTCGGGGCGCATGGCGGTCGGCGAAGCGATCACCAATATCGCGGCCGCGCCCGTCACCGGGATCGGGGACATCAAGCTCTCGGCCAACTGGATGGCGGCGGCGGGCCATCCCGGAGAGGATGCGGCGCTGTTCGACACCGTGCGCGCGGTCGCGCTGGAGCTGTGCCCCCAACTGGGCATCAGCATCCCGGTGGGCAAGGACAGCCTGTCGATGAAAACGACCTGGGACGACAACGGCGGGCGCAAGGAGGTGACGGCGCCGCTCTCGCTCATTGTCTCGGCGTTCGCCCCGGTCGCCGACGTGCGCGGCACGCTGACGCCGCAGCTGCGGACGGATGCCGGGGACACCGATCTCGTGCTGATCGACCTCGGCGCCGGGGAGTGCCGGATGGGCGGCTCGGCGCTGGCGCAGGTGTACGGCCAGACGGGCAATGTCGCCCCCGACGCGGATGCCGCCCGGCTGAAGGCTTTCTTCGGCGTGGTGCAGCGGCTCAACCGGGATGGAAGAATCCTGGCCTACCACGATCGCTCCGATGGCGGATTGTTCGTGGCAGTGTGCGAGATGATGTTCGCCG
>JBIOVQ010000253.1:0-20862 GCA_044867805.1 Burkholderiales bacterium | reverse complement strand
CCTACCCGTCCGGGAAACTGCACATGGGGCACGTGCGCAACTACACCATCGGCGACGTGCTCACCCGCTATCACCGGATGAACGGCCGCAACGTGCTGCAGCCGATGGGCTGGGACGCGTTCGGGCTCCCCGCCGAGAACGCGGCGATGGCGAACGGCGTGCCGCCGGCGCAATGGACCTACGCCAACATCGCCCACATGAAGGGGCAGCTGAAGTCGCTCGGCTTCGCCATCGACTGGTCGCGCGAGCTCGCCACCTGCCAGCCCGGCTACTACCGGTGGAACCAGTGGCTGTTCCTGCGGATGCTCGAGAAAGGGCTCGTCTACAAGAAGACCGGCGTCGTGAACTGGGACCCGGTGGACAAGACCGTGCTCGCCAACGAGCAGGTGATCGACGGGCGCGGCTGGCGCACCGGCGCGCTGGTGCAGAAGCGCGAGATCCCGATGTACTACATGGCGATCACGAAGTACGCCGACGAGCTGCTGGCGGCGCTCGACACGCTGCCCGGCTGGCCCGAGCGGGTCAAGACCATGCAGGCCAACTGGATCGGGAAGAGCTACGGCGTGCGCTTCGCTTTCCCCTACGAGCTCGACGGCAGGAGCGGCAAATTGTGGGTCTTCACCACGCGCGCCGACACCATCATGGGAGTCACCTTCTGCGCGGTCGCCGCCGAGCATCCGCTCGCGACCCATGCCGCCCGGACCGATCCCAAGCTCGCGGCCTTCGTCGAGGAGTGCAAGCGCGGCAGCGTGATGGAGGCGGATCTCGCGACGATCGAGAAGAAGGGCATGCCGACCGGCATCTCGGTCGTGCACCCGCTCACCGGCGCGAAGGTTCCGGTGTGGGTCGGCAACTACGTGCTGATGGCCTACGGCGAGGGCGCCGTGATGGGCGTCCCGGGCCACGATCAACGCGACTTCGAATTCGCCCAACACTACCGCCTGCCGATCAAGCCCGTCATCCGTCCCAGGGACGGCAAGCTCAAGCTCCCGCTGGAGGCCGCCTACGTCGAATACGGCGAGTGCTTCAATTCAGGGCCCTACGACGGGCTCGGCTACCAGCAGGCGGTGGACGCGGTCGCAGCCAACCTGAAGGCGAAGGGGCTGGGGGAAAAGCAGGTGCTGTGGCGGCTGCGCGACTGGGGCATCTCGCGCCAGCGCTATTGGGGCACGCCCATCCCCATCATCCATTGCCCGGCCTGCGGCGACGTGCCTGTCCCCGACCGGGACCTCCCGGTGGTGCTGCCGGAGGATTGCGTCCCCGACGGCACGGGCAATCCGCTCGCGAAGCGCGCCGATTTCGTCGACACCAAGTGCCCGAAATGCGGCAAGCCGGCCAGGCGCGAAACCGACACCATGGACACCTTCGTGGACTCGTCCTGGTACTACCTCCGCTACGCCTGCCCCGACAACGCGAAGAGCATGGTGGACCAGCGGGTTGCCTACTGGCTGCCCGTGGACCAGTACATCGGCGGCATCGAGCACGCCATCCTGCACCTGCTCTACTCGCGCTTCTGGACCAAGGTGATGCGCGACCTGGGCCTCGTGAAGATCGACGAGCCCTTCACCAACCTGCTGACGCAGGGCATGGTGCTGAACGACATCTATTTCCGCCAGGCCGACGGCGGCCGCGTCACCTACTACAACCCGGCCGAGGTCGAGCCGAAGAGCGGCGGCGCCATACTCAAGGCGGACGGACAGCCGGTCGAGTCGGGCGGCATGGGCACCATGTCCAAGTCGAAGAACAACGGCGTCGATCCGCAGGAACTCATCGACCACTACGGCGCCGACATCGCGCGCTTCTTCGTGATGTTCACCTCGCCGCCCGAGGACACCCTGGTGTGGAGCGACGCGGGGGTTGAAGGCGCCGCGCGCTACCTCAGGCGGCTGTGGAGCTACGCCGTAAGATTCCAGAGCGGCGGGGGTGCTGCGGTCGCCCCCGTTGAGAAGAGGGCCACGCGCCTCGAGATCCATTCGGTGCTCAAGCAGGCGAATTACGACCTCGGCAAGTACCAGTTCAATACGGTCGCCTCCGCGGCGATGAAGATACTGAATGCGCTGGATCGCCTGTCCGGGGTAGATGACGACGTGGCCCCGGAAGGTCTCAGGATCCTGCTGCGGCTGCTTTACCCGATAGCCCCTCATGTCTCGCACCATCTGTGGCGTGAGCTCGATTTCGGCGCGGACATACTCAAGGAGAAGTGGCCCGAGCACGACCCCGCGGCCCTGATCGAGGACGAGATCGAGCTCGTGGTCCAGGTGAACGGCAGGAAGCGCGGCGACGTGCGCGTTCCGCGCGGCGCCGATTCGAAAGCGATCGAGACCATCGTGCTCGCCGACCCGGCGGTGCAGAAGCACGTCAGCGGCCAGGCGGTCAAGAAAGTCGTTGTCGTTCCTGGCCGCCTCGTCAACGTAGTGGTGTGATATGGCCGGCACGCGCTCGTGGAAATGGAACGGACGGGCGCGGGTCATCCTTCATCCTTCATCCTTCATCCTTCTCGCGGCGACGCTGCTCGTCGCCGCCTGCGGCTTCCAGCTGCGCGGCGTCGCGGAGTTGCCCTTCGAGTCCATTTACGTCCAGGCTGCCCCGAGATCGCTCCTCGCCCAGCAGATCAAGCGCGCGGTGCGTTCCGGCAGCAGCACGAGGGTCGCCGAGAAGCCGGGCGAGGCCGAGGTCATCCTGCAGATCATCAACGAGCTGCAGGAGAGGCAGATCCTGTCGCTCACGGGCGGCGGGCGGGTAGCGGAATACGAGCTGAGATACCGCGTCCTGTTCCGGCTCACCGACGGAAAGAAACGCGAGCACATCCCGGCGAGCGAGATCCTGCTGAGGCGCGACTTTTCCTACCGGGACGATTCGGCCCTGTCCAAGGAAGGGGAAGAAGCCCTGCTCTACCGCAACATGCGCGATGACGCGGTCCAGCAGCTCGTGCGGCGCCTGCAGGGCACGAAGCTGAAATCCTAGGTGCTCGTGAATCGTAAATGGTGAATGGTTAATCGTTGAGCAAGCGGATCGCCGGGTTGACGATTCACGATTCACGATTCACTATTCACGACTGATGCGGATAGGCACCGAGCAGCTGCAGCAGCACCTCGCGCGGGACTTCAAGCCGCTCTACGCCGTGTTCGGCGACGAAGAGCTGCTGGCGCTGGAGGCCGCCGACCGCATCCGGGCGCGCGCCCGCGCCGACGGCTATACCGAGCGCCAGGTCCTCACCGCCGATTCCGGCTTCAGATGGAGCGAGCTCGCGTTCGCGGGCAGCTCGCAGTCCCTGTTCGCCACGCGCCGCATCCTCGAGCTGCGCATTCCCACCGGCAAGCCCGGGAACGAGGGCGCGGAGGCGCTGCAGCGCTATTGCGAGGCACTGCCCCCCGACACGCTCACCCTGGTGCAGCTGCCGGGCATCGAGTGGCGGACGCAGAAGGCCGCCTGGTTCGAGTCGCTGGAGCGCGCGGGCGTCGCGGTCGAGGCCAAGGCGGTCACCCGCAAGGCGCTTCCCGACTGGATCGCGGGGCGGCTGCGGGCGCAGAACCAGGAAGCGGACCGCGACACGCTCGACTTCATCGCCGACCGGGTCGAGGGCAATCTCCTGGCGGCGCACCAGGAGGTGCAGAAGCTCGCGCTGCTGTTTCCGTCCGGCGCTATCGCCCATGAGCAGGCGCACGAAGCCGTGCTCGACGTGGCGCGCTATGACGTGTTCAACCTCGGCGAGGCCCTGCTCGAAGGCGACGTGCTGCGCCTCGCCCGCATGATCGACGGCTTGAAGAGCGAGGGCACCGCGCCGCCCCTCGTGCTGTGGGCCATCGCCGAGGAGATCCGCACCATCGGCCGCGTGCTGGAAGCGCTGGCCGCCGGCAAGACGCCGTCCCAGATGTGGCGCGACCTGAGAGTGTGGGGCTCAAACCACCAGGCGCTGATGCAGCAGAACCTTCGCCGCTACTCGCGCGAGCAGGTCGAGGCAGGGATCCTGCACGCGGCGCGAGTCGACCGCATGGTGAAGGGCCTGATCCGCGGCGACGTGTGGGACGAGCTGCTGCAGCTCGCCCTGAGGTTCGCCGCGTCGGCGCCGGCGAAGCCCGTAGCGAAACGGGGTAAAATGGCCGCGGCCGCGAGCGCGGCGGAACGAAATCAGCCGGCGCTGTTCTGAGCAGCCTGCCGCACGAAGTCGCGACAGGCTGCTGAAGCAAAACCGCCCAAGGATTTTTGATGAAGCTGTTCGAGGTCACCATTCCTCGTCCACTATGGGAAGGGGCTTGGATGCCAGTGCCGCGTCTCCGGTTTTCCCCCGCCAAACGCTTGGGGGCGGTTTTGTTCAAGGAATCAATCGGACCTGGATCCGATTGATTCCTTGCGGAGTCCCGATGGATGTCCAGACCTACATACACGGCGTCGGCAGGCAGGCGCGCGCGGCCGCGCGCCTGGTCGCCAGGGCCGACACCGCGACCAAGAACCGCGCGCTGAAGGCAATGGCGGCGGCGATCGAGCGCGACCGCAAGAGCCTGCTCGAGGCCAATGCGCGCGATCTCGCGGCGGCGAAATCGCAGAACCTGGACGCGGCGATGGTCGACCGCCTCACCCTCACGCCCAGGGTGATCGCCGCGATGGCGGACGGCCTGCGCCAGATTGCCGCTCTGCCCGACCCCATCGGGCGGATCAGCGGGCTGCGCAAGCGGCCCTCCGGCATCCGCGTCGGCCAGATGCGCGTGCCGCTCGGGGTGGTCGCCATCATTTACGAATCGCGCCCCAACGTCACGGCGGACGCCGCCGGCCTGTGCATCAAGTCGGGCAACGCGGCGATCCTGCGCGGCGGCTCGGAGGCGATCCATTCCAACCAGGCGATTGCTGCCTGCGTGCGCGACGGGCTGAAAAGCGCCGGGCTGCCGGAGACGGCGGTACAAGTGGTCGAGATTGCCGACCGCGCCGCGGTGGGCGAGTTGATCACGATGCACGACTACGTGGACGTGATCGTGCCGCGCGGGGGGAAAAGCCTGATCGAGCGGCTGATGCGCGAATCGCGCATCCCGATGATCAAGCACCTCCATGGGGTCTGCCACACCTACATCGACGACAAAGCCGACCTCAAGCAGGCGATCCGCATCGCCGACAACGCCAAGACGCAGCGGCTCGGGACCTGCAACACGATGGAAACGTTGCTGGTCGCGCGCGGCATCGCGGGCAAGGTGCTGCCGCCGCTCTCCCGGATTTACCTCGATAAGGGCATCGAGCTGCGCGGCGACGAAGAATCGCGCAGGATAGTCCCGCAGATGAAACCCGCCACCGAGGACGACTGGTACACGGAATACCTCGACGCCATCCTGTCGGTGCGCGTGGTAAAGGACCTGGACGAGGCGATCAACCACATCGCGAGCTACGGCTCGCAGCACACCGACGCCATCGTCACGCGGGACAAGGCGCGCGCGCAGCGCTTCCTGCGCGAGGTGGATTCGAGCTCGGTGATGGTGAACGCCTCCACGCGCTTCGCCGACGGCTACGAGTACGGCCTGGGCGCCGAGGTCGGCATCTCGACCGACAAGCTGCACGCGCGCGGCCCGGTCGGGCTCGAGGGATTGACTTCCCTCAAGTACGTGGTGCTCGGCACCGGGCAGATCAGGAAGTAACGTCAAACCCTTCGACGCAAAGGCGCGAAGGCGCAAAGAAGTATTAATATTGGAACCCCTTTGCGTCTTTGCGTCTTTGCGTCAAGTATCTAGGCGCGCCGTATGGCCGATCTCGTTGAGATAAGAGTTCCCGACATCGGGGACTTCAAGAACATCCCGGTGATCGAGGTGCTGGTGAAGCCGGGCGACAGCGTGAAGAAGGAGGATCCCCTCATCACGCTGGAGTCGGACAAGGCGACGATGGACGTGCCGGCGCCGCAGGCCGGCGTGGTGAAGGAACTCAGGATCAGGAAGGGCGACAAGGTCTCGGAGGGCTCGCTGATCCTGACGTTGGAACCCCCCCTTTCGTCCCCCCCTTATCAGGGGGGGGATAGTGGGGGGGTCAAGGGAGGGACGGAAGAGACGAGAGCCCCCGCCCGCCCGACCCCGCCGGTCACGCCCCCTGAATCTCCCCCCCTTACGAAGGGGGGGACGGCAGGGGGGGTTCGGGGCGACCTCCACGCCGAGGTGCTCGTGTTGGGCGCCGGGCCCGGCGGCTACACGGCGGCGTTCCGCGCCGCGGATCTGGGCAAGAAGGTAGTGCTGGTCGAGCGCTTTCCGACGCTCGGCGGCGTATGCCTCAACGTCGGCTGTATCCCATCGAAGGCCCTGCTCCATATCGCCAAGGTGCTGACCGAGGCCGGCGAGGTCGCGCACGCCGGCATCGAGTTCGGCAAGCCCAAGGTCAGCCTGGAGAAACTCCGCGCGTGGAAGTCCGGCGTCGTCGCGAAGCTTACAAAGGGGCTCGCTGGTCTGGCGAAGCAGCGCAAGGTGGAAGTCGTGCAGGGCAAGGGCCAGTTCGCCTCGCCGCACACGCTGCGCGTCGAGACGCCCAACGGCGCGAAGACCATTTCCTTCGACGCCTGCATCATCGCGGCCGGGTCCTCCATCGCACGCATCCCCGGTTTCCCGTACGACGACAAGCGCATGATCGACTCCACCAGCGCGCTCGAGATCGCCGAAGTGCCGAAACGGCTGCTGGTGATCGGCGGCGGCATCATCGGCCTCGAGATGGCGACGGTGTACGACGCGCTGGGCGCGCGCATCACCGTCGTGGAGCTGATGGACTCGCTCATCCCCGGCGCCGACAAGGACGTCGTGCGCCCGCTCGCGAAGCGGATCGAGAAGCGCTACGAGAAGATCCTGCTCAAGACCAAAGTCGCGAAGATCGAGGCACAGAAAGACGGGCTCAAGGTCGCCTACGACGGCGCAGGCGCACCCAAGCCGGAGGTCTTTGACGGCGTGCTCATGGCGGTGGGGCGCCGGCCGAACGGGAAGGAGATCAACGCGCAGGCAGCGGGCGTCAACGTCAACGAGCGCGGCTACATCCCGGTCGACAAGCAACTGCGCACCAACGTGCCGCACATCCACGCCATCGGCGACATCTGCGGCGAGCCCATGCTCGCGCACAAGGCGTCGCACGAAGGCAAGATCGCGGCCGAGGTCGCCGCCGGGCACAAGGCTTATTTCGACGCGCGCACGGTCCCATCGGTGGCGTTCACCGACCCCGAAATCGCGTGGATGGGCGAGACCGAGACCCAGCTCCAGGCGCGCGGCGCCGACTACGAGAAAGCGGCGTTCCCGTGGGCGGCGAGCGGGCGCGCGCTGGCGATGGATCGCGACGAGGGCATGACCAAGCTCCTGTTCGACAAGACCACGCACCGCCTGCTGGGCGCGGCGATCGTCGGAGTGAACGCCGGCGAGCTGATCTCCGAGGCCGTGCTGGCGCTCGAGCTGGGGGCGGATGCAGCCGATATCGGCCTCACCATCCACCCGCACCCGACGCTGTCCGAGACCGTCTTCTTCTCCGCCGAGATCGCGGAAGGGTCGATCACCGACCTCTACATTCCGAAGAGGTCGTAACGGCTCCGCTGTCGCTGTAGCCGTTCCCCGACACCCCGGGGCAAAACCACCCTCCAAGATTGCTGAAACCCCGCGCACCGGGCGCGGTCGTACCGGGCGTAGGTCCTGCAATCACGGAGCATCCATGGCAACACTGCATTTGCCCAAGAATCGCCCGCCCAAGAAGCCTCTCCGCCCCGCAGACAAGGCGGAGCGTGCGCTCGAAGCGGGCTTGAAAGAAACCTTCCCGGCCAGCGACCCGGTCGCGGCCGTGGTACCGGGCGAGTCAGTCAGCCCCCCTCAGGCTCCCGAGCGCAAGCCACCCGGCCACAGCTAGAAGCTGTCTCAAAAACAAGAATGCAACCACTACCTTTCTTGATTTTGGAGACAGGTTCTAGTCACGTCACTGCTCGCCCTGTTCTACTTGTTTCGCAGGAGCTTGAGGGTGGTGCGGTGCCCCCCCTCCTCGGCCATCGCCGCCGCGGTTTTGCCGCGGTTGTCGCGAGCGTTGATGTCGGCGCCACGTCCCAGCAGTAGCTTCACTGCCTCATCGCGCCCGTAAGCCGCCGCCCACATCAGTGCCGTGAGATCGTTGTCGTAACGCGCGTTGACGTCGACCCCGGCGTCGAGCAGCACGCGCAGCACCTCGGCATGGCCGTTGCCCGCGGCGTAGATCGCGGCTGTCTTTTTCACCCGGTCGACGGGGGCGACGTCGGCCCGGCGCGCGAGCAGCGCCTGCACCAGTTGCAGGTTGCCTTCGAAGGCGGCAGCCATCAGCGGCGAAACGCCCGACAGGTTGCGGATGTTCACGTCGGCGCCGCGCTCGATCAGCATCAGGCCCATGGCGGTGTGGCCGTTTTTCGCCGCGATCATGAGCGGGGTGTCCCCGAGGCGATTGCGCGAGTTCACGCTCGCGCCCTGGTCGAGCAACGCCTTCACGGTCGCCTCGCTGCCCTTGCGCGCCGCCAGCAACATATCGGAGTTGATATTGGCTGTTTGCGGCAACGCAGCAATGGGAAACACTGCGAATAGCAATCCCAGCAGCGCCAGGCCCTTCACAATCTCCTCCTCTCCAAGCGACGGCCGGCAGCTCGGAGCGCTGCGCCGGCGGATCTTCCTTCCGCGCCGCAGCACCCCCCGTTCAGACGGGTCCGTACTGTGATACGGGCATCGCCTTGCAAGCCGCGCATTGTAGCCTGCAAGAATCGCGTTAATAATAATAGCAGCAGTCCCGGAGAATGAATTCCGGTAAAGGGATGCGAGTGCGTCGCGGTTTGGCCTCCGCCCTGCACTTGTTCCCCCGCTGTGTCGAAACAACCAAGGAGCAGTCAATGAAAACCCTCACTCACATTCTCGCGCGTTGCGGCGCGTTGCTCGGATGCCTGGTGTTTGTGTCGGGTGCGGCGCTGGCGCAGGAAGTCAAGGGAGCCAAGCCTGCCACGACCGGTAGCGGCGTACCGAAGGTGATCAACGTGTCCCAGGAGCAATTGAACAAAGCGGCTCGTGACAGCGCGAACTGGCTGCACACGAACGGCGACTACGCGCAGACGCGCTACTACCCGGGCAAGCAGATCAACGCCGGCAACGTGGCGAAGCTGCGGCCGGCATTCGTATTCCAGACCGAGGTCCTGGAATCGATGGAAACCGCGCCGATCGTGGTGGACGGCGTCATGTTCCTGACCACCTCGTTCAACCACGTCTACGCGATCGACGCGGTGACCGGCAAGCAGTTCTGGCACTACAAGCACAAGATGGGACCGGTCACCACCTTCTGCTGCGGCCCCAACAACCGCGGCGTCGCGATCTCCGGGGGCAGGCTGTTCATGGGCACGCTGGACGCCAAGATGGTGGCGCTCGACGCCAAGACCGGCAAGCTGCTGTGGGAGACGCAGATCGCCGATCCGGAGAAAGGCTACAGCGAAACCATGGCGCCCACGGTGATCGACAACAAGGTGCTCATCGGCACCAACGGCGGCGAGTACGGCGTGCGCGGCTTCGTCAAGGCCTTCGACACCGGCTCCGGCAAGCTGCTGTGGACGTTCTACACCATCCCCGAGAAGGGCCACGAGGGCGTATGGGCAGTCAACGACGCGACCGGGCGCAACATGAAGCGCGACATCGCGGCCGAGAAGAAGCAGTTCGCCAAGGACAGCTCGTTCTGGCAGACGCTCGGTGGCGGCGTATGGATGAACCCGGCGGTCGATCTGAAAACGCGCACGGTCATCTTCGTCGTCGGCAATCCCTCCCCCGACCTCTACGGGGCGGAGCGCCCGGGCGACAACCTCTACACCAACTCGATGGTCGCCGTCGATCTCGACAAGGGCACCTATAAATGGCACTCGCAGTACATCGCGCACGACGTCTGGGACCTCGACGCGGTCAGCCCGGTGATCCTCATCGACGTGAAGGACAAGGGCGGCAAGATGGTCCCGGCGGCGATCCACGGCGGCAAGACCGGCCACGTTTATGTGCATGAGCGCGCAACCGGCAGGCTGATCCGCTTCTCCGAGGCCATGATCCCGCAGGAGAACATGTGGGTGCTGCCCACCGCGCAGGGTGCGCGCATGCTGCCCGGCGCCAACGGCGGCGTCGAATGGTCGCCGATGGCGTTCAGCCCGGAGACCCGCCTCGCCTACGTGCTCAACCTGCACCAGCCGATGACCTACCACGTCGAGGCCGCGAAGTACCCGGGCGGCTCCAAGCTGTGGCTGGGCGGCGCGTTCAAGGCGATACCGAGCGAGAAGCAGTGGGGCCGCCTCGCGGCGGTCAACGTCGATACCGGCAAGATGGCGTGGAAGTACGACACCGAGCAGCCGCTGATCGGCGGCGCGCTCGCCACCGCCGGCGGGCTGGTGTTCTTCGGCGAAGGCAACGGCAGTTTCAACGCCCTCGACGCGAAGAGCGGCAAAAGGCTGTGGAGCTTCAACTGCGGCGCGGGCGCCAACGCCATGCCGGTGTCCTACATGGTCGGCAAGAAGCAGTACATCGCCATGGGCTGCGGCGGCAATACGCAGCTCGACTTCAAGCGCGGCAACAGCGTGTTCGTCTACACGCTCGGCGACTGAGCGCTGCAGCAGCGGGGAAACAGGCCGCCCCCGGGCGGCCTATTTTTTTGCGAAAGGAGCCGTGATGCCGATTCGGAGCCTGACGGGCCCGATCACGGGGCTCGCCCTGCTCTTCTGCTGCGCCGCGCAGGCGCAGGACATCGAGGCCGGCCGCAAGAAGGCGGAAGCCTGCATCGCCTGCCATGGCCCGAACGGGAACTCGACCAATCCGCAGTTCCCGATCCTGGCCGGGCAGACGGCGCGCTACACCTACCTTCAGCTCAAGGACTTCCAGGAAGGGCGCCGCAAGGAGCCCGCCATGGACCCGTTCGTCGCGAAACTTTCGCGCAACGACATGCTCGATCTGTCGGCATTCTTCGCCGCGCAACGGCCGCGCCCCCCGGACTTCAAGGTCAACGAGGCGCGCGCCAGGCGCGGCAAGGCCAAAGCCGAAGAAACCCTGTGCACCATGTGCCACCTGGGGGGATTCCTGGGCCAGAACGAGATCCCGCGCGTCGCCGGCCAGCACTACCAGTACACCGTCAAGCAGTTGAAGGACTTCAAGGCTTACCGCCGCACCAACGATGCGGGCAACATGGCGAGCGTTTCGAAAACCCTGTCCGAGCGCGACATCGAGGATCTCGGCCACTACCTCGCCGGGCTGCGCTAGCCCGCATGCTGCATGACTGGCCGGCGCCAGAAGGATTTTGAGGGGGGGCGCGACCGCCGGCGACGGGGACATGCGGGCTGAATATTCTTTGAGCAAAGCGTCTGCTTACTGGTATCGTCTTGGCGTAAGGCACCTTACGGCCGATCCCTCTTGAACCGGCGCCGCTTTCTTGGGGTCAGCGCTGCTGCTGCCGGCGCAGCGGCCTGCTCGCGTTTCCCAAACAGAATTGCCGCAACGTCCCTGCCCGCGCCGGCCGGAGGCGTTGTCACGCCCTTGAGCGCCGTCCGGCGGCTGATCGTCGAGCGCGTGGATCCCGTCTCCGGCCGCTGCCGTTACACCGCCGACCTGGGCGGGCGGACAGTGCCCTATCCGGTACTCGTGGCGCGGCGCGGGGACCGCGTCGACGCCGTGATCGAGAACCGGCTGCCGCAGCCCACTACCGTCCATTTCCACGGCCTCACGCTGCCCGAAGCGCAGGATGGCGCCGGGTTCGACGCGATCGAGCCGGGGGCGAGCAAGACGCTCTCCTTCGAGGTAAGGAACCGCGCCGGGCTCTACTGGTTTCACGCGCACCCGCATGGGTTCACGGCCGAGCAGGTCCATGCAGGGCTGGCGGGCCTGCTGGTTGTCAGCGACCCCGAGGACGCCGCGCTCGACGCCGCGCTCGCGCTCGTCCCCGCGAACCGGCTCGCGCTCGCGGTGGCCGACGTGCGCGTCGCCGGTGGCGTGCTGCGCCCCTACGCGCCCTCCGCGGCCGACTGCCTGCACGGCTGGTTCGGCAACCGCGCGCTGGTCAATGGAGCGCTCGACGCCACGCTGCCGGTCGCGCACGGCTGGGTGCGGCTGCAACTGCTCAACGCCTGCAATGCGCGCGGTCTGCTGCTTGCATTCCGGGAAAGCGGTCGTGACGGCGCCGCCAACATTCCGTTCCACCTGCTGGGCACCGACGGCGGACTGCTCGCCGCTCCGATCGCCCTTGACCGCGTGTTCGTCCATCCCGCCGAACGCGTGGATGTTGCGATCGACGTTTCGGGCCGCGGGGAAATCGCCGCCGTAAGCCTGGCGTTCGACCCCCGTCACCAGGTGCGCGGCGGCGCGCTTGCGCACTCGCATCCCGCCCGCGGGCGCTATCCGCCGCTCGCGGCCGAGAAAGTCTGCACTGCCGCGGTCGCCAGCGGGGCCGCCGACCACCTGCCCGATGGGGCGGACCTTGCGCTGTTCACCCTGCGTGCCGGCGGAGCACCGGCGGCGGCTCCGCCGCTGCCGGCGCGGCTATCAACGCTTCCTGAAGCGGCAGCCGCGACCGATGCTGCGCCGCGGAGCATGCGGCTGGACTTCGACGAGCAGGCAGGCTTTCTGATCGACAACACGCCCTACCGATCAGACGAGGTCGCGTTCTCCGTCGGTCGCGGCGCGCGCGAAGTCTGGGAGATCCGCAACAGCCCGATCTCGATGCCGCACCCGATGCATCTGCACGGATTCGGTTTCCGCGTTTTGCGGCGCCGCGGCACCTTCGGCCCGGCACGCGCTCTCGCGGAACAGGGCTCCGGGCGCCTGTCCACCGACTTCGGCGTCAAGGATACGGTCGTGGTATGGCCGAACGAGACCGTGTGGCTTGCGGTCGATTTCGCCCTCCCGGACGAGCCGGCGTTCCGCGGCCGCCAGCGCTACATGTTCCACTGCCACAACCTGGAGCACGAGGACGGCATGATGATGCGCAACTTCGCGGTCGTCTGACCCGCGAGCCGTCAGCAGTCAGCCGTCAGTTGTCAGTGCGGGTTCGAACAGAGCGGGTTGACCACCGGCCGGCGGCTGGCGTCTTATTCGAGGATGTGCACGCCCCACGGCGTCTTGCCGACCGGAATGGTCTTGATCACCGCGTTCTTCGCGGTGTCGATCACCGATACGCTGTTCGACCGGCCGTTCGCAACGTAGAGCTTGGCGCCGTCGCGTGTTATGGCCATGTTCCAGGGGCGCTGGCCCACCGGTATCGTCGCCACGACCTTGTCAGCGGCGGTGTCGATCACCATGACGTTATGGTCTCCGCCGTTGCTGAGATAGAGGCGCTTGCCGTCGGGATGCATGGTGAGGCCGTTCGAGCGCAGGCCCGCCTTGATGGTGCGCAGGATTCGGTGCTCTCGCGCGTCCAGCACGTACACGGTATCGGCGCGCTCGCAGGCGACGTAGGCCTTGGTGCCGTCCGGGGTGAAGGCGATGCCCCGCGGGCGCGTTCCCACGGTGAGCTGCGCCACCAGCTTGCGCGCCGCGACGTCGATGACCTCGAGCTTGTCGTCCTCCTCGGCGCTGACATAGACGAAGCGGCCGTCCGGAGAGAACACCGCGTGCTCGGGATTCTCCCCCTTGATCTTGATCCGGAACGCGACTTCGCCGCTTGCCGTGTCGATGAAGACGACGCTGTTGGTGAGCTCGACCGAGGCGTTGACGAGCTTTCCGTCCGGCGAGATGTACACGCCCTCGGGCGATTCGCCGAGGTCGATTTTCTTCACCACGGCGCGCTTCTCGAGGTCGATCACCAGGAGAGCATTGTTCGGCTGGTCGGATACGTACGCGAGCTTGCGCGCCGCGTGGATCGCCGTGCCGCGCGGCTTGCCGCCGGTCTTGATCTCGCCGACGACTTCGTCCTTGACGGTGTCGATCAGTGAGATCGTGCCGCCGTTCTCGTTGCCCACCAGGGCGAGCCCGGCCCAGACGGGCGCCGCCGCGATAGCGGTGCCCAGCAGCAGACAACTGATCCATGGATTCATCATGATGATCTCCCGAACCACATGCGGTGGAACACCCGGTCGCGATTAACAAGCAGGTGCTTCAGCGCGGCGGCAATGTGAACCGCCGCCAAGGCCGCGAAAAAATAAGAGGTGTAAACATGGATGCGGTTGAATATCCAGTAGAGGCTCTTGTCTTCCAGGAACAGCCTGGGCAGCGGATAGCCGAAGAACCTGATGCCGAACCTGGTGAAATTCGACTCGATGAAGCCGCTCACGACCAGCACCACGAGGCAGATATAGAACAGCAGGTGATTGACATGCGCCGCCCGCACCTGCCAGGCGGGCAGCGAGCCCGGCAGCGGCGGAGGAACATGCGTGGCCCGCCAGAGAATCAGCCACGCGATCGGCAGCGCGGCGACGATGCCGATCGACTTGTGCAGATTGTAGTAGTAAGCCACCGGCGGGGTGCCCTTCGGGATGCCCACCATGTACCAGCCGAGTCCGTAGAGGATGAAGATCACTGCTGCCAGCGCCCAGTGCAGCGCAACGGCCGTTTGAGGGTAGCTCTGGGGTTGCATCGCGCTGTGGCCTTTCCCCGGCCATCACGTACGCCCACAGCGCGTCGATGCACTCGGCCTTGAACAGGTCACCCCAGGGCGGCATCTGACGCTTCGTCACGCGGCGAGCGGGGACGGAAATCTTAGCGCCGCGTCGTGCCCGTTACAACGCGCGAGTCCACTGTGCGGAACCCCGCTTGATGGCGAGCGCCCACCGCAGCCCCTCCCCTTCACGCTGCACCGCGTCATGCGCGCGCGGCACCGGGACGTACCACGGGAAGCCGATGCCGACAAGAAAAAGGCCGCGGAATCGCGGCCTCTCCTTCCGATCGTTACCGGGACAACGAATCAGGCTTTGAGCGTTTCGAGCACCCGTGCCGGAGTAAACGGCATGTGGCGCAGCCGCTTGCCCGTAAGCCGGTAGAAGGCGTTGGCCACCGCCGCGGCGACCCACGGATTGCCGATCTCGCCGAGACCGCTCGGCGCCGCGTCGCGGTCGACGAACTCGACATGCAGCTCCTCCGGCGTGTCGGACATGCGCTCCACGTGGTAGTCGTGGAAGTTGCTTTGCTCGACGACGCCGCCTTTCAGCGTCACGCGCTCGTGCAGCACGCTCGAGAGCCCGTAGATGATGCCGCTTTCGACGTTGGCCTGCGCCGCCGCGGGCTGCACGACCAGGCCGCCGTCCACGGCCACCCATACCTTGTGCACCCGGATCCTGCCGCTGGCGCGGTCGAGCGAGATCTCGGCAACGCCGGCGCCGAGAGAACCCGAGCGCTCGCTGATGGAAATACCGAGCGCCCGGCCCGCCGGCCGCGGCGCCTTCCAGGCCGACATCTGCGCGGCCTTCTCGAAGACCGCCCGCGCGCGCGGCGAGATGGACATGCGCTGGAAGCGGAAATCCACCGGGTCCATGCCCAGGTCCGCCGCCATCTCGTCCACGAACGACTCGATCGCGAACACGTTGAAGACATGCCCGACCGCCCGCCAGTGCTTGAGCCGCACGCCATGGGGCACGCCGCGCATCTCGATGTGCTGGTTGGGGACCTGGTAGTAGGGGATCTTGATGCCGGTCGCGAGCAGCACGCCGCCGTCGCCAACCACGCAATGCTGCCAGCCAGCAACCTTGCCGTCCTTGTCGAGCGCCGCCTCCAGGCACTGGTAGGCCTCCGGACGGAACATGCCGTAGCCCAGGTCCTCCTCGCGCGTCCACACCAGCTTCACCGGCTTGCGCGCTTCCCGGGCGATGAGGGCCGCTTCCGTGCCGTAGTCGCCCAGCGTCCGGCGGCCGAAGCCGCCACCCATGAAGCACTGGTGCAGGGTGACCTGCCCGGGCTTGAAGCCGAGCGCCCTGGCGATCCTGCCGCGGGACACGTCCGGCGCCTGGGTGCCCTCCCAGACCTCCACGTGGTCGCCCGCGGCGTTGAAGCGCGCCACGGCGTTCAAGGGCTCCATCTGCGCGTGATAGCCGTAGTCGCTGCGGTATTCCGACTTGTAGGTCCTGTCCGCGGAACCGAAAGCGGCCTTTACGTCCCCCTTCGAATCGAGCGTCTGCTTCCTGGCGGCGGGATCCGCGTGCACCTTGGCGTAGGTGTCTTCCAGGGCCTTCACCGAATCGAATCCCTCCGCCTTGCCGGGCTTCCATTTCACTTCGAGCGCGCCGCGCGCCGCGAGCGCGTGCGGCAGGCTGTCGGCGAGCACGGCAACGCCGTCGGGCAGGCGCACGACGCCAATCACGCCGCTCATGCCCTTCACCCGGTCCTCGTTCCAGCTCTCGGGCTCGCCCCCATGCACGGGCGTATGCCGCGAGGTCGCGTAAACCATCCCTGGCAGGCGCACGTCCATCGCGTACTGCGCCGTGCCGTTCACCTTGGCCGGAATATCGCGGCGCGGCACGGACTTGCCGATGAGCCGGAACTGGCTCTTGTCCTTGAGCTCGCCCTTGTCCACGGCCGGGAGCGTGGCGGGGACCGTGCCGGATGCCGCGATCTCGCCGTAGCTCATGCGCCGGCCCGCGGCCGGGTCCACGACGTAGCCCGGCTCCGTCTTGAGCGATGCCGGGTCCACACCCCACTTCTGCGCCGCGTTCGCGACCAGCACCTTGCGCACCTGCGCGCCGGCCACCCGCAGCTGGTTGAAGTACAGCATCACCGCCCGGCTGCCCACGATCGCCATCATGCGGTTGTTGTTCATGGTATAGCCGTAGACCCCGGCATCGGCCGGCGCCCACTCGATCGCCACCTTCGACCAGTCGGCATCCATCTCTTCCGCCACGATGAGCGGCAGCGACGTCATCGAGCCCTGCCCCATCTCGGCGCCGGGACTCAGGATCGTCACCATGCCGTCGGGCGCGATGCGGACCCACGCGTTGACGGAGCGCGCCGTGGAGGCCTGCGCCTCCGGCACGAGGCGTATGCCGTCGGTGCCGATCGCGATGCAGAATGTGAGTCCGCCGGCGCCCTGGAGAAAGCGGCGGCGCGAAACATCGAATCCGGACTTGCGGGTTGTATCCATGGGCTATGCCTCCTTCGCTGCGCGCTGGATGGCGGCGATGATGCGATGGTAGGTGCCGCAGCGGCAGATGTTGCCGTTCATGTGCTTCACGATGTCGCCGCGCGACGGGTCCGGATTCTTCGCGAGCAGCGCCGCCGCCTGCATGATCTGCCCCGACTGGCAGTAGCCGCACTGGGGCACCTGCTCGGCGATCCACGCTTTCTGCAGCGGATGCGACGAATCCGCGGACAGGCCCTCGATGGTGGTGATGCGCTTGCCCGCGGCCGCGGACACCGGCAGCGAGCAGGAGCGCATGGGCTCCCCGTTCACGTGCACCGTGCAGGCTCCGCACTGCGCGATGCCGCAGCCGTACTTGGTGCCTGTCAGCCCCAGCACGTCCCGTAGCACCCACAACAGGGGCGTCCCGGGCTCGACGTCCACCCGCTGGGATTTTCCGTTGACGTTGATTTGGACCATGAGGCCTCCTCTGGCATGCCGGGATGATGGGGAAAAATCCTATTCCCGCCCCCCGGGGCGGGTCAATAGGCCGCATAGCGGAAAACCCGAATGCAACCGCCGATGAACGCCGGTCAACCTCGCGATCCGGGATACGGGATACGGGATACGGGATGTTCCATCAAGCTGTTATCTCGCATCCCGCATCTCGTATCTGGGTTTTGTCACGGCCGCACGGGAGGGGCGCGCCACATGTGGTAGAGCTCGAGAACCCGGATGCCCGTATGCGTAGGGCTCCGCCCGCAACTGGTGGAAGCGCGAGCCGGACGAGGTAGTCAGTGTCATCAGGCGCCACCACCAGGATTGTTGCTGAGCGGGCGCGCAAAAAAAGCGGGGCGGATACCCGCCCCGCTCGATTCGCCCCGGACAAGACGCGGCTAGGTGCGCAGCATCTCCGGCTTGATGGGTAGCTTGCGGATGCGCTTGCCAGTCGCGGCGAAGATGGCGTTGCACACCGCGGGCGAGATCGGATTGGTGCCGGGCTCCCCGGCGCCGCCCTGCTCGCCCTTGCCTTCCAGTATGTGCACCTCGACCTTCGGCATCTCGTCCATGCGCGCCATCTTGTAGTCGTTGAAGTTCGACTGCTCGACGCGCCCGTTGCGGATGGTGATCTCGCCGTAGAGCGCGGCGTTGAGGCCGTAGTAGATCGCGCCTTCGACCTGGTATCGCACCATGTCGGGGTTGACCACCCAGCCCGAGTCGATCGCCGCCACCACGCGGTGCACCTTGACCTTCCCGTCCTTCGCCACCGACACCTCCGCGACCTGCGCGCAGTAGCCGCCGTAGGCGAAATGCGCCGCGATCCCGCGATGCACGCCGGCGGGTAAGGACTTGCCCCATCCCGCCTTCTCCGCCGCGAGGTCGAGCACCGCGCGCAGCCGCGCCGCATGCGGCTTCCCGAAGAGCTGGCGCCGGTACTGGTACGGGTCCTTGCCGGCCGCGTGCGCCAGCTCATCGACAAAGCTCTCCAGGATGAAGCCGTTCTGCGTGTTGCCGACCGAACGCCAGAATCCGGATGGCACCCCCTGGTTGTTGTTCACGTAGTCCACGAGCACGTTGGGGATGTCGTACGGGAAGTAGTCCCCGGCGCCCTGCGTGGAGGTGGGGTCGTGGCCGTCCTTGCGCAGAAAGTGCCCGAAGGTCTTGAAGTACTGCAGGATGGACGTTCCCACGATGCGGTGGCGCCACGCCGTCGGCATGCCGTCCGCGCCGAGCGCGGCCTGCAGGACGTTGTGCGAAGCCGGGCGGTAGAAGTCGTGCTGCAGATCGTCCTCGCGCGTCCAAACCACCTTCACCGGCACGTTGCCCGCGGCGCGCGAAGTCTCGGCCGCCTCGACCACGTAGTCGCTCTCGAGCCTCCGTCCGAAACCGCCCCCGAGATAGGTCGTGTGCACCGTGACCGCCTTGGGCGGCAGGCCGGTCGCCTGGGCGACCGCATGCTGGTTCCACGATTGCGCCTGGGTCGAGGCCCAGATCTCGCACGAATCGCCCTTGAAGTGCGCGGTTGCGTTCATGGGCTCCATGCAGGCGTGCGCGAGGAAGGGGAGCTCGTAGGCCGCCTCCACCCGTTTTGCGCCTCCCGCCAGCGCCGCGGCGACGTCGCCCGTCTTCAGCCGCTCGGCGGCGGTGGGGCCCTTGGCGAGGGCCGCCCACTGACTGTACAGGTCGGCCGAGCTGACCTTCGCGAGCGGCCCCTCGTCCCACGTGACTTCCAGCGCATCGCGACCCTTCTTTGCCGCCCAGAAGCTGTCGGCGACGACCGCGACACCGGAGCTGATTTGCACCACCTTCTTCACGCCGGCCACCTTGAGCGCCCGCTCGGCGTTGTAGCTCTTGACCTTGCCGCCGAACACCGGGCAGCGCATGACCGTGGCGACGAGCATGCCGGGGCGCTTGACGTCGAGGCCGTAGATCGCTCTTCCGGTGACCTTGAGCGGCACGTCCTGGCGCGGCGTCGCTTTTCCGACGATCCTGAATTCGGACGGCTGCTTCAGCGCCGGTTCGTCTGGCGCCACCTGCCTCGCCGCATCGTTCGCGACCGCGCCGTAGGACACCTTCCTGCCGCTGGGCTTGTGAACCACGTGGCCGTTCTCGGCCACGCACTCCGACCGCAATACCTGCATTCTCTCGGCGCCCGCTGAAATCAGCATGAAGCGTGCCGCCGCACCTGCGTGCCGCACCTTGTTGCCGAAATTGCGGATGCTCGAGCTCCCCCCGGTGGCCTGAAAGCCGCCCACTGCCTTGAACCCGATGTAGCGCGGGTTGCCGAACGCCGGGTCGATGCCGCCCTGCTCGATGCGCACGTTCTTGAGCTCGACTTCGAGCTCCTCGGCGAGCAGCATGGAAAGCCCGTTGTGCACGCCTTGTCCCATCTCCACCTGCCCGCACACGAACGTCACCCTGCTGTCGGTGCCGACCTTGACGTAGGCATTGAGCTTGGCCGGTCCCTCGGCCGCCCCCGCGACGTTCGGCAGGTGGAGGCCGATCACCAGCCCGCCGCCGGCGGCGGCGCCGGCCTTGAGGAAGTCTCTACGGCCCCGATTGACTGTGGCGCGCATGTCAGGCCCCCTTTCTCATCGTCGCCGCCGCGGCGTGTATCGCCTTGCGGACGCGGTTGTAGGTTCCACAGGAGCAGATGTGGCCCACCATCGCCTTCTCGATGTCGGCGTCGCTCGGGCTCTTGTTGCGCGCCAGCAGCGCCGCAGCGGACATGATCTGTCCCGACTGGCAGTAGCCGCATTGCGGCACCTGTTCGGCGATCCAGGCTTTCTGGACCGGGTGTCCGCCGTCCCGGGACAGGCCTTCTATGGTGGTGATTCTCTTGCCCGCGACCTGCGACACCTCCGTGTTACAGGAGCGCACCGGTTCGCCGTTCACATGAACGGTGCAAGCGCCGCACAGCGCCGCCCCGCAGCCGAATTTGGTGCCCGTGAGGCCGAGCGTGTCGCGCAGCACCCACAGCAGCGGCGTGCTGGGAACGACGTCTACCTCGCGAGATCTTCCATTGACGGTCAGCTTGATCATGGCTCCTCCTGCGCATTGGTGGGCGGTCCGCGCACGCAAGTGGCACTAGACCGCGCCGCGCGTCCGTGTTGGTATCCCCTCGGGTCCGTCGCCGGTGCCCTGCGGGCCGCGGCTCTTGTGATAACGGTGCTGCGGGGAAGATTATTCCTGCCCCACGGCGGGGTCAAGACGACGCCGCGGAAGGTCGGGCGGTCAGGTTTTGCGCTGCGGGATGCGCCAGAGGTAGACGGTCGTGCCGGAGACCTCCGCCGTGCGCTCGGGCTTCCAGTCGCCCATGCTGAATGCGTGGGAAACCACCCGCGTGCCGGGCTTGAGCTCGCGCAGCAGCTTGGG
>JBIOVQ010000252.1:0-22020 GCA_044867805.1 Burkholderiales bacterium | reverse complement strand
CTCGGACAGGAGGGGAGTACCCCGCCTTACCCTCAGGCAGGAGGGGAATCATTTTATTAGGCGCTCTTGTTAACGGCCCCTTCGCCGTAGAGCTTTTTCAGCGATGCGGAAGCAGGGCGCAGTGTCTGGGACGCCTCATCTGGGACGCCTCATCTGGGACGCACTATCTGGGACGCCCCATCTGGGACGCAGTTGACAGCTTCTCGTCACTCGCGCAGCAGGATGCCGCGCAGCGCCCGCTCCAGCTCCCGCTCCGGGTCACGGGCCCCCGAGCGCTGCCGCCACGCGACGTGGCCGTCCGGCCGCACGAGCGCCGCTCCGTCCGCCGCCACGCCGTACGCCGGCGCCCACTGCCCCTCGGGATCGCGGACGTCTGCGTCCGTTCCCACCGTGTACGCGGATAGCGGGACGCCGAGCCCCGCGGAGATTGCGCGCGCCGCTTCGCGCCAGGGCGCGCCCCGCTCACCCGCGAAGAGCGCAAAGCCCATCCCGATCAGGTCGTGCGTCGAAACCCGGTGGCCGTTGCGCTGGAGCCACACGTGCGGGGAGCGGCCGCCCGGCCGCGCGGACGGGACGTACTGCGCCACCGGATTCTCGATGACCGGCGGATCGGTGCCGTCCGGGATGACGGCGGGGGAGGTGTAGCTGGCGCCGAAGATGACCCCCAGCTCGCTGTGAAACTCGGGACGCGCTAGCTGGGGCGCCTCGCCCGAAGCGCCATCGAGCTGCTGGCCGCGCCCCATCGAGATCGCGCTCGCCAGCGCTTCGTCGGTGACGAACTGTCCCCACGGGCGGCGCTCGGCATCGTAGGTGTCGAGCAGAGCCGGACCGGCCCATCCCTTCAGCACGGCGGCGAGCTTCCAGGCGAGATTGTGCACGTCCTGCACACCGGTATTGAGGCCGAACCCGCCCGTGGGCGGCATCTCATGGGCCGCGTCGCCGGCGATGAAGACGCGGCCCGCGCTGAACCGCTCGGCCACGAGCGACGCGGCGACCCACGGATCCACTCCGAGGATCTCGACGTCCAGGTCCGGCACCCCGGCGGCGGCGCGCGCGACCGCGGCGCAGTGCTCCGGGGTGTAGGGCTCGAACGAAGCGGCGACCGGCAGATTGATGAGAAAGCCCCAGCGGTTCACTCCGTTGATGGTCATGAAGGTGCAACGCAATCCCGGCTGCCGGATGAGATAAATCGCGGCCGGGCGGTCCTTCACCCAGCGCGAGAGGTCCGCGTGCATCAGCACGTTCACGCTGCGGTAGACCTCGGTCGTGCCGCGCAGCGGGATCCCGAGCGCCGGCCGCACGCGGCTGCGCGCGCCGTCGGCGGCGACCATGTATTGCGCCCGTATCCGCTTCTCGCCGGACGCGTCGCGCACCGTCGCAGTGACGCCGTCCGCGTCCTGCTCGAAGCGCGTGAGCTCGGCGGCGAAGGCGAGCGTGCCGGGGGCGAGCGCCTCGGCGTAACGGCGCAGCGCCGGCTCGAGGTCGTCCTGCGCGCACAGGCAGTGGCCCACGGCGCTGGGCGAATTTTCTCCGATCGTGTTCGACCGCCGCGGCACCCGCCGCTCGATTTCCCGGCCGGCCAGGCTCTCGGCCCAGATGAGGAACACGGTGCGATCGATGGCAAGACCGGCCGCGCGCACGGCATCCTCGACGCCGCACTGGCGGAAGACTTCCATGGTGCGCATGTTGATGTTGCGCGCCTTGGGGTGAAATGCGGTGCCGGGATGCCGCTCGACGAGCCGCGAAGCCACGCCGAGGCGCGAGAGCAGGATGGAGGCGGTGAGGCCCACCGGCCCGCCGCCGACGATCAATACCGGTACTTCTGTCATGAGTTCCTTGAGCCGTCAGTCGTCAGACGTCAGCGCCGTTGTCAAAAAAGCCTCACCGCGGTAAAGCTTTGCCTGCCGTTGGCAAAGGCTACGTTCGCAGATACAGCGTCCCAGGTGAAGCGTCCCAGATGTGGCGTCCTAGGTAAAGCGTCCCGTGAGCCGCCAGCCGTCAGCCGCCAGCGCAAACACTCGACGCAAAGGCGCAAAGCCGCAAAGAAGGACAAAAAATGGAACCACAGATACGCTCTAGTTATTGTTCCTTGGCGTTCTTCGCGTCCCTGGCGGCAAAGCTTTTTTTCCCTCCGCGAGACGGAAGTAAAATCCCCGCAGCGCGGGAGCGGCCTCCGATATTTCAGTGCGGGTTACTGAGGCAAAGGGTGTCGGCCGCTCCGCGCGTCACCGGGGGTCACATCCCCAGAGGGGCCCCTGTTCCGCCCCTCGACGCGCACCCGTCACCCGTCGCTCGTCAGAGGGTACACTGACCTCCGTAGCCAATCTTTTCCCAACAGGGAGGATCGAACAATGCGTACACCGCGCCTGGACCGCGATCGCCAGCAGTGGATCTTCGATTACCTGGTCAAGGAAACCGGCCGCGTCTTCCACTGGGACGCCGACGGCCGGGTTCTTCCGGCAAGCGTCAGGAGCCATGCCCAGATCTCGAAGCATGTCGGGCGGATCGCCCAGCGCATGGAGCGCGTGGCGGCGGAAGAGGAAGCCGCCGGCCACCGGGTGACGGCCTTCGAGCTCCACTACCGCGCCGCCGCCCAGTTCGCCGCCGCCCAGCACCCGGTGCTCGAGACCAACGACGAGAAGCGCTACCTGCACGGGCGCTGCATCGCCAATTATGAAAAGGTGATCGAGCTCGCCCCGTATCCCATCGAGCGCGTCGAAATCCCCTTCGAGGGCGTCGAGCTCCAGTGCAATTTCCACATGCTCGAGGGCCGCCCGAAAGCGCCGGCGGTCATCTTCATTCCCGGCTGCGACATGACCAAGGAGATGTATCCGGACCCCCAGGTCAACCACGCCCTCGATCGCGGCATGCACCTGCTGGCCATGGATGGACCGGGGCAGGGCACCAGCAATCTTCGCGGCACCAGGCTGACCGCGGACAACTACGAGCGCGCGGTGATCGCCGTGGCCAAGTGGCTGCAGGGCCGCAAGGAGGTCGATCCCGAAAAGATCGCCGTCTTCGCGCAGTCCATGGGATCACACTGGGGTCTCGCCGCCGCGGCGCTGGGCAACCCGATCATCAAGGCGACGGCCGGCGTCTGGGCGTCCTATCTCGACAAGTACTACATCCTCGACACGTTCTCGCCGCGCTACAAGCAGCTCTTCGGCTATCTCACCGGGGCGAAGAGCGAGGAGGAGCTCGACCGGATCGTGGGCCAGATGACCGTCGAGGGCAAGGAGGGCGGCATAACGGCGCCGACCCTGCTCACGACCGGCGAATACGATGCGCGCAGTCCGGTCGAGCTTGTTTACCGCTTCTACGACCGGATCAAGGCGCCGAAGGAACTCTGGGTTTACGAGGACAGCTATCACCAGACGACCCTGTTCCCGGCGCTGGGCCAGCGGATGGACTGCCATTCGATGGGCATGGACTGGATCGTCGACGCGCTCGCGGGCAGGTTCAAGCCGGGCCATGCGCGCAAGATGTACCTGCGAAGCGGCGGCGGCGGCCCGCATGGCAAGCAGGGCGAGGGCCAGGATGCCCTGCATTGGTGGGTCAAGTAGGCCGGTACAGCGTCCCAGGAACTGCGTCCCAGGTACTGCGTCCCAGGTACTGCGAGCCAACAACCTGTCGTTCCAGAACGACCTATCTGGGACGCTTCATCTGGGACGCCTCATCTGGGACGCCTCATCTGGGACGCTTTATCCGAGAAGCTACTTCAACCCGAGCAGCCGCGCCGGGTTCTTGCGCATCATCTGGTCGATATCGGCATCGCTGATGCCTTCGCGCTTCATGGCGCCTATCGCCACTTCCAGCCCGTCCGGATGCGTGATGTTGGCGCTCTGGCCGAGGTCGGAGGAGATCACCAGGCTCTTCGCTCCGAGCTGCTTCACCGCCTGCGCGACGTTCTGCGCGTTCACCTGCGTCCAGTGCTTGAGAAAGGCGAGCGGGGCATTGGGACCGGCCTGGAACTGCAGGAAGCAGACCTCGATCACCGCACCCATGTCGGCGACCTGCTTCGCCTGTGCCATCGAGAGACCGGGGACATTGGTGAGGCCGTGGGTGATGATGACGTTCTTCACGCCGAGCTCGCGCCCTCGTTTCACCACCGCGATGATCTCCTCGGGATGCACGTGCCCGGTCGCGAGCACCAGGTTCTCGCGCGCAATGATCTTGAGGATCGCCTCCATTTCGGGCGTCACCTTGCCGCCCGGCGCCACCACGAGGCCTTTGGCGTCCGGCTTCGAAAACGTCTTGACGTGCTTGTCGGATTCGAAGGTAGGCAGCCACACCACCTTGCCGCGGCTGCCGTAGACGCGGTGCATCCATTCGACCGCGTCCGGGTTGATGCCGCCCACCGCCTTGTTCAGCACGATGCCGCCGAATACCTCGATGCCGGGCACCACCTTCATGACCAGCGCCGCACGGCTGGCGGTCTCGCTGATGTGGTTCTTCAGCAGTATCCCGCGCAGGCCGCGCGCCTTGGCGAGGTTCGCCACGTCGATGTCGTCCATGTTGCGGCCGAACACGTCCGGGTGCGAGTGCACGTGCATGTCGATCACGCCGACCGCGGGGCTGACCTTGGGCGGCGGCGGCGGGAAGGCTGCCTGCCCGAAGGCGTGGGTGCCGGCGAACGCGAGAGCGCAAAGCAATGCAGTTCTCATGCGAAGCTCCTTTCCGGGTGCAGGTTCCATCGAAAGCGTCTCAAGTACAGCGTCTCAGATAAAGCGTCTCAGGTACTGCGCCTTAGCCTGGTTTACAACGCCTCATCTGGGACGCTTCATCCGGGACGCCTCATCCGGGACGCAGTTAGTGCAGCTTGGGCTTGCGAAGGAAATCATTTCGGTCGGCGGACTTGACCGTGATGTGAAGGATATCCCCGCCGCGCGAGAGCATGAGCGGCACGTCGACTCCCGCATTGCCCAGCCGCCACACGGCCCGGAAGAACTCCGCAAGGCCGTGCACGCGCGCCGGGCCCACGCCGAGCACCAGGTCGCCGACCCGGATGCCGGCGCGGGCGGCCGGCCCGTTCGGAGAGAGCCGCGCGACCACCAGCTTGCCTTCGGGGTCCTGCGTGGACATGCCCAGCCACGGACGGGGCGGATGAGGGCTGCGGCCGGTCGTCAGCATGGCATCGAAGATCGGGTTGAGCAGGTCGATCGGCACGAACATGTTGACGTGGAGCGGCTCGCCGTTGACCTCGCGCTGCACCAGGAGCGACCCCGTGCCGATGAGGTTCCCCTGCGCGTCGAGCAGCGCCGAGCCGCCCCACTGCGGGTGGGCCGGCGCGGTGAAGAGCGCCTCGTCGAGCACGTATTCCCAGTAGCCCGCGAATTCGTGCTTCGCGATGATCCGGGTCCTGAGGGAATGGGCGCCGCCGCCGTGGCCGATCACGAACGCCGAATCGCCGACCTTGACGTCGGCCGCCAGGCCGCGCTCGAGGTGCGGGGCAACCAGCTTGCCCAGGGGCTGGATCAGGCCGAAGCCGGTCGCCTGGTCGTAGGCGAGGGGGTAGCCCGGCACCGATACGCCGCGATTGGTGGTGAGCCAGATCTGGGAGGCCTCGTTGATGAGGTAGCCGATCGTGAGCACGAGGCCGTCCTCGCGGATCACCGCGCCGTAGCCGCCGCGCTCGGTCCCGAGCGTGGAAGCGCTGTAGGCATCCTCCGGCACCTCGGCGCGGACCAGCACCACCGCGTCGAACGCGCGCTCGAGGTCGAACTGGGTCTGGCCGGACTTCGGCTGAATGGACTCGGGGAAGGCCCAGGACTGCTGTTCGGACATGCCCCGATTCTACCAACTGCGTCCCAGATGAGCGTCGAGGGGCGGAGCAGGGGCCCCTTCGGGGATGCGACCCCCGGTGGCGCTCAGCGGCCGACATAGCATGGCTCCCCGATCGCGATGGAATGTCGGAGGCCGCAGCGTCCCAGGTGAAGCGTCCCAACGAAGCGTCCCAGATGAAGCGTCCCAGATACAGCGTCGCAGATACGAGTCGCGAAACGATTCGTCGCTCCCGCACAGGCGGGAGCCCGGGAAACGTTTCCCCCATCCTACCTTCCCCCGCACGCGGGGGAAGGGGATACCCACCCTTGCGGGAATGACTTTTACCAAGTTGGCCAAACGCCTTATCTGAGACGCACTACCTGGGACGATTTACCTGGGACGCTGCTTCCAGCCGGCGCGCCGTCCCTGGCATGGCGCGCCGGCCGGGTAATAGTTCACGGTCCCTCCCGGAGACACTTGCCGTGTTCTCGCGATTGCACTAAATTCTCGGGAGCTTTTTTCGGGGAGGATCAACAATGAAACGGTTCTGGCTGATTCCTGCGCTGGTCGCGCTCGGGCTCCTGGCCGGCTGCGCCGGCGGCGGGCACGGACGCAGCGTCAACGACCCGAGCAACTCGCTGGTGTTCGGCTATGTCGACATGGGGGACGCGCCGACGAAGATAAACGGCGCGTCGATCATGCAGGTCGCGCCGCCGACCGACAAGCCGTACTGGGGAACCGACGTGCGCGATGGGCTCTTCTACACTTATTACCTGCCGCCGGGGTCGTACCAGCTCGCTTCGATCAGCGGGTCGAGCTTCTGGAGGGGCGACTATCGCTACAACTTCCCGCGGCAGGGCTCGGAAACGGCGGTGCGCATCAGCAAGCCGGGCATCTATTTTCTCGGCTCCTGGAAGTACAAGGGCGTGAAGACCGGGTTCTTCGAGGGCGGCAAGTTCGACATCGAGCGCGTGAAATCGCCCACCGAGGCGCAACTGCTGCAGCGTATCCTGGACGAGGACAAGGAGATCAAGGGCTCGGCCTGGGAAGAGAAGATCCGGCAGCGGCTGCGGCAGCTCAAATGAGGACGGGCGCATGCGTCCTGCTGCTGGCGCTCGCGCTGGCGGGCTGCGCACCCGCGGCGCGCGCCCCGGTGGACAGCGAGCAGGGCCTCGGGAGCGGGGAAACGATCGTGATGGGCCGCGTGGAGCTGGTGCCGCCGCTGCAGAAGGGCGAGCAGCGCCTGCACGGCATTGGCACGGGCGCATACGAGAACCGGATGCTGCTGCTCACCGGCGAGCGCGACCGCGCATTGCCGGCGGACCCCGCGATCGCCGACTACGCCGACCGCATCGAGGCGACACTGGGCAACCACTTCTTCGTGCGCAGCCGCAGCGAGCCCTTCTACATCCTGGGCGGCATCCTTTTCCTTGACGTCGGCAGCGGAGTAAACCGCGCCCGCTTCCCGGGCGGGCTGAGGGTGGAGGTGAAGCAGGGGGACCGTGCCGTGTACATCGGCACCCTGCGCTATCACCGCAACGAGTTCTTCGACATTACGCGCGTAACAGTGGTGGACGAGTACGGCGCCGCCGAAGCCGAGTTCAGGAAAAAGTTCGGAAGCGGCGTAAAGCTGCGCAAGGCGCTGATGGTGCCTGCAAGGGGCGCCAAGCCCGTGATGGTCCAGCGTTTCAAATAAGGCGTCCCAGGTGAAGCGTCCCAGATGAAGCGTCTCAGTTTTGGGGCGATTTTCGAAAGGCTTTGCAAAGTAAGGCGCAGTATCTGGGACGCAGTACCTGGGACGATTTACCTGGGACGCACTATCTGGGACGCATTCAAGGCTTCCGTGGCTTCGCCTCCCGTATCAGAAGCCCCGTGGTGGAGACGCGCAGCTCGAATTCGGCCGGCTTGGTGACCGGGACGTAACTTGCCGAGCCGTACTCCGCGTCGAACACGGGAGAGAGGAAAGTAAAGCGCTTGCGCATCCCGTAGAGGTCGACGGGCTTTTCGCGCGCCAGCGCGTGCACGGTGCGCTTCGCGTCCCGCTCGTCCTTGATGTCGTGGTAGCGCCCTGCCACGCGGTCCAGCTCGTAGGCGGTGTGCAGGCCGATCATGTTGGCGTACGGATGCCACTTGAGGATGTGCGCGTCCACGTAGATCTCGTCGCCGGTGAGCTGGTAGGTCGCCTGCCGGCCGTCCGCGAAGCGGAACGTCGCCTCGAAGCGCCTGGCGCCGGCCGGCTTGACCGTGATGTGCGCGGCTACGTCCTCGCGGGTCAGCGCGCGGTAGCCGAGCATGCCTACCGAGATCGTGCCCGCGAGCGCTCCCAGCGAGAGCAGCAGCAGTCCGCCCAGCACGCGGACGGCGGACTGCGCGAATTGCAGGTAGACGAACGACATGATCCCGACAAAAATCAGCAGCACGCCGAGCACGCCGAAGAGGACGGCGAACGGGAAGAGCGGGGCGCCGGAAAGCTCGGTGAGCATGACGCAAGAATACAGCCGTCAGCCGTCAGCCGCCAGCCGTCGGTGCTGAGTGCTGGACGCAGAACTCAGAACTCGGAGCCGCCAGACGCCAGATGCCAGACGCCAAGCCGTTATCGTAGTTTGCGGTTTACAGTGTGCAGTTTGCAGTAGGGGCCAGGATTTGCTGCCAACTGCCCACTGTCCACTGCCAACTATCCGTCAGGAGCAAAACCGGCCCACGTTGACCAGCACATTGGCGACCTTGCCGTTGAGATGGATGAACACCGCGCGCGTGCGCTTCGTGCAAACCAGCCACAGGCTTTGCTCCCGGGTGCACGAGAAATGGGACACTATGCCGCGCACGCCTCCCTTCGCGTCGGCTACGTCGCGGCGCTCCAGGACGCAGGAAAACCCGAGTTCCCGCATGGCAGCCGGTACTTCCTCGAACGGCGTGCCGGCCGGGACGCGCCCCTGTATCGCCGCGGTCTCCGCCTGGATCTCGTCGTCACCCGCAGAGCCGCACCCGCACAGGGCCGTCACGATCGCGGCCGCGCCGACGCGAGTGGCGACCGCCTTCATAGGACCCCGAGCCTGTGCAGCCCGTACGAGAACATCGCGACCACGATACCGCAAATGACGAGGGATGCGACCACGAGCTCCGTTCGCGTCGGCTTCTCGGTCTGCCAGATGACGCCCCAGACTCGCACCATTCTTTCGGTGCCCAGGATGAATCCAAGCGCCGCGGTCGACAGGCAAACCGCCGCGAGCAGCCAGATCAGAAAGCCGTCGAGGAAATAGACCAGGCTGAAAAACTGCGTCGCGATCCTGCGATCGGGATTGGGGTGGCTGACTCCCGCCAGCGCGACAAGGACCGTGATGATCAGCGCGCCGACCGCAAGGGTGGCGGCCATCAGGAACGCGGAGGCAAAAGCGCAAGCGATGCGATCGCCGAGCGAAATGCCGGGTTCCCGGACGACGGGGGTCATCGGCCCTTCCCGAACAGTCCCGCGATCGCCCCGTCTTTCTTCACATCCGAGATGGATTGCAGCAGTTCGTTGAGCGAGCGCGGCACGGCTGACGTTCAACAGGGTTACTTTGTGCAGGTGAGGGAGGGGTTCGCGGCGCGATACTCACGTTCCAATGCGGACACCTGTGCCTCTTCCTCCGCAGTGAGTTCCTGGTAGGGTTTTCCATAAGGCCACCCGTATCCCCAGCGATAGGGCGTATAGAAGTAAGGTCCCCCGCCAGTCCTGACGCCCGTGTACATCAAGTCCGCCAGCGCCTTGTCGCCCGTAGCCTGCAGCACACATGCGCCAAGCTCCCGGTCGGCCTTCAACCTCGCTTCGGACGTGCCGCCGCGCCAATATGCCAGATCGTGAGCCAGGCAGCATTGACACCAATCGGCATTGCTGATGAGCGAACGATCGGGGAAAAGGCTGCAGCCATCGCTCGAGAAGGGACGCAACTGTCCTTGCGACGCGCACGCGGAGAGGACGACGCTGGAGAGCATGAGCGCGGCGAGGAGCGCTTTAGCGCGGGAGCGGCTACGAATCAGTGTCCGCCGGAAGCAGCCTGGTAGCACAGGTTCGCCCTAACCTTTTCCCCGGTGCGTCGCGCTACGGGGCACGTTTCATGAGCGCCCGAACGCGCTCGACTTCAAGCTGCCGGAGAAACGCTGGGTTGCGGAACCAAATAGCGTTGAAGCGGAAGTCAAACATTTCATGGATCGCGTCGCTCGCAGTCCAGTTCTCGACCACCATCCGGTAGGCGGCGATAGTGTATCCGGTCCGGTCTCTGCCCTCTGCGCAATGCACGTACACGGGCCAGCTGTCGGGGTCCTGAACCACTCTCTCGAGCACTTTCAAAAGCAGCACGAGCTGCGCCTCTTCGGGATCCCAGGCGTGCATGGGTATGCGCAAGTACCTGAGCTTTGTTCCGTCCAGCAGGGGGAGATCATCATGCCGGTCCCGGAGACTCAGTATGGTCTTCGCCCCGGCTTTCTCCAGATTGCGAAAGCCGGCGGCCGTCGGCTGCGACCCGCGCCACAACCGGGGCGATACCTTCGCGAAATTCACGACACCCGCGATGCAGGTGTCGCAGGGCTCCGTCCAACTGCGTGTGAGAGGCGTTATCGGGCGCGTCGCGCACCCCGCGATCAGGACGGCGCAGCAAAGAAGAATGCGGAGATTCGCGGCGCTGTGGATGCATTCCATGATCAACCGCGCTGCTTGAGGACGGGCGCGGTCAGCTCGGACAGGCGGACGCGCTGCGTGCCTTGCGGATCGAAGTTCGCGGGATCGAGCCAGCGCAAATAGGCGCGCTCCAGCTCCGGCCACTCGCTGTCGATCATCGCGTACCACGCGGTGTCGCGGCTGCGGCCCTTGTAGACGGCGGCCTGGCGGAAAATGCCCTCGAAGGAAAACCCGAGGCGCTGCGCGGCGGCGCGCGAGGCGGCATTGAAGGAGTCGGTCTTCCATTCGTAGCGCCGGTAGCCGAGCTCGAAGGCGCGCTTCATCATGAGATACATCGCCTCGGTCGCCGCGCGCTTGCGCTGCAGCAGCGGCGAGTAGTTGAGGTTGCCGACCTCGATCACGCCGTTCTTCGCGTCGATGCGCATGAAGCTCGCGATGCCCGCCGCTTTGCCCGTATCGGCATCGACGATGGCGTGAAACAGCGGATCCTCGCTCCGGCCCGCCGCTGCCATCCACTCGCGGTAGGCGTCGAGCGTGTCGAACGGCCCGATCGTGAGGTAGGTGAAATTGCGCCTGCTCGGATCGGCCGCGTTCGCGCGATGGAGGTCTTCCGCGTGGCGCGCCGCATCGATCGGCTCGACGCGGCAGTAGCGCCCGTTCATGGGCGTCCGCGGCGGCGGGGGCGGGGCCTTCCATCCCGGCAGCGGCGGACCGATCGGCTGCCCGAGGTCATTGCGATGCGCGATCATCGAGTGCGCAGTTTACAGTGGGCGGTTTGCAGTTACTGCCAACTGATAACTGCCAACTGTCAACTTGGGATGGTGGACAGGACGGCGCCGAGCGGGCACACTCTTCGCATGCGCAGGACGTTGTACTGCTTCGCCGCGCTCGCGGCTGTGCTGGCCGCGGTCCCGGTCCAGGCCCGGAACCCCGTATTCAGCAACCTGGTGCAGTCGAGATACGTCCACTGCGCCTTTTACAAGGCGTACGACGTGGATCGCGTGACCGGCGATCACGTCCTGGTGGAGGGGCGCTCGGACACGCTCACCCATTTCCAGGGGATCGAGGGAGACCGCGCGCGGCAGATCACGACCCGCACGGCAGGTGCGCGCGAGGTGCGCGTCGCGCACACGAGCAAGTACCTGCACTTCATCGACCGGATGGCGGGGATGTACGTTCTCACCACCGTTTACGGCTGCCTCGAGCGCGACAAGCGCGGCATCTGCGTGGCCTACGGCGCGATGCAGTCGCGGCATTTCGATGCGCGCGTGCTGTCCGATCCCGACGTGGTCTATGAAAGCCTGAGGGACCACTCCGATCCCGGGTTCTGCGATCACAGCTTCTTCGGCATCCAGGAAGCGGCGCGCGATGCTCGCTGACCGCAAACCTCTCACCGCGGAGGACGCAGAGGACGCGGAGGAAAGACTGAGAATTAAAATCAGGAACACGACCCCTCGCTCCGTCAGGATTCGGGTGATGAATAAGTTCCTGACGCTAAACGTCGTCGCTCTGCTGCTGCTCGCCGGCTGTTCCAAGTCGCCCGAATCCGCTTCTCCCTACGGGTTCTCTGGCGGCGCGCCGGGAGCCAGACAATACGACGCGGCTGGACGTGCCGCCGAGACGCCGCGACGCTTTATCGCCGTGAGGCACCAGCTGGTGATCGAAACCTCCGAGGCCGATCTGCCGAAAGCATGGGAATCGGCGGCGCAGTTCTGCCAGAACCTGCGCTGCGAGATCCTTTCCTCGAGCATCAACAACAAGACGGAAGAATCCTCGCCTTCCGGCAGCCTGTCGCTTCGGATCGCGCCGGAAGATTTGAGCAAGTTATTCGACCACCTCGGCAAGGCGGGGAGCGTTCTTCAGCATGCGACCGAAGCGGAGGACAAAACCGCCGTGGTGATCGACGTCGAGGCGAAGCTGAAGAATCTTACCGAGTTCAGAAACCGCCTGCGGACAATGCTCGGCACGCGCCCGGCGAGCCTGAAAGACGTGATCGAGGTGGAGCGGGAATTGTCCAAGGTCCAGGCGGAACTGGACAGCTTTACGACGCGGCGCAGGGTGCTGGCCAACGAAACCGAGAAAGTCGCCGTGCAAATCGAGTTCCGCTCGAGAAGATCCATTGCCGGAACCGGATCGTTTGCTCCGATTGTCCGCGCGTGGCGGGAGGCGGGCGCCGTGCTCTCGGTGAGCATCGCCTATCTGCTCACCTTCATCGTCGCGGTGGTTCCGTGGCTGGTGCTGCTCGTGCCCGCCTGCTGGATTTCAGCGAAGCTTCTCCGAAGACTGTTTCGCAAGAAAAGCGCGTCCGCGGAAAGCGCCCGAACCCTTTGATGTATTTCGCTCTATGTCGAGCGAAAAGCGGTCCGACGGCGCGGCTTCCCCCTTTTTTGGCGCCTTCATGTACGTGGCCCCGGCGAACATCTGCAACACCTTCCCCTTCTCGGGAAGGGCGGGATCGTGATAGAGGATCGTGAATATGGTGAGGAGCTCCCCCGTAACGAACATCCCCTGCGTCATGTACTTGTACTCTCCCGGCCCCGGCGCGCGATCCGTGAGCGAGTAGTGGTAGCCGAGCGCCTGGGCGCCGCGCAGCTCCTCGATGACCGCCTCCTTCTCGACCGCCTGCGTCAGCAGCTTCTCGGTGCCGCGGCGCACATCCGCCTTGAGTTGTTCCTCGGTCTTGCCCGCCAGCTTCGCCGGTTCGAGCCAGACGGCGGTCACCTGCACGAGGAAAGCCTCCCCCGCGGCGGGCCGAATGCGGAGCAGGACCGATGCGGGTTCGTCCAGGGACTTGCTGATCGCGCGCCATTCCTTGGGCACGTTCAACTGGAGGCTGCCGCGCCCGGGAACCGGGAATCGCTGAGTGGAAGCCTGGTCCTGCGCGCGGAGCGGACCGAACAGGCCGGTCAGCGCGAGCGCCGCCAGCAGCATGCGTGCAGCACGGTATTTCATGCGCCTCGTCCTCCCCTCATGAGCTACAAGCTGCAAGCTGCAAGGTACATGTTGCGAGGCTTTGAAACCCCGGAGCCTGAAGCTTAAGGCTTGAAGCTTGAGGCTCGAGGCCCGAAGCTGGCCAGTAGCCCAGCTTCGCGCCGATCAGCACGACGCACATCCAGCCGGGGACCTTCTCGTTCTCGAATCACGATTCATCGCTCTTGGGCGCCTCGAACCAGGTCGCGCGCGCCAGGCCGCGGCATTCGCCCGAATCTGTGAACAGCGCCGTTCCCGTGAAATGCCTGCGGCCGTCGCGGGCCAGCTCCCAGCCGATCACGATGCAGCGATCGCCGACCGCAACCGTCCCGCGCAGCGACACCGCCAGCTCGCCCAGCAGCAGCGGGGTGCCGTCCGGCGCCTCGAAGGAAAACGCTCCCGGGCAGTCGAGCGCGGACCACAGGAATTCCGGCTTCACCTTGCCGCTCGTGTCGCACAGGGAAGCATCCGGTATCCAGGGGGAGGCGACGCCCTTGCCGCCCAGCGGTCCGGGGAAGATGCGCAAGCCGTCGCCCGGCTCGCGTTGCGGGCCGCAGACAAAGCAACCTGGGAACGGATGCGAGCGGAAGCCGCGGTACGACTTTGCCGCCGCTTCGGCTTCCGCAAAGCCCGGTGCATTGGGTATGTCCAGGGACAACACCGCCGGGCGCGCCCGCGCGACGACCGTTGCGCCCCTGACCAGCTCGACGCCGGTTCCGGCCTCCTTCACCAGCATTTCGGTTTCGAGCGGTGGCGGGACCTCCAGCCGCACCACGGCCGGCCCATTGATGAAGGCGGCGAGCCGGCCGCAGACGTATCCGCCGTTGCCCGAGTCCGGCGGGCCGCGGAAGCGCTTTTCAATTCGTATGGTTCTATCCGCACTCATCAGCGGTCAGGCGAATGTGGCTCGTGGCAAACCAAAGGATGAAGGATGAGGGATGAAGGATGATCCCAAGCTTCGCTTGAGGGTGAAAGTCCCGACCTCCTGTAGCCTTCGGTCGGAAGTTGCTTTCCGGCCGGACGTCACTGAAAGGCCGGGACCTGTTATTGTCACGCGCAGCGTGACGGTCATCCTTCATCCTTCCGCCTTCATCCTTAATGCTTTTGCTGCTGTTGCTCCTTGACCAGCGCCGCGATGACGCGCTGGCGCTTTTCCTCGACTTCCTTGGCGAAGCCGGGATGGCGCTGCTCGACGAAGCCGGTGGCGAGCCCGAGCTTCAGCAGCGCCACGGCGAACGTGGCGGACAGATCGTCCAGGTCGGGGCTCGCCTTGGCAAGCTGCAAGGCTTCGCAGGTTTCGTCGCACAGCTGCTGCAGCGCTTCAGCGGTATCCTGGTCGAACAGGGTCTTCATTTACGGATGCTCTCAAGGGCGTGAGCAGTGAGTGGTGAGCAGAGAATGGACTCCCCCCAGCCAGGCATGCGCCGAGTTTAGCAGACGCAATCGTCCCCCCGACCCTCCCTTCGGCTCACAGGCGGCGTTTGTGTCAAAATCCCCAGCTAACCAGCGAGGGGGTACACATCGTGGATTTCGGACTGAGGGGAAAAGTGATCGCAATCACCGGCGGCAGCGAGGGCATCGGCGGCGCGACCGCGATGCGTTTCGGCCAGGAGGGCTCGAGAATCGCGATCTGCGCGCGGCGCGCCGACGTACTGGAGGGCTCGGCCGAGGCGATCCGCAAGGCGACCGGCGCCGAGGTGATGACGCTGGTGGCCGACGCGGCGAAAGCGGACGACATGCCGCGCTTCATCGAGGAGACGGTGAAGCGCTTCGGACGCATCGACGCCGTGGTGAACAATGCCGGCGGCAGCGGCCAGTCGCCGTTTGACGTGGTGGACGACAAGGCGTGGCAGCACGACATCGACATCAAGGTGTTCGCGCAAATCCGCACCGCGCGCGCCGCGATCCCGCACATGAAGAAGCAGGGCGGGGGGCGCATCATCAACCTCAACATGGTGGGCGCGAAGCAGCCGTTCGCCGGCGGGTTTCCGACCACCATCTCGCGCGCCGCGGGGCTCGCCCTCACCAAGGCGCTGTCCAAGGAACTCGCTCCGTTCAACATTCTCGTGAACGCGGTCGCCGTCGGCAAGATCAAGTCCCGGGGACAGCAGCGGGCGGGCGAACGCCGCGGCCTGAGCGTGGAAGAGCACTACCAGCAGACGGGGAAAACCGTCCCGCTCGGGCGCATGGGCGAATCCGAGGAAGTCGCGAACGTCATCGCCTTCCTCGCTTCCGATGCGGCGAGCTACGTCACGGGGTGCTGCATCAACGTGGATGGAGGACTCTCCGGAGTCCTTTGAAGGATGAAGGCGGAAGGATGAAGGATGACCGTCGCGTTCCGCGACAAATGCAGGTCCCGCCCTCTCGTTTCCTTCGGTCGGAAGCGCTGTAAGCCGATCGGACGTCAGTGAAAGATCGGGACAACAGCACTCACGCGTAGCGTGGGGTCATCCCTCATCCTTCATCCTTCATCCTTCGCCTTCAGGCGCGCCGGCGCAGGCGATCCCAGATCGCGGATAGCGAAAACCGCCACGCCCGCGCGCCGGCGCTCGTGCCGTCCGGCAGGCGCCGGAAATCCTTCACGAAGTCCCAGACGAGCCGGCTCGCGTCGGGCCCCTGCGGATCGTTGAACGGGTGGCGGCCGTCGCCGCCGCTCCAGGCGTGATCCAGGCCCTCGACGGCGATCAGGCGCAGCACGACTTTCCCGTCGCGCGCATAGTCGCGCTGCATGTACGGGCGGCGGGCGCTCGTGAAGCGGCGCGTCGGTGATTCCACCAGGGCTTGCGCGGGAGCTCCGTTGGCTGCCGCGAGCCGCGCCTGCTCGATGATCTGCCCGGCGTTGACCGGGTCGACCGTCTGGTCGCGGTCGCCGTGTATCACCAGCGTGGGGACGAGCGCGGCGCGCCGGGGCAGCTCCCATGCCGAACCCGGCGCCCCGTCGCGCATGGCGGCCAGCGCCGCCGATGGCGATGCGGCGGCCCCGTACTTCAGTCCCGAGTGGATAGCGCAGGCCGCGAACAGGGTTCCATGGCAGTTGGCGAGCACGGACGCCATGGCCCCGCCGGCCGACATCCCGGCGACGTACACGCGCGTGGTGTCGACCGGATAGGTCTTCGCCACCTTGCGCATGATCCTGACGATCGCGGCGGCCTCGCCGGCGCCCTTCAATACCGCCGGCTGGAACCAGTTCCAGCAGCCCAGCGGGTTCGCCGTGCGGCTCTGCTCGGGATACAGCACGATGAAATCATGCCGGTCCGCGAGCTGATTCATGCGCGTGCCTTCCGCGAAAATCTGCGCATCCTGCCTGCACCCGTGGAGCATCACCAGCAGCGGAAGGCGGTCCCCGCGCGAGGCTGCCGCGGGGAGATACAGCCGGTAGGCGCGGAAGCTCAGCAGCAGGCGCGAAACCAGCTGGCGGTGCGGGGCTTCAAACCGGCCTTCCTTGCGCGGGGCGCGCCGCCGGTCGCGAAAGCGCAGGCGGCGCAGGTACGCCAGCACGTCCGATACCCAGCGCTTGATGAGACGCCGCATCAACATTCCCGGAGAGTATTCCGGCGACTTTAGCAGAGGACCATCCGGCATCCCATCGCCGCCGGATGAGCTTTGATGCGTCGAATGGCTTAGGAAACCTTAGGTACTGCGTCCCAGGTGAGGCGTCCCAGGTGGCGCGTCCCAGGTGGCGCGTCCCAGGTGATGCGTCTCAGGTAAAGCACCAGGCACTACGCCCCGAAAAGCATTTAGGAACGCCGTATCTGGGACGTAGTATCTGGGACGCAGTTACGCCAGGGCCGCCTTCACGCGTTGCGGCGAGAACGGCAGGTCCCGGATGCGCGCGCCGGTGGCATGGGCGACCGCGTTGGCGATCGCCGCCACCGCCGGTCCCTGCGAGCCTTCGCCCGCACCGAGGGAACGCTCCTCCGGCCGGTTGATGAGGTGGACCTCCACGGCGGGGACCTCGGGGAAGGTGAGGATCGGGTAGTCGGCCCACGAGCGCGTGGTGATGCGCTGCCGGTCGAACCCGACGCGCTCCTTCAGCGTCCAGCTTGCCGACTGGATGATCCCGCCCTCGATCTGGTTGACCAAGCCGTCCGGATTGACGATGAGTCCCGCGTCCACGGCCGACACCGCTTTCGTCACCCGCACCTTGCCGGTGCGCCGGTCCACTTCGACATCGGCGACCACGGCGACGTAGCAGGCGAGGTTCTTGTAGCGGGAATAGGCGAACCCGCGGCCGTGGCTGCCGTCGCCTTTCTGGCCCGCTTTCCAGCCTGCTTTCTGCGCGCAGGTTTCGATCACCGCCCGCGCGCGGGAATCCCTCATGTGCCGAAGCCGGAACTCGACCGGGTCGGCGCCGGCGGCCACCGCCATCTCGTCCATGAAGGACTCGAGTGCGAACACGTTGGCGTAAGCGCCCAGCGTGCGCAGCGCGGAGGTGCGGATCGGCAGATCGGTGACGTAGTGCAGCACGATCTGCTGGCTCGGGAACTCGTAGGTCGGCACCGCATTGCGGTCGGCACCGCCGGCGGGCTGCGGGATGTTGTTGGGAACGGCCTGCTTCACGGGTTTCGCGATGTGCCAGCCCGCCAGCAGATTGCCGCCGGGGTTGCTGATGGGCCGCGTCGAGTGCGGATGGCTCCACACCTCGTGCCGCCAGTCGACGATGCCGCCCGACTCGTCGAGGCGCGCGCGCATCTTCATCACCATCGCCGATCCGTACGGCTCCCAGCCGAACTCGTCCTCGCGCATCCATTGCAGCTTGACCGGCCGGCCGCCGGCCGCGCGCGCGACCAGGATCGCGTCGAGCGCGACGTCGTCGGCGCCGTTGTGGCCGTAGCAGCCCGCGCCCTCGACGTGGGTGCAGGTGATGTCGGCTTCGGGGATGCCCAGCACCTTGTTCAGCTCGCGCCGCAGCGGAAACACGCCCTGGCTGTGCGTCCACACCCGGTACTTGCCGTCCCTTACCTGCGCCACCGCGCACGAGGGCCCCATCGAGGCGTGTGCCTGGTAGGGACGCGTGTAGGTTGCTTCGTGCGTCACGACCTTCCCGCCGGCGGGGGAGGCGGGGACCTTCCGGTTGACCACCGAGTCCTGCGAGCGCATTTTTTGCAGGTGCTCGAACAGCGCCGGCGCCGCCGGCGGGAGGTCGGGCGATTCAATCCACTTCGCGGAGGCGCGCAGCGCCCGCGCCGCTTTGATCGCCTGCTCCTCGCGTTCCGCGGCGACGCCGAGAAAGCTGCCATCGCGCACGACGGCGACGACGCCGGGCATGGCCTTGATCGCAGGCTCGTCGAACGAGACGAGCTCCGCGCGGTATGACGGCGGGCGCACGACGCGCCCGAACACCATGCCGGGCAGCCGCATGTCCTGGACGTAGCTCTGTCCCCCGGCGACCTTCGACGGGATGTCGCGGCGCGGGACGCTCTTTCCGATCATCCTGTATTGCGACGACGGCTTGGGCTTGACCTGGGCGGTCGCCTCGCGCTTGAAGTTCGCTTCTCTCGCGAGCTCCGCGTACGTCACCTTCGCGGATCCGCTCGAGACCGCGCCATCCGACACTGTCAGCTGATCCGCTTTTGCCCCGAGCTTCACCGCGGCGAGCCCGAGCAGGATCTGGCGCGCCTCCGCGCATGCGTAGCGCAGCGCCGTGCCGCTGTTCTCCACCGACTGGCTGCCGGCGGTCATGCCCTCGTTGGGGGTGCGCGCGGTGTCGGCCCAGACCATCTCGATGCGCTCGTAGGCTACGTCCAGTTCGTCGGACGCGATCTGGGCAAGCGCGGTCGTGATGCCCTGACCGAGCTCGCATTTGCCGGTAAATATGGTGACGGTGCCGTTGGAATTGATGCGCAGCCAGCCGTCGAGCATGCGATTGGTATTGAGGCTGCCGGGCAGCCGCGCCGGGGCGGCCTGCTGGGCCAGCACGCCGGGAACGCCCCAGCTGAAGCCGACGGTGATGGCGCCGGCGGCCTTTAGGAAGTTGCGACGGGAGGTTTTCATCTCAGCCACCTCCGAAATGTTCGTGGTCGAATCAGCGTTGTCGTGTCGGTGGCCCGCGGCCTTCGCCGGTCGCATCCCCGCAAGCGGGGCGCGTCGAGGGGCGGAAGAGGGACCCTCTGGGATCTGACCCCCGGCGGCGCGCGGGGATCGGCAGTGCGACGCGCCTATGATCGGCTCCACGGTCGCATCCCCTGAGAAGGGGCCCCTGCTCAACGTTGCGCCGATCCCTGCTCCGCGTCTCATGCCGCCCCCTTCGCAGCACGTTGTACTGCACGCACGATGCGGTTGTGGGTCCCGCAGCGGCACAGGTTGGCGGCGAGCGCCTTCTTGATCTGCGCTTCGGTTGGCCTGGGATTCCTGTCGAGCAGCGCCTTGGCGCTCATGATCATGCCGTTGGCGCAATAGCCGCACTGCGCCGCCTGCTCCTCGATGAACGCCTTCTGCAGCGGGTGCAGGCGTTCCTTCGAGCCGAGCCCTTCGAGGGTCGTGATTCCTTTCCCGCCGGCCCCGGAGACAGGCGTAGAGCACGAGCGGACGGGCCGCCCGTCGATCAGCACCGTACACGCGCCGCATTGGGCGAGCCCGCAGCCGAAGCGCGGCCCATTCAGTTCGAGGTCATTGCGCAGTACGTAGAGCAGGGGAGTATCGGGCTCGACGCTGACGTTGCGCGTCGTGCCGTTGACGCGAAGGGCGTAGTTCTGGGGCATGGGACCTCCTCCCGGTTGGCGGTTCCCGCGCGCCTTGCCTCCTCGGCCGCTTTATGGATTTTGATGCGGCGGCGGGCGTACGTGCCTATTAAATCACAAAGCAGCGGCGGAAGCGGACCAAAAAGGATGAGGGATGAAGGATGAGGGATGGCCCTCGCGCGACGGCGCGATACCCCGGGTGTCCCGACCTCTCGTTACCTTCGGTCGGAAGGATGAATAACCCCATAGTTCGGGATGCAAGGCATCCGACCGGACGCCAGTGAAAGGTTGGGTCATGTTGCTGTCACGCAAAGCGTGACGGTCATCCTTCATCCTTCCGCCTTCATCCTTGCCGTCACCGGCGCTTGGGTTTTCTCCTGGCGCCGGTGACCGTCGGGTAGATGTCGCCGTAGTACTTGCGGATCTCGTCGATCTGGTCGGCAGTCGGCGGCGCGTAGTAGAGCCGCTTGCTCAGGAATTTCCCGCCCATGATGCGATTGAGCTTCACCACCGCCTCGCCGGTCTTCACCAGCGCCGGGATGCCGTTGAGGATCGGCGTGTTCCGCGACGCCTCGTGGATCCCCGCGTCGGCGAGCAGCGCCATGACCACGCCGCCGGCCGGAATGATCACCTCGGCGCCCGCCTCGACGTTGGCGTTGGCGGCCCTCATGAACTGGCTGAAGATTTCCTTGCGCGCCTTTGCGTCGCCGAAGCCCGCGTCGAGATGCAGGATGCGGTCCACTTTCATGCGATTGACCGCGGCGAGGCGCCCCGACAGCCCGTAACGCGCGACGTTGTCGAGTATGCGCGGCGTGAATTTCTCGTTGATCGTCACCAGCGAGAAATTGCGCCCCATCATGCAGGCGAGGTGCACGCTGGTCTCGCACAACGCGAGCACAGGAATGTTGGAGATCTCCCGCGCGGCATGAAGTCCCGGGTCGCCGATGTTGCCGATGAGAAAGGCGTCGAAGCCCCGCTTCATCGCGACCTGGACGTTGGTCATGACCTCGCCGGACTCGAGGTAGTCGAGATAGTGGAACTGGTCGGCGATCCCGCCGACCTTGGTGATGCCGTGCACCTCGATCTCGGTATCGGCGTCCTTCACCGAATCGAGGATGCGGCGCAGCGCCTTGTTGTAGTCGCTCCAGGCCTCCTGGCGCGACATGCTTTGGTACCAGAGTTTCAAGCTATCCCCTCAATGCAACCGCAGATAAACGCAGATAAACGCAGACAAAAAGTAAGAACGGAACTAACTATCAGGAACCCATTGCGAAATCGGCAAGAGTAACGTCGCCTTGCTTGTCGAGCACTTCGAGATCTTCGAGGAATATGTGGTGTGTATCGCCCGTGACCTTGATCATTTCATTGGCCGCCTTGGCGATCTCCAGCCACGTTGGGCTTTCGAGTACTGGACTTTCATATTCCCGCTCACGCCAAGAGTCGCGCTTCGCCACAAAACGTATCTTTCCGGAATGAGGAATCTCTTCGAGATTGTCCTTCGGGAGACCAAGGAGATCTTCTCTGTACGCGCTGAATCTCACGAGACACTCCCCAGGGACTTGGGCACAAACTCTTTTCTGTATCGCATCGTATCGGTTGCCCCATTGCTCCTTTAACCTCTCCTTGCCGTAGAGATACGCAGGTACCGCAAGGACGCCGGTTGTGAAAAGAACGAGAAGAACCTTTTGCGTCGATTTCACTTTGCGGAACGCGCTTGGGCGGTACAGCTTACTTGATGTTATTTGCGTTCATCTGCGTTTATCTGCGGTTGCATTTAGATTTTGCAGAGAATTTCCGCGCCGCGGGCAAGCGTCTCTTCGGACTTCGCGAAGCAGAAGCGCAGCACACGGTGCGGCGGCGGCTGGCGGTAGAACACCGATACCGGGATGGAAGCGACGCGTTTCTCCTTGGTGAGCCGGATCGCGAGATCAGTGTCCTTTTCGTCGCTGATCG
>JBIOVQ010000251.1:0-12051 GCA_044867805.1 Burkholderiales bacterium | reverse complement strand
CGTTGGGGCGCGTCGAGGGGCGGAAGAGGGACCCTCTGGGATCTGACCCCCGGTGACGCGCAAGGATCGGCGTTTGAAGCGACGCGCCCCAACGTTTTTTGTTGGGGATCTGACCCCCGGTGACGCGCGGGGCTGCCGACGCTACTCCAATATGAATACTGTGTTGTCATTTCGGAGGCAGCCGTCGAGTGACGGGTGCCGCGCGCGTCGTCGCGCAGCACCGGTATTTATACACCCAACGGCGGCTTGTTGACGCCCACCCCCGCGAGCCTGCCGGTCCACGATGCGAACCGGCTATCATCTATTCCAGTTAACGGGCAACGAGGACCGCGACCCATGGCGAACGATGCTGATCGAATAGTTCCGGCGGATGAGGCGAGAAGACTGGGGGAGCGGGCGCTCGAGAGCCTCGGCTTTGCCGCGGAGGAAGCGCGAATCATCACCGATCACCTGATCGATTCGGCGCTGTGCGGCTACGACTTCGCCGGATTGCCGCGCGTACTGACGATCGCCGAGGACCCGCGCACCCGACAGGAGCGCACCCCGATCAAGGTCGTCCGCGAGACCAAGCTCTCGCTCCTGCTCGACGGCGGCAACCATACCGGCTACTACGCGGTGCACCAGGCGACGGAACGCGCCATCGAAAAAGCGCGGTCGGCGGGCGTCGCGATCGTGGGCCTGCACAACAGCTACCTTTCCGGCCGCAACGCCTACTACCTCGAGAAAATCGCCAGGGCCGGACTGGTCGGCATCCACATCGCCAGCGCGCTGCCGGTCGTGCTGCCGCTGGGTGGCATGCGCCCCGCGCTCGGCACGAACCCGCTCGCAATGGGATTCCCTTCCCAGCGTGGGCCGGTCATCTTCGACATGGGCACGGCCTCGATGATGCGCGGCGAAGTGATATTTCATTCCCGCATCGGGCGCGAGCTCCCGGAGGGAGTCGCACTGGATGCCGCCGGCCACCCGACGCGTGACGCGGTGGAGGCGCTGCGCGGCGGCATCCTGCCCTTCGGCGGCCACAAGGGCTACGGGCTGTCTTTCGCGATCCAGGCGCTGTGCCTGCTCGCGGGCGCGGCGCTGCCGAGGAACCAGGTGCAGGACTACGGATTCCTGTTCGTGGTATTCGACCCGGAGCTGCTGATTCCCCCCGACCAGTTCAAGAGCCAGGTCGAGGAGCTGATCCGGCGCGTGAAGGCGACGCCGCTGCGGCCCGGCTGTTCCGAGATACTGATTCCGTCCGAGCGCGCGTTCCGCGAGCGCGACAAGCGCCGCAAGGCGGGCATACCGCTCGCGCTGCCGGTTTACGAGAAGCTCATAGCCATGGGTCGTGATAAGTGATAAGTGATGGACGGGAACCAAGTTCCGCGCGCAGCGCGGGTGCCTTATCACTTATCACTCGTCACGCCCTATCGAGGGTCCCGGTTGACCGGGCGTCGCGATTCTCTCTAAACTGCGCTCTCCTATCAGCGGCTCCACAGGAGGGGAAGATGGTGAAGCAATTACTGGCGCTCGTTGCCAGCGCGGCCGTCGTGCTGCCCGCCGCCGCGCAGCAAAAGGTCACGCTTTCGATCGCCACCGGTCCCACCGGCGGGGTCTATTACCCGATGGGCGGGGGCATGGCCAACGTCCTGACCAAGTATGTGCCGGGCCTCTCCGCGACGGCGGAATCGACCGCGGGCTCGATCGCGAACCTCGAGTTCATCCTGACGAAGAAGGCGGACATCGCGCTGTCGATGGCGGACGCGAGCTATGACGCCTGGAAGGGCGAGCAGAGATTCAAGGGCCGGCCGGTGCCGGTGCGGGGCCTGATGGTGCTCTACCCCAACCGCTTCCATATCGTCACGCTCGAAGGTCTCGGCATCAACAAGGTCGCCGATCTCAAGGGCCGGCGCGTTTCCACCGGCCCGCCGCGCAGCGGCACCGAAGTGAAGGCGAATCGCGTGCTGGAAGCGGCGGGGCTCAATCCGGACAAGGACATCACGCGCGAGCGGTTGACGGTGCAGGCGTCCGGCGATGCCTTGAAGGACCGCAAGATCGACGCTTACTTCTGGTCGGGCGGCATTCCGACCGCGGCGGTGACCGATCTCGCCGCCTCGCCGGGCGTGAAGATCAAGTTCATCGAGCACGCCGAGCTGGCGGAGGTATTGAACAGGAAGTACGGCCCGCTCTACGTGAGGGACATCATTCCCGCCAAATCGTATCCGGGGCAGGAGAAGGACGCCCACGTCACTACCATCTGGAACATCCTGGTGACGGGCGCCGATACCCCGGACGAAATCGCCTACAACATCGTGAAGACCATGTTCGAGAAGAAGGAGGACATGGTCCGCGTGCACAAGGAGTCGCAGAACTTCGACCTCAAGTACCAGACCAACGCGGCAATCGTGATCCCGTTCCACCCCGGGGCGGCCAAGTACTTTCGCGAGCGCGGGCTGAGCGTCAAATAGCCCGGACGGCCGGCGGCAGACCCTGAAATCCAGCGCGTGACACGCGCTGGATTTCTTTTTGGGGGCAGGCGCGAGCGGCGCGGGAAAGGGCGGCCACTATGAGCAGCAAGGAAGAAGACCTGATCCACGAGATCGCCGCGGAGCGCCGGATCGCGGTCGACGAAGCCGCGCTCAAGAAGGCCGAGCAGTACATCGAGGCGGAGGAGGGCGCAACCAATCGCCTGCCGGGGATGCTGGGCCGCCTCGTGGCGGGCGTGGCAATCGTCATGTCGTTCTTCCACCTGTATGCCGCCTACGCCATCGTGCCGACGCAGGAACTGCGCATGTTTCACGTCGGTTTCGTCCTGTTCCTGGTCTTCGTTCTCTTCCCCGTTGCCCGGGGCTACCGCCACCGCGTCATGTGGTGGGACTGGATCGGCGCCGCGCTCTCGCTCGTCGTGATCGGATACGGCCTCGCCGGCGGCGACGATTTCGTCGATCGCAGCACCATCCCGAACACCCTGGACATGGTGTTCGGCGTGATCCTCACATTGCTGGTGCTGGAGGCCGCCCGCCGCTCGACCGGCTGGATCATGCCGTTCGTGTGCGTGCTGTTCGTCGCCTACGCGATGCTCGGGCCGCATCTCGGCGAGCCGTGGACGCACCGCGGCTACGACATCTCGCGGCTCGTCGGCCACATGTACATGACGCTGGAAGGAATCTTCGGCGTGCCGGTGGACGTCTCGTCGTCGCTGATCATCCTGTTCACCCTCTACGGCGCGTTCCTCCAGTACTCGGGCGCGGGCAAGTTCTTCATCGATTTCTCGTTCTCCGCGATGGGGGGGAAGCCGGCGGGCGCGGGACGCACCATCGTGCTGTCGTCGTTCCTGCTGGGCGGGCCGTCGGGAAGCGGCGTCGCTACCACGGTGACGCTCGGCACCGTGGCCTTTCCCATGATGGCCAAGGCCGGCTACGGCAAGGACGCGGCGGGAGGGCTGCTCGCCGCCGGGGGCATCGGCGCGATCATCTCGCCGCCGGTCCTGGGCGCGGCCGCATTCCTGATCGCGGAGTTCCTCAAGATCTCGTACCTCGACGTGATCCTGATGGCGACCATCCCGACCTGCCTCTACTACTTCGCGCTGTTCCTGATGGTCGAGATCGACGCCCGCAAGTTCGGCATGAAGAACATTCCGTTCGACAAGACGGAGACCCTGTGGAACCTGACGCGGAAGTTCGGGTTTCACTTCCTGTCGCTGGTGGCGATTATCTTCTTCATGCTGCTCGGTTTCTCGCCGGTGTCGGCGGTGTTCTGGGCGACGATGGTGGCGTTCGTCACCAGCGCCCTGCATCCCGACTGCGCGCTGATGAGCCGGCGCCAGATGATGCTGTTTTGCGCCGTCGCGATCGCGGTATGCCTCGTCTACTCGGCGCTCAAGGGCGGCTTTCGCCAGGACGCGCTGTCCTGGGCGCTGCCGGCGGCGGCGCTGGCGCTCGCGGCCGCCGCCCTCGCCCGGCCGGAGTGGCGCCTGTGGCCGGGAAAGCTCGAGAACGCGCTCAAGGCGGGCTCGGTCGGCGTGCTCAACGTCGCGGCGACCTGCGCGGCGGCCGGCATCATCGTCGGGGTGGTGACGCTGACCGGACTGGGGCTGAAGTTCAGCTCGATCGTGATCAGCTACGCCGACTCCCTCACGCAGGGCACGATGGGCCTGCTGTCGGCGCTCGGCGTGGAGGCCACGAAGGGGCTCACGCACGACGTGAAGCTGCTCTACACCGCGATCTTCACTTCGCTGATCGTCTGGATCGTCGGGCTCGCGGTGCCGGTGACGGCCTCCTACATCATCTGCGCCGTCATCGCGGCGCCCGCGCTGATCTCGCTCGGCGTGCAGGATTTCGCGGCGCACATGTTCATCTTCTACTACGCCGTGCTCTCGGAAGTGTCGCCGCCCACGGCGCTGTCCCCGTTTGCAGCCGCGGCGATCACCGGCGGCGATCCCTACAAGACGACGCTGCAATCATGGAAGTACACGCTGCCTGCGTTCCTGGTGCCGTTCATGTTCGTGCTCGACCCGGCCGGGCTCAACCTGCTGCTGCAGGGCTCGTTCAAGGGGCTCGCGAAAGCGTCCGTCGCGGACATTGCGCTGGTGTGCGTGACGGCCATGTTCGGCATCGCGGCGCTTGCCGGGGGCATGCAGGGATGGCTCTTCAGGCAAACCACGCGGATCGAGCGCTGGCTTCTCATCCTCGCCGGGCTCGCGCTGGTTTACCCGCGCGCGGCGTTCGACTATATTGGGCTCGCGCTTCTCGCCGCAGTCGTGGTGATGCAGAAACTGCGCCGAAGCGAAGCCCATGCTGGAACTGGCTAGTTATCACGCCAAGCTGCCCACGCCCTTCGCGGTGCTCGGCATCCGCACCGCCGGAGACCGGCTGACCGGCATCGATTATCTGCCGCGCGGCGCGGCGACGCTGGACCCGCTCACCCGCTTCGCCGAGCGCGTGTGCCGGCAGATCGACCGCTATCTCGACGACCCCGCGTACCGCTGGGACCTGCCTTTCGATTACCGCGGCAGCGAATTTCAGTGCCGGGTATGGCGCACGATCCGCGCCATCCCTCCCGGGAAGACCCTCAGCTACTTGGACGTCGCCCGGACGATCGGCAGCGCGCCGCGCCCGGTGGGCGGTGCGTGCGGCGCGAACCACATACCGCTCGTCATCCCCTGCCACCGCGTCGTCGGCAGCGGCGGGATCGGCGGCTTCATGCATGCCCGGCGCGGGCCGGGGATCGAGATCAAGCGCTGGCTGCTGAGGCACGAAGGTGTGACACGGTGAAGCGTGACGCGATGATGCGTGACACGGTGAAACGTGACGCGGTCGCGCGCTATCGAGCGCTGGCTTCGAATCACGAATCACGAATCACGAATCACGCGCTTCCGGCCGGCGATGGGCGCTGACAAGAACGCCGGCCTGATCGACGAATTCTGCGACGCACTGTGGCTCGAGGACGGCCTGGCGCGCAACACGCTCGACGCTTACCGGCGCGATCTTTCGCAGTTCGCGACATGGCTCGAAGCGCGCCATGGCAGCGAGCTTCTCGAGGCGGATAACGGCAAGATCCAGGCGTATCTCGGTTATCTGTTCGGTAAGAAAGCGCGCGCCACCAGCGCCGCGCGCTTTCTCTCGAGCCTGAAGCGCTTCTACCGCTACTGCCTGCGGCAGGGAAGGGTCAAGTCCGATCCCACGCTGAAGATAGACTCGCCCAAGCTGCCGCGCGGGCTGCCGAAGAGCCTGACCGAGGAAGACGTCGAGAGCCTGCTCGCCGCGCCGCCGGTGGAGGAAGCGCTTGGATTGCGCGACAAGGCGATGCTCGAGACGCTCTACGCGAGCGGGCTGCGCGTCTCGGAACTGGTGACGCTCAAGCTCGGCCAGGTAAGCCAGGACATGGGCGTGGTGCGGGTCGTCGGCAAGGGCTCGAAAGAGCGGCTGGTGCCGCTGGGCGAGGAGGCGCTTGCCTGGATCCGCCGTTACGTCAGGGAGGCCCGCCCGCAGCTCCTGCGCGGCCGCTCGAGCGATGACCTGTTCATCACGGCGCGCGGGGCGGCGATGACGCGCCAGATGTTCTGGAACCTGTTGCGCCGCCATGCCCTGCGAGCGGGATTGAAGAAGCCGATCTCGCCGCATACGCTCCGCCACGCTTTTGCGACGCACCTTCTGAACCACGGCGCCGATCTGCGCGTCGTGCAGCTGCTGCTGGGCCACTCCGATATTTCCACCACCCAGATCTACACGCACGTCGCGCGGGAGCGCCTCAAGCAGCTGCACGCGAAGCATCACCCCAGAGGCTGAATCGCAGAGAACGCGATTCAGCCTGAATGGAAGACAATTACAATGAAAACGTGCCGATCGCGCTGAGACAACTCACCGCGAGGAAGCTCACGGGAGGTCACCATTCTTCCCGTTTTTCGTTCGGGAAAAAGGACCGTCAGGGCCTTTTTCCTCGTTCTATGGTGATACCGACGCGCTTCACGTCCTTGAGGGCCGCGAGCTTGGTGACGCTCACCCTGACCCAGGGCGACCTGAAATCGGTCATGACGAGCTGGGCGATGTGCTCGGCCAGCCGTTCCACCAGCAGGAACCGGTTCTCCTTCAGCGAAGCGCTGATGCGCGCGACGATCTTGCTGTAGTCGATGGTTTCGCCGATCTTGTCGCTGCGCGGGCGCCCGGTGTCAGGCACGCCGATCTCGAGATCGAGCTGCACGGTCTGCGGCACCTGGCGCTCCCAATCGTAGACGCCGATCAGCATTTCCACGCGCAGGTCGTTGATGAAGATGACGTCCACGGGCTTCGATGGTGCGGGATAAGTGATAGGTGATAAGTGATAGGGGTTTGTCGAGAACCGCGCGAAGCGCGGAGGCCCCGTCACTCGTCACTCGTCACTTGTCACGCCGTTCCGCTATAGAATGGGCGCCAATTGTAAGTGAATTCCCATGAGCCTGGTGATCGCCGCCCTGATCGCGTACCTGATCGGCTCGATTTCGTTTGCGGTGCTGGTGAGCCGCGCGTTCGGGCTGCCCGATCCCCGCACCTACGGCTCCGGCAATCCGGGCGCGACGAACGTGCTGCGCAGCGGGCGCAAGAACGCGGCGGCGCTCACGCTGGCCGGTGACACGTTGAAGGGCTGGTTCGCAGTGTTACTGGTCGAGCAGCACCTGGTCGCGGAACCGCTGGCGGCCGGGGTTGCGGCCGTCGCGATGGTGGTGGGGCACATGTGGCCGGTGTATTACCGCTTTACCGGCGGGAAGGGCGTATCCGCCGGGCTGGGCACGCTGATCGCGCTCGATCCGTGGCTGGCCGCCGGCACGATCGCGACCTGGCTCGTCATCGCGTTCTTTTTCCGCTACTCATCGCTCGCGGCGCTGGTGGCGGCGGCGTTTGCGGTGTTCTTCTCGTTCTTTCTGCACGGCATGGGCCGGTTCGCGCTGGAGCCCGCGGTTTGCGTCGCCGTGATCTCGGCGCTGCTGGTGTGGCGCCATGCCGGCAACATTCGCAACCTCCTCGCCGGCACCGAGGGCAAGCTCGGCAGCAGCAGGACCGGCTCGGCCTAGAGGGTCACGCCCCCGCAGTCTGGAGGTCCCAGCGCGGCCGGACCGTGAAACTCAAGGCTGACGGCTGACGACTGACGGCTGACGACTGCATTCGCAGCGCCGCTGCGAATGCAATCATGGCGCCGTTGTCCGTGCAGAATTCCAGCTCCGGATAGAACACCTGCGCGGCGCGCCCCGGGGCGCGGCCGTTGAGGCGAGCACGCAGCTTGAGGTTGGCGCCGACGCCGCCGGCACCCACGAGCCGGCTCAATCCCGTGCGCTCGAGCGCCGCGACCGCCTTGGCAGCCAGCACGTCCACGATAGCGGTCTCGATCTCCGCCGCGAGGTCGGCGCGCGCCGGCTCGTCCAGGGCGCGCCCTTTCGCGATGTGCAGCACGGCGGTCTTCAGGCCGCTGAAGCTGAAGTCGAGGTCGCCGCTCGCGATCATGGGCCGGGGCAGCGCAAAGCGGCCAGGCTTGCCCTGCGCGGCAAGCCTGGCGAGCGCGGGGCCGCCGGGATAGCCGAGACCGAGCAGCTTGGCGCTCTTGTCGAAGGCCTCTCCGGCCGCGTCGTCGAGGGTCTCCCCCAGCAGCTCGTAGTCCCCAACGCCGGCCACTCGCATGAGCTGGGTGTGTCCGCCGGAAACCAGCAGAGCCACGAACGGAAAATCCGGCGCGGGCCTCGACAGCAAGGGCGAGAGCAGGTGCGCCTCCATGTGGTGCACGCCGATCGCGGCGATCCCCAGCGCATGAGCGAGCCCATGGGCGGTCGCGGCGCCGACCAGGAGCGCGCCCCCGAGGCCGGGGCCTTCGGTATAAGCCACGGCAGTGAGCTCATCCAGCCGGCAGCCGGTCTCATCGAGCAGGCCCCGGATCAATGGGAGCAGGCGCCGGATGTGATCGCGCGAAGCGAGCTCCGGCACCACGCCCCCGTAGTCGGCATGCAGCGCGGCCTGCGAGTGCAGCTTGTGGCCCAGCAGGCCGCGACGCCCGTCGTAGAGCGCGACCCCGGTTTCGTCGCAGGACGTCTCGATCCCCAGCACGCGCATCGCAAATCAGTCTGGAAAACTGGCCTAATGCTTGATAGAATACACATTTTTCCGCTGGGGAACTGGGGAAGAGATGCCGACTGTCCGAGTCAAGGAGAACGAGCCGTTCGAGGCGGCGCTGCGCCGCTTCAAGCGCACCGTGGAGAAGACCGGCTTGCTGACCGAGCTGCGCGCCCGCGAGTACTACGAGAAGCCCACTACCGCGCGCAAGCGCAAGCTCGCCGCCGCCATCAAGCGCCACCACAAGCGCCTGCGCTCGCAACTCCTGCCGCCGCGGATGTATTAGAGCCCGATACGGGATACGGGATACGGGATTCGAGGGGAAGTCTCGAATCCCGTTTCTATTTGCCAGAGCCTTATCCCGCATCTCGCATCCCGTATCTCGCATCCGGAGCGCCATGTCACTCAAGCAACGCGTAAACGACGACGTGAAGGCCGCCATGCGCGGCGGCGATGCCCGCCGCCGCGACGCGCTGCGCCTGCTCACCGCGGCGCTCAAGCAGCGCGAGGTGGACGAGCGCAAGGAGCTCACCGACGTCGATGTGGTGGCCGTGATCGAGAGGATGATCAAGCAGCGGCGCGAATCGATCGCGCAGTTCGAGAAGGGCGGCCGGCAGGACCTCGCGCAGAACGAGCAGTACGAGATCGGCCTCCTCCAGGCCTACATGCCGCAGGCGCTGTCGGATGCTGAAATCGAAGCGGCAGTCGCCGAAGCCATCGCCGCGGCCGGCGCCAAGGCCCCGTCCGACATGGGCAAGGTGATGGGCGCGCTCAAAGGCAAGCTCGCTGGACGGGCCGATATGGGTAAGGTTTCGTCCTTGGTGAAGACGAAGCTTTCGAGCTGATCGACTCCGGGGCGGCCCGTCCAGTACGAACCCGGGAGCGATGAGGCTGGCAAGATAGTTGCTTCCAGGCAGAGCCTTCCGCATTTCCGATCCGCGTTGTTTGTACGGGGCTATACTTCTGTTCGTAAGCAAATCATGCGCGCAATCGATCCACTCGATTACTTTCCGACGCATTCGCGGCGCGCATGATTCCGCAGTCGTTCATCCAGGACCTTCTCAGCCGCGTCGACATCGTCGAGGTCATCGACCGCCACGTGAAGCTGAAGCGGGCGGGCGCGAATCATGTCGCGTGCTGCCCGTTCCACAGCGAAAAGACACCCTCCTTCACGGTGAGCCCGACGAAGCAGTTCTACCACTGCTTCGGCTGCGGGGCGCATGGCACCGCGGTCGGCTTCCTGATGGAGCACGGCGGCATGGGCTTCGTCGAGGCGGTGAAGGAGCTGGCGCAAGGCGTCGGAATGAAAGTGCCCGAGGTGCGCTCCGAGGCGGCGCAACGCAAGGCGGAGCACGGCGTGACGCTCTACGAGGTGCTGCTGCAGGCGGCCCAGCACTACCGGGCGCGGTTGAAGGACGCGCCGCAGGCCATCGCCTATCTCAAGAAGCGCGGGCTCTCCGGGGAGATCGCCAGGAGCTTCGGCATCGGCTACGCGCCCGACGAGTGGCAGGGGCTCGCGGCGGCGTTCGCCGACTACGACGGCAAGGCGCTCGCGGAAGCCGGCCTGGTGAAAGCGAGCGACGATGGCCGGCGCTACGACGTATTTCGCAACCGGGTCATGTTCCCGATCGTGGACGTGCGCGGCAACGTGGTCGGCTTCGGCGGGCGGGTGATAGGCGAGGGGGAGCCCAAGTATCTCAATTCCCCGGAGACGCCCGTGTTCGAGAAGGGGCGCGAGCTCTACGGACTCTACCAGGCGCGGCGGGCGATCCGCGACGCCGGCCGGGTGCTCGTGGTCGAGGGGTACATGGACGTGGTCGCGCTCGCGCAGGCCGGCGTGGAATACGCGGTGGCGACGCTGGGAACCGCGACGACGCCGCTGCATGTGCAGAAGCTCCTGCGCCAGGCGGACGAGATCGTGTTCAGCTTCGACGGCGATGCCGCGGGCCGGAAGGCGGCCTGGCGCGCGCTCGAGGTGAGCCTGCCGCAGCTCACCGACGGCAAGCAGGCAAGGTTCCTGTTCCTGCCCGAAGGAGAGGATCCCGACACCTACGTGCGCAAGCACGGCAAAGGCGGCTTCGAGCAGCTGCTCGGCCGCGCGGCGCCTCTTTCCAGATTCCTGCTCGAAGAGCTGGGCAGCCGCGGTGACCTGGCGACTGCCGAGGGGCGCGCCCGGTGCGTGCACGAGGCGAAGCCGCTGCTCAAGCAGATGCAAGCGGGTGCGCTGCGCCTGCAGCTCGCGCGGGAACTCGCGGAGAAAACGCGTCTTTCCGTGGAGGAGGTCACCCAGTTGTGCGAGCTCACGCCCATGCCGGCGCGGCCGCGCGGCGCGCCGGCCGGCTATCCGCGCACGGCGCCGACATCGCTCGCGCGCAGGCTCCTGCGCGTGCTGGTGTCCAACCCGGGGCTCGTGGATCGCCTGTCGGCGGAGCAGCGCGCCTTGCTGGACGCGCCGGAATTGGGCTCGGTTCTCGAGCTCCTGGACGCGTTGAAGGACAGCGGTGCCGCCACGCCGGCGATGGTGTTCGAGGCGACCCGGGAGTCGCAGTATGCGGCGCTCTACCAGGAGGTCGCCGGTGAGGCGCTTTCCGTCACCGACGACGAGGAATCGGCGCGCGCCGACTTCGCCGGGGCGCTCAACCAGATCGAGCTGGCGCGCATCCGCAGCGAGCACGAGCGCTTGACCGCCAGCGGCTTGCGTGACGAGGACAAGCCACGCATCCGGGAACTCAATCGGCGCATGGCGGAACTAAAGGGGTCCGGCGGCAACCCGCTGCGGCCGGGTGCCTGATGGATGACGGGCGCGGGTTGAGGTGTTCACCAGCGGGCCCCCACATTACAGCTGGGCCACCTGGCGCAGAAATTGCTTTGTCGACAATCAGTTGGGGTCGAAACGCGGATGCCTGACCGGGGTCCAACATAGGTATAATCCGCGGCTTTTTTATCGGGCAGACAGGGGCGGGAACGGTACTTATGGCGAAATCCAGGAAATCGAAGGCGAAAGGCGCGCGCAAGGGCCGCAAGACGGGGTCCGGCGCCAAACGCGTCGCCGCCAGGGCGAAGCAGGCGGCAGCGCGCGCCAAGGTCGCGCTGAGAGCGAAGCCGGCGCGCAAGGACGCGCGCCCGGCCGTCGCTCCGCCCAAGGCCCTGGTCCCCGCCAAGGGCAAGGTGCCGCAGAAGATGGACAAGGCGGCGCTCCGGAAAGCGCTGCTCGATGAGCGCCTGGCGCGCGCGCAGGCGAAGGTGAAGGGCCGGCGCTCCACGCGCGGGCTCACCGCCAAGGAAAGGGCGCTGGTCAAGGAGTTCGAGCGCCGGGAGCTGTCCCCGGCGGACGCCGAGGCCCGGCGCGAGCGGCTGAAGAACCTCATCGTACTCGGCAAGGAGCGCAGCTACCTCACCTACGCCGAGATCAACGACCACCTGCCCGACGACATGCTCGACGCCGAGCAGATCGAGAACATCATCGGCATGATCAACGACATGGGCATCCAGGTCTACG
>JBIOVQ010000250.1:0-20833 GCA_044867805.1 Burkholderiales bacterium | reverse complement strand
GCTCCAGGGCTTCATGATGCCGCTCGACATGGGCGAGAAGCAGAAGCGCTTCCTGCTCGTCGCGATGCCGCCCTCCTGCGCGTTCTGCCTCCCCGGTGGTCCCGACCAGCTCGTCGAAGTGCTGGCCAGGAACCCCGTCAGGTACGGCTTCGATCCCATCGTTGTCTCCGGCAAGTTCTCCGTGCTCAAGGACGACGCGATGGGGCTCTACTACCGCCTGACCGACGCGACCGCGATTTCCCAGTAGCGGCACGCGGTTCCTCACTGCTTCCCGGAGCGAGATGAAGCGCGCGTTCCTGCACTTCGCCTGCGCGTTCCTGCTGGTGACCGCGCAGCTCACCGCGCTCACCCATTCGGTCTGGCATCTCCACGATTTTCTCCCCGCCCACGAGCATGACGATCACACGGGCGCGGCGCACGACGACGGCAGCGGCGAGACACCTTCGCCGCAGGCCGACCTGTGCGTTTTCCACGCCGCCTTTGGCAGCCTGTTTGCAGGCGGCTGCGCCGGACAACCCGCCGTCGCGGCAGACGCGTTCTTCGACTGGTTCGCTTTTCCGCCGGCGGTCGGCCACCACGCGCAGACCGCGGTAGTCCCGCCCTCCCGCGCTCCTCCCGTCCTCCTCTGATACAGCTTCAGGCGCAACCGGTGATGCCGGTTGCGGTGTTCCTGCTGTGTTCAGAGGAGAACTCAAGTGTTCAGACGCAATTTGATCGCTGCGGCGGTCGCGCTCGCATTTCCCGGCGCGGCGCTCGCCCAGGAAGCGGATCTCTCGAGGATCCGCGAGGAAATAAAGCACATGAAGGGAACCTACGAGCAGCGCATCCAGGCGCTGGAGGAGCGCGTGAAAGAGGCGGAGGCCAAGGCCGGCAAGGCGGAGCAAAGCGCCGCAAGGACCGGGACGGCGGCCGCGGGGGCGGGCGGCCGCGGCGGTGAAAGCGCGTTCAACCCGGCCATCTCGCTCATCCTGCAAGGCACCTACGCCAACACATCGCAGGACCCCAACACTTTCCAGATCACGGGCTTCGTGCCTTCGGGCGGGGAAGTGGGCCCGCCGAAGCGCAGTTTCGGGCTGGGTGAAACCGAGTTCACCATCTCTGCCAACATCGACCCCTACTTCCGCGGGGTGGCGATCATGGCACTCACCCCGGAGAACGAGGCGGAAGTGGAGGAGGCCTACTTCCAGACACTGGCGCTGGCGCAGGGTTTCGTCCTCAAGGGGGGGCGCTTCCTCTCCGGCATCGGCTATCAGAACGAGATCCACCAGCACGCGTGGGACTTCCAGGATGCGCCGTTGCCGTACAAGGCGTTCCTTGGCGGCAGGCTCAGCCAGGAGGGTTTGCAGCTGCGCTGGGTCGCGCCGACACCGATCTTTCTCGAGCTCGGCGCGGAAGTCTCGAGCGGCGACCAGTTCCCGGGCAGCGACCGCAACAAGAACGGCAGCGGCGGTGGCTCGGTCTTCGGCCATCTCGGCGGCGACATCGGGCCGAGTTACGCCTGGCGCGCGGGCCTTTCCTACCTGGGGAACTCCCCGGAAAACCGCCCCTACGAGGACGTGGATTCGGCGGGCAACCCGGTGACCAACAGCTTTACCGGAAGAGCGCGGATGTGGATCGCGGACGCGATTCTCAAGTGGGCGCCCGACGGCAACCCCGCGCGCACGAATTTCAAGCTGCAAGGCGAGTATTTCCGCTTCAAGCAGGACGGTACGTTGACCTTCGATACCGCAGGCCTGGGGGTTACCGACACTTTCAACACCGACCAGTCCGGCTGGTACGCGCAGGGCGTGTGGCAATTCATGCCGCGCTGGCGCGTGGGATATCGCTACGACGAGCTGCGCTTTGGAACCGTGACCAACGGCATCGTGATCAACGGCCTGGGCCCGACCGCCGCCGATTTCCCGGTGCTCGCCGACCACAGCGCGTCGCGCAATACCGGGATGATCGACTGGAGCCCGTCGGAGTTCAGCCGGATACGGCTGCAGGTCGCGTCGGACAAGTCGCGCATCGGCGTCACCGACCACCAGGTCTTCGTGCAATACATCTACAGCCTCGGCGCGCATGGAGGACACAAGTTCTGAGCGCCCGCGGCCTGCAAAATGAAAGGACAGTCACATGAGATTTCTCAATTTGGCGGTCGCAGTATCAGCGCTCATCATCGGGGCGCCGGCCGCCGCGGCGCTCAACATTTTCGCCTGCGAGCCGGAGTGGGGGGCGCTCGCCAAAGAACTCGGCGGCGATAAGGTCGCGGTGTTCACCGCGACCACGGCGCTGCAGGATCCGCATCACATCGAGGCGCGCCCGAGCCTCATCGCGCGGGCGCGCAGCGCCGACCTCCTGGTGTGCACCGGGGCGGAGCTCGAGGTGGGATGGTTGCCGCTCCTGCTCACGCAATCGGGGAACGCCCGGATACAGCTTGGCCGGCCGGGGTATTTCGAGGCAGCAAGCCATGTCGCCACGCTCGAGCTGCCGCGGGTACTCGACCGCTCGTTGGGCGACGTCCATCCGGCGGGCAATCCCCACATTCACCTCGATCCGCGCAACATCGCGCGGGTGGCGGAGGCGCTATCGCAACGCTTGATTGCGCTCGATGCCGCGAACGGCGACCACTACCGCACGCAATCGAAGCGGTTTCTGTCCCGCTGGCAGGAAGCGACGACGCGCTGGGAGAAAGAGGGTGCCGCGCTTCGCGGCCTGCCGATCGTTGTCTATCACAAGAACTTGTCGTACTTCATCAACTGGCTGAAGCTGCGCGAGGCGGGTGCGCTCGAGTCCAAGCCGGGCATTCCCCCGAGCGCGGGGCATCTCGCCGAATTGCTCTCCCAACTCAAGCGTCAACCGGCCAAGGCGGTGGTGCGCGCCGCATACAACGAACCCAAAGCCGCGGAATGGCTTGCTGAACGGGCGGGGATTTCCAGCGTGGTGGTGCCGTTCACGGTGGGCGGCTCGGAGAGGGCAAAGGATTTGTTCGGCCTGTTCGACGACACGCTGGCGCGGCTGCTGGCGGTTGCACCATGAGCGTCGCGGGGATCGATATCGGGATCCTCGCGCCGGCGTTCATCGCCGGACTGCTGGTCACCGCGACGCACGTGCCGCTCGGGATCCAGGTCCTCGCCCGCGGCATCGTGTTCATCGATCTCGCGGTAGCGCAGGTGGCCGGACTGGGCGTCATCTTCGCCGACTGGCTGGGCCTGGAGGCCCGGGGCTGGGCGGGGCAGATCGCCGCGCTGGTCGCAGCGCTCGCGGGCGCGCTGCTGCTGACCTGGACCGAGGAACGCTGGCCCGAGGTGCAGGAAGCCGTGATCGGGACCACTTTCATCCTGGCGGCGAGCGGGGCGCTGCTCCTGCTCGCGGCCAATCCGCATGGGGCCGAGCATCTGAAGGAGTTGCTGGTGGGCCAGATCCTATGGGTCAACTGGTCGCGCCTGCCCCTGGTGGCGCTGGTCTCCGCGGCGATCCTCGCCATCTGGTTCGGTATGCGCGGCAGGTTAGGCCGCACGGGCTTCTACCTGCTGTTCGCGGCGGCGGTGACGGTCTCGGTGCAGCTCGTCGGCCTCTACCTGGTATTCACGACCCTGATCGTGCCCGCGCTGGCGACGCACCGGATGGGGCACGGGCGGCTCGCGGCTTGCTACGCGCTGGGCGCGGGCGGCTACGCCCTCGGGCTGCTCGGCTCCGCCGTGCTCGACCTGCCCTCGGGTGCCGTGATCGTCTGGGCGATGGCGCTGCTGGCGGTGCCGGTGTTTGCTCTCGGCGCTCGCTCGCGGTCGATTGAGGCTGCGGCATCAAAGAGGTAATCTGATCCTGCGCAGGGTGGACATGCACGACAGTTACGATGCCTTGAGTGGAGCCCGACGGCGCCGCGCCAGACGCGCGCTATCGGTGTTCCTGGTTGCGAGCATGGCGGCGCACGCGGCCATGCTCGGCGTGCTGCCGTTCTTCACGCACGGCTCCGACCCGGTTCCGGCGGGCGTGCTGCAGGTCACCTTGCTGGAGCCTAGGCCGCTGCCCGTCGGGCCGCCCGAACCGGTGCCGGAGTCGCGCGCGCCTTCACAACCAGACGAGGACCGCGCGCGGAGCGCGGAGGAGGCGCAGCCGCACAAGACGCCGCCGGCCGCGGCTTTGCCGGAGCCGGGCGCCGACGAGCGGCGCTCGTTCGCCGTAGGCTCCGACGTTCCGGAACTGGCTGCCGCGACCGCGGCCGAGCCGGTTCCGCCGGCGGCCGCAGCCGTGGCCCCGGCCAGCGTCAACGCCGCCTACGTGCACAATCCGCTTCCCCGCTATCCCCTGGCGGCGCGGCGGGCGGGCGAGCAGGGGACGGTGGTGCTGCGCGTGGTGGTCACCCGCGACGGCACGGCCGCGCGCGTCGAGATCGACAGGAGCAGCGGCTCGCGGCAACTCGACGCCGCCGCGCGCGAAACGGTCAAAGCCTGGCGTTTCGCGCCGGCACGCCGGGCCGGCGAGGCCATCGAGTCCTGGGTGGTGGTTCCCGTCGTTTTCCGGCTCGAGGGCTCTTCCTAGCCGGGGCGCAAAGTTTGCAGTTTGCAGTGGGCAGTTTGCAGTTACTGCCAACTGCCAACTGCCAACTGCCAACTGTCCACTTACCGGGTGAGGACGAACGGCCTGACCCCGAGTGACTGAGTGACGCGATCAGCGTCGCGGCGCGCTTCGACTTCCCGCGGGTAGGGCCCGGCATGCACGCGGTAGAGGCCGTCGCGCGCAAAAATGTGCAGGGTCCCCCCCAGCCAATCCACCTGGGCCCGCATGCGCGCGAGAAAATTCTCCGCGTTGTCCCTGGACCCGAACGCGCCGAGCTGGAGGTAGTAGCCCGCCCCATCGGCGATGACCGGTACGCGCGTCGCGGCCGGTGCCGCTGACGGCGGCGCTTCCACGGGCGGCGGCAGGTCCACGGCCGCGGGTTGCGGCGGGGACGGGACCGCTTCGGGCTGCGGGGCGGGCGCCGCGGCTCGCGGCGCCGCTGCGATCGTCGTGCCGGCGCCGGGAATGATGGTTTCGACATCGACCAGGGCATTGCCTCCGGCGAGCACGCCGAGCCGGTGCGCGGCGGTATACGAGAGGTCGATGATGCGGCCCTCCACGAACGGCCCGCGATCGTTGATCCGCACGACCACCGACTTGCCGTTCTTGACGTTCGTGACCCGCGCATAGCTCGGGATCGGCAGGGTGGTGTGCGCCGCGGTCATCGCGTACATGTCGTACGGCTCGCCCGACGAGGTCGGCTTGCCGTGGTAGCGGCGCCCGTACCAGCTGGCGATGCCGCGCGCGCTGTAGGGCGCGAGGGCGGTCATGGGCGTATAGCTCCTGCCCATGACGACGTAGGGCCGGGCGGTGCCGCGATTGATCGGCTCCACCCGCGGCACGGCATCCGGGATGCTGTCTATGTTCGCCGGCGGGCTCGCTCCCGGGCCGTCATCGAGGTAATAGCCGCCCGGCCGCGTCGGCGCCTTGGACGGCGCCGTCCCGCAGCCGCCCAGCGCCACGGCCAGCAGGAACGCCGCCGTGGCAAGTCGAAAGTCGAAAGTCGAAAGTCGAAAGAACGAAGTTCCAAGTGCCCTAACTTCCGACTTCCGACTTCCGACTTCCGACTTCATGTCTGCACCAGTTTCTTGTGGGAGTGAATGCTCATCAGGATGCCGATGCCGATGCAGATCGACGCGAGCGAGGTGCCGCCGTAGCTGATGAGGGGCAGGGGCACGCCGACCACCGGGAGTATGCCGATCACCATCCCGATGTTGACGAAGATGTAGGTGAAGAAGGTCAGCGTGATCGCGCCGGCGAGAAGCCGCGTGAACATCGTCGGCGCATTGGCGGTAATCAGCATGCCGCGCGAGATCACCGACAGGAACAGGGCGAGCAGCACGACGCAGCCGAACAGCCCGAATTCCTCGCCGAACACCGCGAAGACGAAATCCGTGGTGCGCTCGGGGATGAAGTCGAGGTGCGTCTGGGTGCCCGAGAGCCATCCCTTGCCGAGCCATCCGCCCGAGCCGACCGCGATCGTGGACTGGATCGTGTGATACCCCGCGCCGAGGGGGTCCTGGCTCGGATCGAGGAGCATCAGGATCCGCTGCCGCTGGTAGTCGTGCAGCGCGCCCCACACGAACGGCACGGAGCCGATGGCGATCGCGGCGAGACCCGCGATGATGCGCCAGTGCAGCCCGGCGAGAAACAGCACGAAGAACCCCGCCGCCGTGATGAGCACGGCAGTCCCGAGGTCAGGCTGCTTGACAATCAGCGCGATCGGGACCATCAGCATGAGGGTGGCGACGGCGTAATGCCGCAGCCGCAGGGCCGCCTCGTGGCGGTCGAAATACCAGGCCATCGCGAGCGGTATCGCGATCTTCATGAGCTCGGAGGGCTGGATGCGGGTGATGCCCAGGTCGAGCCAGCGCCGGGCGCCCTGCACCTTGTCGCCACCGACCGCGACGGCGACCAGCAGCAGCACTCCCAGGCAGTAGAGGGGTAACGCCAGCCGCGACAGGAAATGCGGCGGGATATTGGCGAACACCCACAGCAGGCCGAGCGCGAACAGCATGTTGAAGAGCTGGCCCGTGATGCGCGTCTGGCTCAGGTTGGAGGCGCTGATCAGCACTGCGAGACCGACCGCCATCAGCGCGACGACCAGGCCCAGCAGCACGCCGTCGAGGCGCCGCGTCAGGTAGTACTCGATCTGCCTAATGGCTGGATGCATGGTCTTCCCTGGCGCGCCGCTCCGGCGCGGGCACCTTCCCGAGCAGGTAGTAGTCGAGCACCTTGCGCGCCACCGGCGCGGCGGTCCGCGCGCCGAACCCGGCGTTCTCCACGATCACCGCGAGCGCGATCCGCGGTTTTTCGGCGGGGGCGTAGGCGATGTAGAGGGAGTGATCGCGCAGCTGCTCGTGCACCTTGCTCTCGACGTACTTCTCGCCCTGCTTGATGCCGATCACCTGCGCGGTGCCGGTCTTGCCCGCGCTGACGTAGGCCGCCCCGGCGAAGGAGCGCGCCGCCGTGCCTTCCCTGGCGACGCCGATGAGCGCGTGCTTCACCACCGCGAGGTGCTCCCGCCTCAAGTCGAGCGTCCGCGCTCGCTGCGGCTCGATGATAGTTCGCTCCTGCGCCCGGAAATCCTCGATGTGGCTCACGATACGCGGTCGGTACGCCACGCCGTCGTTGGCGAGAGTCGCGACCGCCTGGGCGAGCTGCAGCGGCGTGTAGGCGTTGTAGCCCTGGCCGATGCCGATGCTGATGGTCTCCCCCGGGTACCACTTGGTGTTGAACCGGCGCAGCTTCCATTCCTGCGACGGCAGGACGCCGGCGGATTCACCGGAGATGTCGATGCCGGTGCGCGATCCGAAGCCGAACTGCGCCATGAATTTCGCGATGGCGTCTATGCCGAGCTCGTTGGCGAGCATGTAGTAATACGTATCGCTCGACATCACGATCGACTTGTACATGTCGACGATGCCGTGACCGCCCGGGCGGCTGTCGCGGAACTGGCGGCCGCCGAACATGAAGTAGCCGGGATCCCTGATGGTCTGCTGCGGCGTGCGCTTGCCGTAGGTGAGCCCCGCGAGCGCCATGTACGGCTTGAACGTGGAGCCCGGCGGATAGGTGCCGTTGAGCGCGCGGTTCACGAGCGGCTTGTCGGGCGAATTGTTGAGCTCGTTCCAGTTCACCGAGTCGATGCCGTCAACGAACAGGTTGGGGTCGAAGCCCGGCTTGCTGACGAAGGCCAGCACCCCGCCGGTGGCGGGATCGATCGCGACCAGCGCTCCGCGCCGTTCGCCGATCGCGTTGTAGGCGACCTCCTGCAGCCGCGCGTCGAGGTGCAGCACCAGGTTGTGGCCGGATACCGGCGGTGTGGGCGGGTTGCGCGGAAGGGTCCTCACGGGACGTCCGCTCGAATCCACCTCGACTTCCTCCACCCCCGTGGTGCCGTGGAGGTAGCGCTCGTAGTACTGCTCGAGCCCGGTTTTCCCGATGTAGTCGCTGCCGCGGTAGTTGGCGATGATACCGTCGGCTTCGAGCTGCTCGACCTCGCGCTGGTTGATGCGGCCGATATGGCCGACCACGTGCGAGAAGATTTCGCCTTGGGGATACTGCCGGAACAGGCGCGCGTTGATTTCCACCCCGGGGAAGCGGTAGCGGTGCGCCGCGAAGCGGGCGATTTCCTCGTCGGAGAGCCGGGTGCGGATCGGCAGGGTGCCGACGCTCTTGGTCTCCTCGAGCAGCCGCTTGAACCGCCGGCGGTCGCGCGGCGTGATCTCGACCAGCGTGGCGACCTCGTCGATCAGGCTGTCCAGGTTCGCGATCCGGTGCGGCTGCACCTCGAGCGTGTAGGCCGAGTAGTTGTGCGCGAGCACGACGCCGTTGCGGTCGACGATGATGCCGCGGTTGGGGGCCACCGGCACGATGGAAATGCGGTTTGCCTCCGCCAGCGTGTAGAGCTCGCCGTGCTTGACCACCTGCAGGTAGACGATGCGTCCGGCCAGCAGGAGGAACATGACGATCACGAGGCCCGCGGCGATCGCGAGCCGCGCCCGGAACTGGTGTATTTCCAGTTGCGCGTTGCGTATCTCTATTCCGGGATTAATGGAAAGTCCGCTCATTGTCCCGTGGCGTTTCCTTTACTCGCGCCCTCGCCCATGAGAGCGGTTTCCATTTGAAAGTTATCCTTTGCATTCCGGATCTCAATACCCGGGTTGATCGACAGGCCACTCATTGCCCGGGACCGTATCCTTTGCTCGCGTCCTTCGCGCCTCGAGCTTCTTCCATTTGAAAGTTATCCTTCTGCGCGTTGCGTATCTCGATGCCGGGATTGATGGAGAGGCCGCTGCTCATGTCCGCACCGAAGCGCTTACTTTCCTCGCGCCGCCTGGTATTCGAGCGTTTTCCATTTGAAAGTCATAAATCGGGGTCTATTCGCTGGCGCTGGGGAAGCCTGAGCAGCGCGCCGAGGGGCAGCCACAGCGCGCCCGCGGTGAAGCTGCCGATGAAGTACTGGAAGCCGGGGAAATCCGCGCCGGCCGCCAGGCGGATGCAAAGCACGATGAGATCGTTCATCAGCAGCAGCACCACGACATGGAGCACCTGCGGCGTGCCGGAGAACATGCGCACGCGGCGGTGCAGCACGATGCCGGCGTAGGCGAGGATGGAGTAGGCGAGGGCGTGCTGCCCGAGCAGCGTGCCGTCGGCGACGTCCATGAACAGCCCCAGCACCCAGGCCGAGACGAAGCCGACCTTGCGCGGCTGCTCGATGCACCAGTAGAGCACCACCAGCGCGACGAAATCGGGCTTGATCCACAGCCATGCGCCCGCCCAGGGCAGCAGGTTGAGCATCAGCGCCGCCCCCAGCGAAAGCGCGATGTGTCCCGCCTTGACGGGGAGGAGTATCTCCTGGGGCGCGAAGCGCGTGTCGGCCATCAGCCGGGCCTCGCTTTCTTGGGGCGCGGAGCCTTCTGGCTCTCCACCGGCCGGGGCGGGAGGCTCCTGCCGCTGCTCACGACCAGGACCTGGTTATAGTTCGCCACGCCCCCGAGCGGAGCGCACGTGATGCGCGCGAAGAGCTGCATCGCGCTGCGCTCCACCTGCGTCACCTGGGCCACCGGCAGCCCCGGCGGGTAGACGCCGTCTATGCCCGAGGTGACGAGCTCATCTCCGTTCTGGTAGTCGGCCTGGAGCGGCACGAAGCGCAGCTCGAGGGTTCCGTCGCCGCCGGTCCCGTTGAGGACCGCGCGCAGGCCGTTGCGCACGTTCTGCACCGGCACGAACTGCCCCTTGTCGGTGACGAGCGTGACTTCGGACAGCCAGGGATAGACGCGGGTCACCTGGCCCACTACGCCGCGGTTGTCCACGACCGGCTGCCCGGGGCGCACGTCGTGCCGGGAACCGCGGTCGATGATCACCTTGCGGCTGAAAGGGTCGCGCGCCGCGTAGAGCACCTCGGCGACGTCGAGCTTGACGGGCAGGCGCTCGCGGGCGGCGAGGAGGTTGCGCAGCTGCGCGTTCTCCGCCTCCAGCGCCTTCAACTGCTGCAGCAGGGCGGCGTTCTCGAAATTTTCCCGGGTCAGCCGCTCGTTGTCCGTGCGCAGCGAGCCGTGCGTGACGAAGAAATCGCCGATGCGCTGCGCGATCCCGGCCGGGGCCGCCGCTATGCGCTGCAGCGGGTAGAGGATCACTGCGGCGACCTGGCGCAGCGAGGCCAGGTAGTTGAAGCGGACGTCGGCGACGAGAAAAGCGAGGGAAAGGACGGAAAAGATCAGCAGCCGGGCGAGCGGCGTGGGGCCGGTCTTGAAAAACGGCGGCGGCTGGTGCTCCATCGGAGCAGTGCTGAGTGTCGAGTTATGAGTGTTGAGTAGCGGTACTCACACCGATTTCGCTCAACACTCAACACTTAGCACTCAAAACTCGAATCCTAGTCATTCGTAAAGATGCTCGCCAGCCGCTCGATTCTCTCCAGCGCCTTGCCCGAGCCGCGCACCACGCAGGTCAGCGGGTCTTCCGCGACGATGACCGGCAGCCCGGTCTCCTCCATCAGCAGGCGGTCGATGTCGCGCAACAGCGCGCCGCCGCCCGTGATGACCATGCCTTTTTCCGCGATGTCCGCCGCCAGTTCCGGCGGCGTCTGCTCGAGCGCGGATTTCACCGCCGAGACGATCTGGTTCAACGGCTCGTTCAGGGCTTCCAGGATCTCGTTGGAGGAAATCGTGAAGCTCCTCGGGATGCCTTCGGCGAGGTTGCGGCCTTTCACCTCCTTCTCGCGCACTTCCGAGCCGGGGAAGGCGGAGCCGATCTCCTTCTTGATCTGCTCGGCGGTGGTCTCGCCGATCAGCATGCCGTAGTTGCGGCGGATGTAATTGATGATCGCCTCGTCCATCTTGTCGCCGCCGACGCGGACGGACCCCTTGTAGACGAGCCCGCCGAGCGAGATCACGCCGACCTCGGTCGTGCCGCCGCCGATGTCCACCACCATGGAGCCGGTGGCGTCGCCCACCGGCAGGTCCGCGCCGATCGCCGCGGCCATCGGCTCCTCGATGAGGTAGACGCTGGAGGCGCCCGCGCCGATCGCGGACTCGCGGATGGCGCGGCGCTCGACCTGCGTCGAGCCGCACGGCACGCAGATGATGATGCGGGGCGAGGGCTTGAAGACGCGGGAGTTGTGAACTTTCTTGATGAAGTGCTTGAGCATCTGCTCGGTGACGGTGAAGTCGGCTATCACGCCGTCCTTCATCGGGCGGATGGCGGTGATGTTGCCGGGCGTGCGGCCGAGCATCTGCTTCGCCGCGAGCCCGACTTCCTGGATGACCTTCTTGCCGTTGGGCCCGCCTTCCTGGCGGATCGCAACCACCGACGGCTCGTCGAGCACGATGCCCTTGCTGCGGACGTAGATCAGCGTGTTGGCGGTGCCGAGGTCGATCGCCAGGTCGTCGTTAAAGTAGCTGCTCAAGAAACCCAACATAAATCGTTCCACCCAAAGGGATTTGGCCTGATGCTTCGGGGGGTTATGATACCCTATGCAGCTTCGATTTTTAAGGCTTTAATCCCCTTTTCTGACATGGCGCTGAAGCTGGAAGACGTAAAGCGCGTGGCGGAGCTCGCCCGGATCGCGGTGGACGAAGCGGAGGCGCGCGCCGCGCTGTCGCAATTGAACGACGTATTCAGGCTCATCGCCGAGATGCAGGCGGTGGACACCCGCGGCATCGAGCCCATGTCCCACGCGCGGGACCTGGTGCAGCCGCTGCGCGGGGACGCCGTCACCGAAGCCGACCAGCACGGCCTGTTCCAGTCCGTCGCCCCGCATGTCGAGGGCGGTCTCTACCTCGTTCCCAAGGTCATTGAATAGTGAGGAGTTAGGCGTGAGGCGTGAGGAGTAGGGCCGGCCCTGGTTTCCTCCTCACTCCTTACCCCTCACTCCTCACGGGGTTCGTGATGCACAACGCCACCATCAAGAGCCTGTCCGCGGACCTTGCCGCCCGCCGGATCTCCAGCGTCGAGCTGACGCAGCATTTCCTCAACCGGATCAAGGCGCTAGGCGGGAAGTACAACTGCTTCATCACGCTCGACCCTGACGCCAGCCTGAAGCAGGCGCAGGCGGCCGACCGGCTGCGGGCGTCCGGCGGGGGGCAGCCGCTGACGGGCATCCCGATCGCACAGAAGGACATCTTCTGCGCCAAGGGCTGGCTCACCACGTGCGGGTCCAGGATCCTGTCCAATTTCAAGTCGCCTTACGACGCCCACGTGGTCGAACAGTTGAACGGGGCGGGGGCGGTCAATCTCGGCAAGACCAACATGGACGAGTTCGCCATGGGATCCTCCAGCGAAACCTCGTTCTACGGCCCCGTCCGCAATCCCTGGAACGGGGACCTCGTGGCGGGGGGAAGCTCGGGCGGCTCTTCCGCGGCGGTTTCCGCGCGGCTGGCGCCGGGCGCCATCGGCACCGATACCGGGGGATCGATCCGGCAGCCGGCGGCGCTGTCCGGCGTCTGCGGCCTCAAGCCCACCTACGGCGTGGTGTCGCGCTACGGGATGATCGCGTTCGCGTCCAGCCTGGACCAGGGCGGCCCGCTGGCGCGCAGCGCCGAAGACCTCGCGCTGATGCTCAACGTCATGGCGGGGCACGACGCGCGCGATTCCACCTCGCTTGCCCGCGAGCGGGAGGACTACGCGCGCGACCTCGGCAAGCCGGTCCAAGAGCTCACCATCGGCCTGCCTGACGAATTCTTCGCGGAAGGGGCAGCGCCCGGCGTGGTCAAGGCGGTCGAAGCCGCGATCGCGGAATTCCGCAAGCTCGGGTGCAGGGCGGTCAAGGTGGCGCTGCCCAACATGAAGCTGTCGGTGCCGGTGTATTACGTGCTGGCGCCGGCGGAGGCGTCGAGCAACCTGGCGCGCTACGACGGCGTGCGCTACGGCTACCGCGCTCCGGAATACTCGGACCTCGCGGACATGTACCGGAAAACCCGGTCGCAGGGCTTCGGCCCGGAGGTGAAGCGGCGCATCCTGATCGGCACCTACGTGCTCTCGCACGGCTACTACGATGCCTACTATATCCAGGCGCAGAAAGTGCGGCGGCTGATCGCGCGGGATTTCGCGGAAGCCTTCAAGCGCTGCGACGTGATCATGGGCCCGACCAGTCCCACCACGGCCTTCAGGCTGGGCGAGAAGATGAGCGACCCGGTACAGATGTACCTCAACGACATCTACACCATCCCGGCGAACCTGGCGGGCCTGCCGGGCCTGTCGATCCCGTGCGGCCTCGACGAAAAAGGACTGCCGGTGGGGCTGCAGATGGTCGGCGGCCATTTTGCCGAGGCGCGAATGCTCGGCCTCGCGCACCAGTATCAATTGGTAACCGATTGGCACACGCGCGCACCGCAAGGTATAGATTAACCGCCAAGGCGCCAAGGTCGCCAAGAAATTCAAATTAGAATAATGAACTGCAAGAAAGCACAAAACAGCCAATCAGTTAGATCGTCAATCACTTGGCTCTGCTCCGAATTTTCTATTTATTCTGTTTTCCTTGGCGTTCTTGGCGTCTTGGCGGCTAATTTAGATTTATGAAATGGGAAGTGGTCATCGGGCTTGAGACGCACGCCCAGCTCTCGACGAAGTCGAAGATGTTCTCGGGAGCTGCGACGGCGTTCGGCGCCGCGCCCAATACGCAGGCCTGCGCGGTGGACATCGCGCTGCCCGGCGTGCTGCCGGTGGCGAACCGCGCCGCGGTCGAAAAAGCGGTGCGCTTCGGGCTGGCCATCGGCGCGCAGGTCAACCGGCGCTCGATTTTCGCGCGCAAGAATTACTTCTACCCCGATCTCCCGAAGGGCTACCAGATCAGCCAGTACGAGTCTCCCATCGTCCAGGGCGGCTCGGTCTCCATCTTCGTCGACGGCCGGGAGAAAACGGTGCGCCTCACGCGCGCCCATCTCGAGGAGGACGCCGGGAAGTCGCTGCACGAGGGAATGCACGACTTCACCGGGATCGATCTCAACCGCGCGGGCGTGCCTCTGCTCGAGATCGTCTCGGAGCCCGACATGCGCAGCGCGCAGGAAGCGGTGGCGTACGCGAAAGCGCTGCACGCATTGGTGCGCTGGATCGACATCTGCGACGGCAACATGCAGGAAGGCTCGTTCCGCTGCGACGCCAACGTGTCGGTGCGGCCGGCCGGGTCCGACAAGCTCGGCACGCGCTGCGAGATCAAGAACCTCAATTCGTTCCGCTTCCTCGAGCGCGCGATCGAGTTCGAGGCCCGGCGCCAGATCGGGATCCTGGAGGACGGCGGCAAGATCGTTCAGGAGACGCGCCTTTACGACGCGACCAAGGACGAAACGCGCTCCATGCGCACCAAGGAAGACGCGCACGACTACCGTTATTTCCCTGATCCGGATCTTCTACCGCTAGAAGTGACCGAGTCGCGGATCAGGGAAATGAGAGAGGAACTGCCGGAACTGCCAGATCAACGGCGACAGCGCTACGTACGCGACTATCGATTGGTGCCACACATCGCCGCAAGTCTGACGAGCACAAGGCAATCTGCAGACTATTTTGAGGAACTGGTGAGCGTCGCCCGCATGCAGCCGCTTGCTTGTGCGAGCTGGCAACTAGGTGAGCTAGCTGCGGCCCTAAATCGGGAAAATTTGGATATCTCACAGAGCAAGATTCCTCCGCGATCTCTCGCGAAACTGCTTCGGCGTATAGAAGACGGCACACTTTCGGGAAAGATGGCTAAAGAAGTTTTCGACGCGATGTGGGCGGGCGAGGGCGACGCGGACGATATCATCGCCAAGCGCGGGCTGAGACAGATTTCCGATTCCGGCGAGATCGAGAAAATCGTCGATCAGGTCATCGCCGCCAACGAGAGGCAAATCGCCGACTACCGCGCCGGCAAGGAAAAGGCCTTCAACTCGCTGGTGGGGCAGGCGATGAAGCTCAGCAAGGGGAAGGCGAACCCCCAGCAGGTGAGCGAGATCTTGAAACGCAAGCTAGCGGGCTAGCTTGCTCGGAACGGCGTGATTTGTGAGTGGTGAATGGTGATTGGAGCCCAGTTCAGGACGGCGTGAGCTACTCACTACTCACTATTCACTAATCACCAATCACGCTTTATTTCTTGTCGGGCGGCGCGGCCGACTGGGGGCCGCCCTTCAGCTCCGTGAAGCGCCGCCGGGTTTCCGCGTAACGCGCGCGGATTTCTTCCTTGTCCTTCTCTCTCGCGGCGATGCCCCGCTCGAGCTTGGCTTTCTCGGTCTCGACGCGCGCGACCTCGTCCTTGAGCGCATCGGAGGGCTTGCCTGCCTTCTCGGCCGCGGCAAGACGGCCGACCGCGTCGCTGTGGCGTGCGGTCGCGCTCTTGTGCAGGCCGAGAAACTGGTTAAGCTGGCGGTCCACTTCCTGCAGCTCGCGGTCGCGCCGCTGGTCGATCTCGGCCACGCTGACATAGGTATTGAGGAGCGCCATGTCCTTGCGCCGCTGCTCGCCCTGCTTTTTCCTTTGCTCTTCCTGCTTTATTTTCAGCTCCTCGGCTTCGGCCCTGAGCCGCGCCTCCTCCTCGGCCGTGCCGGTGGTCTTCCGCGTCACGCCGCGCCGGTCCAGCTCCTGGGTGGCGGCGTCCTGGTATTCCGGCGGGACCTGGTCGCCACAGCCGACGACCTTGCCGGCCTTGTCCTTCCAGCAGACGATCTTGCTCTTGGATTGAGCCGCCGCAGCGCCGCCGGCCGCCAGCGCGAGCAAGAGCGTCAACGCAGCGGCAAGAACGCGGGAAGTGTGCCTACGCATGGGCCGTGACTCCATATTGTTCGCGGTAGCGGCCGACCGCGGCGAGATGCTGCGCGTGCCGCGGCTCGGTCTTGAGATACGCCACCAGGTCGTCAAGCGTCGCAATACTGATTACGGGTATTTTATAGCTTTCCGTCACTTCCTGGGCCGCGGACAGCGCACCGCTCCCGCGCTCCATGCGGTCAAGGGCGATAACCACGCCGCAGGGTACAGCGTTCGAGCCCCGTATCAGGTTGACAGACTCGCGCACGGAAGTGCCGGCCGATATGACGTCGTCCACGATCAGCACCTTTCCGGCCAGCGGCGCCCCGATCACGGAGCCGCCCTCGCCGTGGTCCTTGGCCTCCTTGCGGTTGAAGCTGTAGCGCACGCTGCGGCCGCCGTCCGCGAAGGCGATCGCGACCGCCGCGACCAGCGGGATGCCTTTGTAGGCAGGCCCGAACAGCACGTCGAAGGGAGCGCCCGCCGCGAGGATGGCTTTCGCGTAGAATTGGGCGAGCTTTTTCAGCGCCGTGCCGTCGTGGAACAGCCCGGCATCGAAAAAATACGGCGACAGGCGCCCCGCCTTGGTCTTGAATTCGCCGAAGCGCAGGACGTTCTGCTGGATCGTGAAATGGATGAACTCTTGCCTGAAGTCGGTCGCCATTGATCAGGGGTGGCCCGACTCGGGCGCGTTGACCCGCGCGCCGCGTCGGGTCGAACGCGCACCGGGCCCGGCGCGCCTGTTAGAACCATGAAAATTATAACGTTGAATCTCAACGGCATACGCTCCGCGGCGCGCAAGAACTTCTTCCGGTGGATGGCCCGCCAGCGCGCGGACGTCGTGTGCGTCCAGGAGCTGAAGGCGCAGGAGCGCGACCTGGACGAAGCCCTGCGCGCGCCGGGCGGGCTCCGCGGGTTCTTCCATTGCGCCGAGAAAAAGGGCTACAGCGGGGTCGGGCTCTACAGCCGGCGCGAGCCGGACAGCGCGGCCTGCGGCGTCGGCAACGCGGAGGCCGACTCCGAAGGACGCTACGTGCGGGCCGACTTCGGCAAGCTCTCCATCGTTTCCGTCTACCTGCCGTCCGGATCGAGCGGTCCGCACCGGCAGGCGAGCAAGTTCAGGTTCATGGACTGTTTCTTCCCGCATTTGAGGAAGCTCGCGGCGGAAGGCCGGGAAATTCTCCTGTGCGGCGACTGGAACATCGCCCACAGGGAAATCGACCTCAGGAACTGGCGCGGCAACCGGAAGAATTCCGGTTTCCTGCCGGAAGAGCGCGAGTGGCTGGGCAAGGTGTTCGACGACCTGGGCTGGGTGGATGTCTATCGCCGGCTGCATCCCGACACGACCGGCGGGTCATACACGTGGTGGAGCAACCGCGGCCAGGCGCGGGCGAAGAACGTGGGCTGGCGCATCGACTATCACATCGCCACGCCGAAGCTGGCCGCAACGGCCAGGCGCGCGGTGATCTACAAGAAGCAGTGGTTCTCGGACCACGCGCCCTTGACGATCGACTATGAATACCAGTTCTGAGTGATGAGCTAAAGTCGCACCGACAGCATGCCCCCCGACTCAGCACTCAGCGCTCGCTACTCAGCACTTAGAGGCGCGCTCGCGCCCTACTTCGAGCCCGCGCCGCTCGCCGCCCTGTTCCTGGGTATTTCCTCGGGCTTCGGCTTCGCCATGATCGGCGCGACCCTGACCACGCGGCTCGCCCAGCACGGCATCACCAAGAGCGCGGTGACCGCTTTTGCGCTCACCATCCTCGCCTACAACCTCAAGTTCCTGTGGGCTCCCATCGTGGACCATGTCCGGCTGCCGGTGATCGGCCGATTCGGGCAGAGGCGGAGCTGGCTCTGGCTGGCCGGGGCGATGGTGATGGCCGCCGTCGCGCTGCTCGGGTTCGCCGACCCGGGCGAATCCCTTTATGTCGTCGCGGTCGCCGCGGTCGCCGTGGGCGTGGCCGGCGCGACGTTCGACATCATCATCGATGCCTACCGCATCGAGCTGCTCGAACCGCGCCAGCTCGGCGCCGGCTCGGGCATGTCGCAGTACGGCTGGCGGATCGGCGCCGCGGCTGCCGGCGCCGTCGCCCTGGTCCTTGCCGCCCGCTTCGGCTGGACCGCCGCATATGTCGCGAGCGCCGCCTTCGCGCTCCCGGCGATGCTGGTCGGCCTGGTGATGGGCGAACCTCCCCGCCATCGCGAGCCTGCGCAGCCCCATGGCGTCGTCGAGGCGATCGTTGCGTATTTCAGCCCGCTGATCGAGTTCCTGAAGCGCGAGGGGGCAATCGTCGTGCTGCTGTTCGTGCTTATTCACAAGATCGGCGACACCCTCGCCAACCTCACGCTGCGGCTGCTGTTCCAGGACCTGGGCTTCACCAACGACGAGGTCGCCTTCTACGACGTCGGCGTCGGCTTCGTTGCCCTGCTGGTCGGCATCTTCCTTGGCGGAATGCTCTACGCGCGGCAGGGAATGAAGCGCGCGGTCCTCGTCAGCCTGATCCTGATGGCGGTGTCGAATCTGAGCTTCGCCGCGCTGGCGGCGGCCGGCCATACCAATATCGGCATGGCCGCGGCGGTCGGCTTCGAGAATTTCGCCAGCGGCATCGGCGGCGTGACGGTAGTCGCCTACCTCTCTGCGCTGTGCAACCTGCGCTTCACCGCGACCCAGTATGCGCTGCTCTCCGCCCTGGCGAGCATCGCCGGCCGGTTCCTGAGCGGAACCACCGCCGGAGCGATGATCGACGGGCTCGGCTATGTGAACTTCTACCTGCTCACCACGCTGGTCGCGCTGCCGGGCGTGATTCTCTTCTGGTTCATGATCCGCTCCGGACTTGCCGACCTGTCGATCGGCTCGGCAGGCAAGGAGAGCGCGGGATGACCCGCCTCGCGAACGACGTTGCGGTCGACGTCGACCGGGATCCCGGCCATTCCAAGGAGAAGCTGCAATGCGACTCGTGACATTCGCGCCCAAGGCCGGCGCGACGCTGCGCGTGGGGATCGTCCGCGACGGCCAGGTGATCGATCTCATCGCCGCGGGCGGCAAGCCGCCGTTCGATCCCGCCGACATGCTGTCGCTCATCGCCGCGGGCCCGAAGGCGCTGAAATGGCTGGAAGGCGCCGCCAGGAAGGCATTAAAGATCCTGCCCCTGGCCAAGGTCAGGCTCGCCGCTCCGATACCGCGCCCGCGCAAGAATGTCTTCTGCGTCGGGTGGAACTATGTCGAGCATTTCGAGGAAAGCCGGGTGTCCAAGCTGCACGCCGTGGAATTCCCTGCGCACCCGACGTTCTTCTCGAAAGTGCCAACCACGGTGAACGGCCCCTACGGCGCGGTCCCGGTGCACGCCGGCGTGACGTCGCAGCTCGACTGGGAAGTGGAGCTCGGCGTCGTGATCGGCAAGGGCGGCGCCGACATCCGGGAAGCCGACGCGCTCAGGCACGTGTTCGGCTACACCGTGGTGAACGACATTTCCGCCCGCGAGGTGCAGCGCCGGCACGGCGCGCAGCTGTTCAAGGGCAAGAGCCTCGACGGCACCTGCCCCATGGGGCCGTGGATCGTCACCGCCGACGAGGTGCCGGACCCGCAGGCCCTGCGACTCACCAGCCGCGTCAACGGCGTGACCAAGCAGGACTCGAACACCAGCTACATGTACTTCAAGGTGCCGCGCCTGATCGCCGAGCTGTCGGCCGGCACGACGCTCGAGCCGGGCGACATCCTGTCCACCGGCACGCCGGCGGGAGTGGGCCATGCACGTACGCCGCCGGAATTCATGAAGGCGGGCGACGTGCTGGAAAGCGAGATCGTGGGGCTGGGGCTGCTGCGCAACAAGATCGGAAAGTAGAAACGCTCGACGCAAAGGCGCAAAGGCGCAAAGAAGAAGATCATTATTGAAACCGCCGATGAATCCCGTTCCAATGTCCGTCTTCCAGGCGTGTCGCGGACTATTAATCATCAGGAGTTGGCGGCGGTCATTGGAACGGGATGAACGCCGATACACGCCGATAAAATCAGACAGGAATCACCGAGAGAATCATGCAGCAAGCTTCGCCAACTGCTTGATTGGCTTGAAGCGCATCAGTCGCGGGCGCAAAAGGCCGCCGCATAAGACGGCTCTTCGGCCGTCCATTTCAAAGTTAAGCCTTTGATCTTTGCGTTGCTTGGCGGCTTGGCGGTTCAATTGCTGTTCTTGTTTTTCCCCTGCGTCCTCGGCGTCCTCCGCAGTGAGAGGTTTGGTTCTTATATTGATCCTGCTTTTCTTTGCGGCTTTGCGCCTTTGCGTCGAGATTTTGACGTTCAAGCCCGCTGAAAGCGGTAAACCGCCAGCGCGCCGCGCAGGTTCGGCAGCACGCCAACCGGGCGGCCGTTGGTGATCACCGTGCGCTCCAGTATGCGCACGCCGTGCGCGCGGCAAAAGTCCTCGAAATCGCTGATCGTGCACAGGTGAACGTTCGGCGTGTCGTACCACTGGAACGGCAGGTTGTCGGAGATCGGCATGCGCCCGAGCAGCACGTGCAGGCGGTTCACCCAATAGCCGAAATTGGGGAAGGTGACGATGCCCTCGCGCCCCACCCGCAGCATGTCGGCGATGATGCGCTCGCTGTTCTTCATCGCCTGCAGCGTCTGCGACAGGATCACGTAGTCGAACGAGCGGCTCTCGAACTCGGACAGGCCGCGGTCGAGGTCGCCCTGTATTACGTTGACGCCGTTCTTCACGCAGGCGAGCACGCTGTCGTCGTCGATCTCGACCCCGTAACCGGTCACGCGCCGGCTGTCCATCAGGTACTTGAGCAGGCTGCCGTCGCCGCAGCCCAGGTCGAGCACGCTCGAGCCCATGCTGATCCAGCCGGCAATCGCCGCGAAGTCCGACCGCAGAGTAATGGGGCCGTTGCCGTTTCTCACGAGCCGCTTTCTTTCGCAATGCGATCGAAATAGGCCGCGACCAGGCGGTGATAGCGCGCGTCCTCCAGCAGGAAGGCGTCGTGCCCGTGCGGCGCGGCGATCTCGGCGTAGCTCACGTCGAGCCGGTTGTCGAGCAGCGCCTTCACGATCTCGCGCGAGCGCTGGGGCGAGAAGCGCCAGTCGGTG
>JBIOVQ010000249.1:0-10243 GCA_044867805.1 Burkholderiales bacterium | reverse complement strand
AGGAGCTGGTCGATGAGGCTCGCCATGTCGGGCACGACGAACGGCACCGCATTGGGGCTGACGGTGAACCGGCGCGGCTGGCTCGTCTCGCCGGCGCTCGTCACGGTCCAGCTGTAGTTCCCGGCGGGCAACGTTCCATTCCAGTTGAGCCAGTTCTGTGTCGCGGTGCGCTGTTCGGCATGGCCGTCCGGAAAGGTGAGGCTCACCGTGTACGGGCCGCTGCCGATGAAGGGCCAGCTGAAGTCGGGCGGGGTCTGTTCGACGATCGAGCATTCGCGCGGCCGGATCATGGCAGCCGCCGGATCGCCTATGACGAGCAAGTCCTGGGCGACCGGGGCGCAGCCCTGGGAGTGGGCCGCGAGCGGCACGCCGGCGCCCGCGAGAAGCAGCGCAAGCGCGGCGCCGCGCAGCGCGCCAGTTGCAGCTCTGCTCGCAGCGGCGAGCAGGCGTGCAATTGCGAGCCGGCTAGCTTCCATGGCCCTTCCTCATGGACTTTCCTCAATATCAGACTGGGGTTAGGTCCGATAGGCGCGTCACTACTCCAGATGGACCAATGCGGCCGTTGGGCACGGGCGACCCGGACCCACGGAAGGCGCATTCTTTTGCCGCTGTCTCACGAGGTTGCGAGAAACGCGGCGAGCCCTGCCCTATTGGCGGAATAGCCCAAACGAACTAGGGCCGGCCAGGCCGCTTCCGGCATGGCTTAATACGGCGCCGTTACGCTCTAACAGGAGGGAAATAAAAGGAAATCTCGTGTCCCATGCTGTCGCACAGGAACCGTCGGAGCTGGATTGAGCGGGCGATGAAGATCTGTTTCGTCGGGATCGATAATCTGCCGCTCCTGGCGCCGGAATACGGAGGGCACCACATCGGCGGCGAATCGGTACAGCAAACGCTGCTCGCCCGGGCATTGGCGCGCCGGGGTCACGCTGTGAGCATGGTCGTTTACGACCGTGGCCAGCCGGATGGCGCAGAATGGGACGCGATACGGGTTTTCAAGGCCTATCGCCCTGACGCCGGACTGCCGGTATTGCGCTTCATACATCCGCGCTGGACCGGCATGTGGTCGGCGCTGACGCGCGCCGATGCCGACCTCTATTACACCAGTTGCGCGGGTATGCACGTCGGCCTGCTGGCGTTGTTCTGCCGGCGTTTTCGCAGGCAGTTCGTCTTCCGCACCGCGAGTGACGCGGACTGCGACCGCTCGCGCGTCCGCGTGTTCCTGCGATTTGCGCGCGATCGGTGGCTGTATGCGTACGGCCTGCGGCGAGCCGCTGCCATCCTCGTGCAGAGTGATTCGCAGGCGCAAACATTGGCGCGCAGCTACGGGCTGGCGAGCGGCGTGGCGGGAATGCTGGTGGAGAAGCCGCTGCCGCCGGCAGCCGCACGTGATATCGACCTGCTGTGGGTCGGCAGCATCCAGCCTGTGAAGAGACCGGACCGGGCTCTCGAACTCGCTGACCGCTTGCCGGAATTGAAGATCCATATGGTGGGAGGCCCCTTATCCCGCCATGAAGCGCTCTTCCTGGATGTCGAGCACGCGGCTTCGACCAGGACCAACCTGTCGTTTCATGGCCGCCTGTCGTACTGGGACACCAACGATTTGTACGGTCGGGCGAAGGTGCTGGTCAACACCTCGGACGTCGAAGGATTCCCGAATTCGTACCTGCAAGCCTGGATAAGGGGCGTACCGGTGGTGACGCTCATCGATCCGGACCGCGTCATCGAGCGGGAGGGTCTCGGTCTTGCCGTGAAATCCCCTGCGCAGATCCCCGATGCGATCCACTCCCTGATTGACGACCCGGCTGCCTGGAGGGGCGCAAGCCAGCGTTGCCGCTCGTTCATGGCCCGGGAACACGGTGAAGAGAAGGTTCTCGCCGCCTATCTTGACACCATCAACCGGGTCATGCGCGACGCCGTCGCCGGCAGCAGCATGCTGGTCTCGGGCAAAGCAGGCCATGTCTGAAAACACAGCCGGAATGGCGAGGGCTTGAATGATACGCATCAAGGGGCGGGCCGCGGTCTACGGGGAAGTCTGGTACGACGAGGAGCCGCCTCGCGATTCCGGAGTGGATATACTCGTCTACCGCCAGAGAGCGGCCCCGATCGCCGCCGGCCGAACCACCCCGTTTCTGACAATGGTGACCGATCTTTCCGTCGAGGAAGATGCGATCACCGGGAAATTCGGAAAGGATTGCCGTTACAAGATCAGGCGCGCTGATACGAAGGATGGTCTCAGCATGGAGTTCATCACCGACCCCGAAAGCCGGTTGGATGAATTCCGGGCGTTTTACGACGCATTCGCAAGGCAGAAGGCCGTCGCGCCCTGCTATCAACAGTGGCTGGTTGCCGCCTGCAAAGCCCGACAGCTCGTACTCACGTCGGCTTCCCGGAATGGCGAGGCATTGATCTGGCACGCCTACCTCACATGCGGAACAGCCGCCTGGCTCGAGTACACGGGCTCCTGCTTCAGAGACAAGGACAATGATTTTCGCGCCCTGGTCGGGCGCGCCAATCGCTGGCTGCACTGGAGAGAAATGCTGCGGTTCAAGGAGATGGGAATAGAGCGCTACGACTGGGGCGGTCTGTTCGAGGACGAATCCGTGCCGGAGCGCGCGGGAATCAACCAGTTCAAGAAGGATTTCGGCGGGCAGCCAGTACGCACCTACGACTGCACGGTGCCGGTGACCATCAAAGGGCGCATCTGGCTTCCCCTTCGCAATGCCTGGCGCCGTCGAACCGCCATTTTCCAGGGGCGGTCGTCCTCGTAATGCCTCAGACGCCTTTCATCATCACGATCGATACCGAGGGTGATGACCTCTGGTCCAGGCCGCGGGAGATCACCACCCGCAACGCGGAGCATCTGCCTCGCTTCCAGTCGCTCTGCGAGCGGTTCCGTTTCAAGCCGGTTTACCTCACGAACTACGAGATGGCGATGTCCGATGCTTTTGTCGAGTTCGCGCGTGACGTGCTAGCCCGGGACGCCGGGGAGATCGGGATGCACCTGCACGCCTGGAACTCGCCGCCGCTCGAGCCGCTGACCAGCGACGATTTCCGCTATCAACCCTTCCTGATCGAATTTCCCGAGCGCGTGATGAAGGAGAAGATCAGGACCCTCACCGGCCTGCTCGAAGACCAGTTTGATCAGAAGATGATCAGTCATCGGGCCGGGCGCTGGGCCCTGGACGGTCGTTATGCCGCCATGCTGCTCGACGAGGGCTATCGCGTGGACTGCTCCGTGACCCCGGGCATGGATTGGCGCGGAACTCCCGGCGACCCCGGCGGGAACGGCGGACCGGACTACACGGCCTTTCCCGATCAGCCTTATTTCCTCGGCCCCTCCGACATCTCGGCGCTGGCGACTGGCGGGCTGCTGGAAGTGCCGATGTCGATCCGCTCGAGCCGCCTCTACCGAAAAGCGCCGTGGGCCTACCGCATCCCGTTGCTGCGCCGCTACGCCAACAGAGCGTCGCCGGGGCTCAGATGGTTGTGCCCGGCACAGAGCAGCCTCGAATCAATGCTGCAAGTCGCGCACGAAGCGCGGGCCGAGGGGGCGGCTCACCTGGAGTTCATGCTGCATTCCTCGGAGCTCATGCCGGGCGGCAGTCCGGCCTTCCGGACCGCGCCGGATATCGACCGCTTGTACGAGCACCTGGAGACTCTATTCGAGGATCTTTCCGGCTGGTGCCGCGGCGCGACCTTGAAGGAGTTCCGGGGACGGTTCGGAAACCAGGCTACGTCATCCGCTCGCCCCGCCTCTATTCATCACTGACTCCCTGATCGATGGCCGCGGCGCTGTTCATTCTCAGTGACCTGGGAATAGGTGGCTCGGAACGCAAGTGCGTTCGCGTCGCCAATGCCCTGCGGCAAGCGGGCCACGATATCCACCTGGCTTACCTCACCGCGCCCCATACGCTGCGCGGGCGCCTCGACCCGGCCCTTCCCACGCTCTATCTGGAGCGGACCGGCAAGTTCTCGCTGTCGGCATTGCGCAGACTCAAGCGCTACCTCGTCGAGCAGCGGATATCGCGTGTGGCGTGCGTGAATCTGTACCCCCTTCTTTACGCGCACGCGGCTGCCTGGCAGCTTGGCGAGCGAGCGCCGGTTCTCTCCGCCCTGATCAATACCACCGAATTCGGGACCCGTCGCGACGAGCGCTTCATGATCCTCTACGCGCCATTGTTGCGCAGGACGAAACATCTCGTATTTGGATGCCGCCTGCAGCAGGACCTTTGGACAGACCGCTACCGCCTCCCGGCAGCAAACAGCCGGGTCATATACAACGGCGTGGATCAGGCCCACTTCGATACCGCAGCCATTGCCGAAAGCCGTCATCAGCTCAGGCTGCGATATGGGCTTCCCCGGGATGCCTTTGTCGCCGTCTCGGTTGCGCAATTGAGACCGGAGAAGCAGCAGGTCCACCTGGTCCAGGCGGTGGCGGCCTTGGCGTCGCGCGGGCTTCCCATCCACGCCCTGCTGGTGGGAGAAGGCGACCAGCGCGCCTCCATCGAGCGCTGCATCGCCGACCTCGGAGTACGAGACAGGGTGCGACTGCTGGGCGCGAACGACGACGTGCGCCCCCTCCTGAAGCTCGCCGACGCGTTCGTGCTGACCTCGACGGCGGTGGAAACGTTCTCGAACGCCGCGCTCGAGGCGATGGCGATGGGGCTGCCGGTCATACTGTCCAGGATCGGGGGCGCCGCCGAAATGGTAGAGGTTGGCCGGAGCGGTTTCCTGTATGCACCCGGTAACGTGACGGAGCTTGCCGCACATATTGCTGCTCTGGCGGGCGATGAGGGTCTGGCGAGGAAAATGGGGCAGGCGGCGGCGAGCCGGGTGCAACGCCGTTTCGGCTTTGCCCGGATGCTCGACGAATATCGAACCTTGCTCTATCCCGCCGGGAGCCATTCCCCGCACGGCGCCGAGTTGGATCGGCTTCATGGGAGCCGGAAACTCACGGCGTCCGAGGTCGATTGATAGCGCCCCGTGGCTACCCCGCAGAACATCCTCGTCACCGGCGGCACCGGCTACATCGGCTCCCACACCGCGATCGAGCTGATGGCGGCGGGGCACGCGGTCTTCATAATCGACAACCTGTGCAACAGCAAGGCCTCGGTGCTCGATCGCATCGAGCGCGTCGTCGGCCGGCGGCCCGGTTTCGCGCAAATTGACGTTCGCGATCGCCCTGCCTTGAGGGAACTTCTCGCCGCCCGTCGCTTCGATGCCGTCATCCACTTCGCCGGCTTGAAGGCGGTGGGCGAGTCGGTGGAAAAGCCGTTGGCTTACTATGACAACAACGTCTCGGGTAGCGTGGCCCTGTTCGAGTGCATGACGGAGGCCGGCGTGAGAACGATCGTGTCCTCGTCATCGGCAACGGTGTACGGCGAGCCCGCGTCGGTGCCGATCCGCGAGGACTTTCCACTCTCGCCGGGAAACCCCTACGGCCGGTCGAAACTCATGATCGAGGAGATTTTGCGCGATACCGCCGCGAATCATCCCGGCTGGCGCGTCGCGCTATTGCGCTACTTCAATCCCGTCGGGGCGCATGCCTCGGGCCTGATCGGCGAGGATCCGAACGGCGTTCCCAACAACCTGGTGCCCCATATCGCGCAGGTCGCGGTCGGCAGGCTGAAGGAACTGCCGGTGTACGGTTCCGACTACCCCACGCCGGACGGCACCGGCATACGCGATTACATCCACGTCGTCGATCTCGCGCTCGGGCATCTCGCGGCGCTGAACGCCTTGCGCGAGCGTCCCGGAGCGCTCACGGTCAATCTCGGGACCGGGCGCGGGTACAGCGTGCTGGAGGTAGTGCGGGCATTTGCCGCCGCGAGCGGCAAGGCGGTGCCCTACCGTATCGTCGGGCGCCGGCCGGGAGACATCGCTCAGTGCTACGCCGACCCGGCGCTCGCCCGCAGGGCGCTGGGCTGGCAGGCGCAGCTCGGCCTCGACGCCATGTGCGCGGACACCTGGCGCTGGCAGCAGTCGGCAGCAACCGGGAATCTCTCCTGATTCCAGACCACGCTCGCTGCACTTTTCATGAAGCGTCAGATCATAACGTTGGGGCTCGCCAACATCGGCGACGCTGCAATCACGCTGCTGATCCCCATAGTCCTGGTTCGGGTACTGGACGAGACCGGCTTCGGGGAATACAGGCTGCTCTGGCTGGTAGCCGGAACGCTGCTTGCGATCGTCCCGTTTGGCGTGCCGAACAGTCTGCCCTATTTTCTGCCGCGCCACGACCTGCGCGGTCAGGCTGTCTTCGTGCGCCAGACCCTGTTTTACATGGCTGCGGCGGGAGCGCTCGCCTGGCTCGCGCTGAGTTCCTGGAATCCGCTCCTGCCTCATTCCCTGAGGACGATGGCCGGCGCGGATTTTGCCGCGCCGCTTTTCTGGGCGCTCTGGGTCTTCGCTGCGACGCTGGACATACTGCCCAACGCGGAACGGCGCATCGAATTGCAGGCTGGCCTGATCCTCGGGCTGGCGATGCTCAGGGGGGCGGCTGTAATCGCCGCAGCCGTCCTCGGCGGAATCCACGCCGTGATCGGGATCCTCGCGCTCGTGGCCGTCACAAAGGCCTCGCTGCTGCTGGCAATCCCCACTGCGCGCTACGGCTGGCAGCTCTGGTTCGGCCGGATGTCCCGCTGGCGGGAGCAGGCCAGATATGCCATCCCGGTGGGAGCGGACAACGCGGTTTACCTGCTGCGCCTGCAGATGGACCAGTGGCTGGTCGTGGTCTTGTTCGGCTCCGCCCTTTATGGCGCGTACTCGATCGGCGCGATAGCCCTGGCGCTGGGAGGGATCATCCGCGCTACGGCCAACAGCGCGATGTTTCCGGAAATGAGCAAGGCCGATGCGGAGGGCGATTTCGCCAAGGTTCTGCGCATCAACAATCAGAGCAACGTGCGGGTCGCGCTCCTTGTTTTTCCGATGCTCGCGTTCATCTTAGCCGCAGCCGATCCGGTCATCAGGTTGTTATACACGGACGCCTACGCTGGCGCGATTCCCGTGCTGCGACTGCAGACCGTCGCGTTCCTCATCGCCGCCGTGGAGATGTCGACGGTCATGCTGGTGCTGCGTCAGGGTCCGTTTCTCCTCCGCATGAGCCTTATCTGGCTCCTGGTCGGATTGCTGGTGAGCTATGCCGGAAGCCAGGTGTGGGGAATGCCCGGCGCGGCAGTCGGCGCCATTGTCGGTAACCTGCTCGCGATTTCCGTCATCTACGTGCGGGCCTCCCGGCTCATGGCCATGCCGATCGAGGCCTTGCAGGAGTGGCGAACGATCGCCTGCATCGGCGGATCCGCGGCCATCGCCGGCCTGGCGGCATATATGACGCTCCTCCTGATTCCACCTGCGCTCGGCCGCGTCCCTGCGATTCTGATTTCGGGGGCGGTATTCTGCTGCGCCTACCTGCCCAGCCTCGTCGGTCTCGGGCAATGGGGTCTGCTCGCCGGGGTCCTGTCGTTACCGCCCGATTTTCTGCATGGACTCCGGAAGCGAGCCGGGAGAGTCATCAGATGACAACGCTGGCGATCACCAATAAGAGCCTTGCCAACCTGGCGGACCCCTACGACCGGCGCGTATGGTTTCTCTCCCGGGAACTGGCCAAGCTCGATTCGCTGGTGCTCGTCCCGATAGCCTGCAGCGAGAGGGACCGCGGCACGGTAAGCCTTGATCCGCGTGATCTGTTCGACGAGGTGGTCGAGCCGCTCGTTCTGTCCGACGAGCGCCCCTCGATCATTCGCCATTTGCGGTGGCGCGACGCGAGCTACTATTCCCTGGGCTACCCTCGTTACCATCGCGCGGCGGTCGATCTCATCTCCGCGACGCTCAAGCGGCATTCCGCAAGCCGGATTGTCGCGTTCTGCGCGGATCTTGCGGGCTTCCTGATGCCATTCCGCTCGGGAAAAGTGCTGATGGACGGGATGGACAGTACCGCGCTGTATCTTGAGAGAGAGAACGCCGCGCGCTCCGGCATGACGCTGGCGGAGAAAGCGCAATCGGCGCTGGCGCGCTGGAGGTGGACCAACAACGAGGCAAGCCTGCCGCACTGGTTTACCCACGTCATCATGATCAGCGACATGGATACACAAGCCGTCAGGCGGGTCTCGGGCGGCTGCAGCAACGTGACAACCGTCCCCATGGGAATTCCCCCGTTTCTGGAGCGGCCCCTCGCCCCCCGGAACGGGTTGCGGAAACCGGGTGTCGTTTTCTGGGGCAATCTGGCGTTTCCGCCAAACGCGCACGCCATTCGCTACTTCCTGGAGAAGGTCTATGAACCCTATCTGGCGGCGGCGGGAGTGGAGTGGTGCATAGTCGGTCGTGGCGCAGAGCCCTGGCTCGAGGCAGCGGCCCGCCGCCACCCCTCGATTCGCGTGACGGGATTCGTGGAGGACCTCTATTCCCTGGTCTCGGAATATCCGGTCGTGATCAATCCGATGGTTTCCGGAGGCGGCATCAAGAACAAGGTGCTCGAAGCGCTCGCGCTGGAAATGGCCGTGGTCTCGACGCCGCTGGGAATGGAGTCGATTGCCGGCGCAGTCAACGGGCTTCACTACGTGGAAGCCTCCACGCCCGAAAAAATGGCCGAATCGGTGCTGGCCTTACTGAAGGACCCCGTCCGCTGCGAAACGCTGGGGTCGAATGCGCGCCGGTTGATTCTGGCCCAACATACCTGGGAGCATGTCGGCAGGAAATTGAGGTCGGTTGTCGAGGCGATGTGAATCTACTGACGTATTCTCATTACAAATACATAAGCCCCGCCTATCAGAGCTTCGACCTCCTGTCGTGTTTGACCCAACCTGGCCGGCGAAGCGAGTTCATCCATTACCTCCGTGAATCTGTGCCGCTCTATGGCAAAATCGAGATCTTCAAAGAATTCTTGCGCTTCGTCCACGTTCTCAAAGCGATTTTGATCTATGTTTATCCCGATGCGCTGTCCCACTTTCTCAATCTGATTGCGATCTTCACTGCTGGCAGTGCTCAAGACTGTCCTCAGGGTAATATCGGGCGTAATCCAAACCCCTCCAAATGTTTCCAGAAGAGAATGAATGTTTCTGGCAATTATCGCTTTCTCGTCGAAGTTGAAATAACGCAGAAGACCTTCATGAACTATTGCCAGGGGCCTGGCTTGGTCGAGAACCGCGACGGCCGCTTTGAGGCTGTCAAGATCGAGAGCATCTCCCACTTTCAGGTGCAGGTTGCCGTTTGAACCGAGACTGCCAACTATTTTTCTCTTATGTGACATCATGGTCGGCAGATCCACTTCCACATACTTGATACGTGAATCACCGGTCATTTCCAGTCCGCGGGGCGAGAGACCCGTCGCTATTTCCAGCACTTGTTGCAAGGAGTTTTCCACGATGAGACGACTGACGAGTTTGTAGCGAGCTTCGATTTGTGGAGCGATTTGTGGAGATATGAATTCTTCAGGAATGTCAGACCCGCCCTGGGCGCGCAGTATTCGCTCAAACTCATCAAATATCTCCTGGGAATATGGAATATCGGTGAATGTTCTTCGATGTGCAACGGTCCAGGCAGTGGAGCTGATACTTTCATTCCCTTTGTTGTTGCGCTTGAGCATAGATCGGTCTCCCCGCGGGGTTAGCGCCCGATGCCGAAATACTCGAATCCGAGGCTGCGCACGTGCCGCGGCTCGTACTGGTTGCGGCCGTCGAAGATGACCGGGGAACGCATGAGCCGCTTCAGGAGGTCGAAATCCGGGAGGCGGAAGGGCTTCCATTCCGTCACCAGCACCAGCGCGTCAACACCCTCGGCCGCATCGTACTGTCGCTCCACGAGCACCAGCTTCCTCGATTCGATCCATGATGCCGGAACGACTCGCCGTGCGTTCTCCATCGCGGCGAGGTCGTAGGCTTTTACCGAGGCGCCCGCCCCGATCAAGCGCTCGATGAGGGTGAGCGAGGGCGCTTCCCGCAGGTCGTCCGTGCCGGGCTTGAAGGCGAGCCCCCACACTCCGATCGTGCGCCCCGCCAGCTGCGCGCCAAAGCGGTCCCGGATTTTCTCGAACAGCCGCTGCTTCTGGGCCTGGTTGCGCGCTTCCACCGCGCGCAGCACTTCCGGCGCGAGGCCGTTCGCCGCCGCCATGTGGATCAACGCCCTCATATCCTTCGGAAAGCAGGATCCGCCGTAGCCGGCACCCGGATAGATGAACGAATGACCGATGCGGCTATCCGACCCGATCCCGTGCCGTACCTGCTCTACGTCTACGCCCAGCCGCTCG
>JBIOVQ010000248.1:0-4663 GCA_044867805.1 Burkholderiales bacterium | reverse complement strand
GCGCTGCTCGCGAGAGCGACGGCGCCGCAGCAGGTCGACGAAAAGACGCTGCCGCTGCGGCGGCGCCTGCTCGTCGGTTTCCTTGCCGCCGCCGCGCCCGACCTCGACTTCGTCATCGGCTACGTCGGCCCGATCGAGTACCTGCTCCATCACCGGGGTGTGACCCATTCGCTGATCCTCCTGCCGTTATGGGCGTTCCTGCTTGCGAAGCTGTGCGCGGTGGGGTGGCGCGACGGCCGGCCGTGGAAGGCCTATTTCGGCGTCATCGCGATGAGCCTCGGCATCCACATCGCGGGCGACTGGATCACGTCGTTCGGCACGATGGTGCTCGCCCCCTTCTCCGACATGCGCGTCGGAATCGGGACGACGTTCATCATCGATCTATGGTTCACCGGCATCATTCTTGCCGGTCTCGTGGCCGCGGCGGTGTGGCGCAGATCACCCCTGCCCGCGGTGGCGGGGCTCGCCGCGCTGTGCGGCTATGTCGCCTTCCAGGGGATCCTGCAGCAGCGCGCGATCGAGTGGGGAGAAGCCTACGCCAGGGACTCCGGCTTGAAGCAGGCGGAGGTCACCGCGCAGCCGAGGCCGGTGTCGTCATTCAACTGGCTGGTGATCGTGAACAGCGGTGACGAAGTGCGCTACAGCCTGGTCAACCTGGTGCGGCGCGAGTCGCGGCGGCTGGCGGCGAACGCGGGCTTTATCGCGCGGCTCGACGCGGTGTATCTGCCGCTCGCCGAAGCCCAATGGGTCCACGCCACGCGCTTCGGCGCGTCTGATGCCGAGCGCGCCATCGCCCGCGATGCCTGGAGCCAGCCGCAGTTCGCTTTCTACCGCTGGTTCGCCGAGCACCCGGTGCTGCTGCGCGTGGATGCGGGCAACCCTTCGACCTGCGCCTGGTTCCAGGACCTGCGCTTCTTCACGCCGGGGCGCGACGCGTGGCCGTTTCGCTACGGCATGTGCAAGGAGGACGGCGGGCGCTGGGAACTTTTCCGGCTGGCGGGGGACTCTACAAAAATTGGGCCCATACAGGTTCCCCAGATGTCCGTATCTGCGACCGGGCCCAATTTTTGAATGGAATCCCGCATCAGGCGAGCGCGATTATGAGTCGGAAAATTTGGACATCGATAACGACCGGTGCCGCGATGGCGCTGGTCGTCCTGGGAACGGTAGCGCTCGCCTCGTGCCAGACGGTGGAGACCACGAAGCCGGGCCTGGTGGGCGTGGAGCGCCAGCAGTCCATGCTGCTTTCTTCCGGCCAGGTCAACAAGAGCGCCGCCCAGGCCTACCAGCAGGAGATGAAGAAGGCCGCGGCCAGGAACACGCTCAACCGTGACGCCGCGCAGACGGCGCGCGTGAAGGCCATCGCACAGCGCCTGATTCCGGCCACATCGGTCTTCCGCCCCGACGCGCCGAGATGGGCGTGGGAAGTCAACCTCATCAGCTCCGGCGACGTGAATGCCTGGTGCATGCCGGGCGGCAAGATGGCGGTTTATACAGGGCTCATCGAGAAGCTGAAAGTCACCGACGACGAGCTCGCCGCGGTGATGGGTCACGAGATCGCGCACGCCCTGCGCGAGCACGGCCGGGAGCGCGCCTCGCAGGCCGCCGCGCAGGGTCTCCTGCTCGGGGTGGCGGGCGCGGCGCTCGGGGTCGGCGACGGCGGGACGCAGCTCGCACAGATGATCACCGACCTCACCTTCAATCTTCCCAACTCGCGCGAACACGAGGTCGAGGCCGATCGCGTCGGCGTCGAGCTCGCGGCGCGCGCGGGCTACGATCCACGCGCCGCGGTGACGCTCTGGCGGAAAATGGGCCAGGCGGGCGGCAGCGCTCCGCCGCAGTTCCTCTCCACCCACCCCTCGCCCCAGAACCGCGCCGCCGACCTGACCAACTACGCGGCGCGGGTCATGCCCCTCTACGAATCAGCGCGCAGGCGCTGATTCCAGCCGCCAGAGTGAAAATCTCGACGCAAAGGCGCAAAGCCGCAAAGAAATACAGAACAGTAATCGAACCGCCAAGCACGCCAAGAGGGCAACAATAAGAACCGAACTTGACGTTCCTTTCCTGCCCGAGGAGCGTGGCATGAAGTAGATGCTAGCGGCTGGCGTAGCCGCGCACCGCCGCCGAGTTGGCGGTTGGCAGCTACTGCAAACTGCCCACTGCAAACTGCAAACTTAGTCGAGGACGAGCGAGACGAGTCCGTCGGCGAGCTTGGGCTCGAACCAGGTGGACTTGGTCGGCATGACCTTGCCCGCTTCCGCGACCGCCATCAGGTCTTCCATGCTGGTGGGATGAAGGGTGACGGCGAGGGTCATCTCGCCGCTGTTCACGCGCTTCTCCAGTTCCGCGAGGCCGCGGATGCCGCCGACGTAGTCGATTCGCTTGTCGCGGCGCAGGTCCTTGATGCCCAGTATCGGCGCGAGCAGGTGGTCGGAAAGCAGCGTCGCGTCGTGGCGCGCCACGGGATCGTTGACCGGCACCAGCTCGCGGCGGATGGCCAGGCGATACCACTTGCCGGCCAGGTACAGGCCGAATTCGCCCGGCTGCGCCGGCTTGACCGCCCTGGGGCTGTCCTGCACTGAAAAGCTTTGCCGCAAGCGCGCCAGGAAAGCCGCGGCGTCCATTCCGTTCAGGCCGGCAATTACGCGGTTGTAGTCGAGGATCTGCAGCTGGTGGTGGGGAAAGTTCACCGTCAGGAAGCTGTTGTAGCTCTCCTCTCCGGCATGGCGCGGATTGGCGGCGCGGCGCGCGGCGGCGACGCGGGAGGCCGCCGCCGACCGGTGATGGCCATCGGCGATGTAGATGGCGGGCATGGCGTCAAAGGCACGAGTCAGCAGTCGCTGAGTGCCGGTGTCGCGCACGACCCACAGGGAGTGGCGCACGCCGTTGTCGGCGGTTGCGTCCGCGTCGGGCGCGCCGGTGGAACAGCGCGCGAGGATCTCGTCCACCTCCGGTGCGCTCGGATAGCCGACCATGACCGGGCCGGTGTGAGCATTCAGCGCGTCGATCTGGCGCACGCGGTCGCTCTCCTTGTCCATCTGCGTGTGCTCGTGCTTGCGGATGCGGTTGGTTTCGTATTCCGCGATCGAGGCCGCGGCCACCAGGCCGGTCTGCGTGTGCCCGCCCATCACCAGGCGGTACACGTAGTAGCAGGGGGCCGGATCGCGAATGAGGATGCCCTTGCGCGTCATGGCGCCGAGGTTTTCGGCAGCCTTGGCGTATACCTCCGGCGCGTAGGGATTGGTCCCCACGGGCAGATCTATCTCGGGCTTGGAGATGTGCAGGAAGCTCCACGGCTTGCCCGCGGCGCGCGCGCGCGCTTCGTCGCTGGACAGGACGTCATAGGGCGGGGCGATGACTTCGGCGGCGCGGCCGGGCGCCGGGCGCAGGCCGGCAAAGGGGCGGATCAGGGACATGGCGAATGGCGGATGGCGAATGGCGGATGGCGAATGGCGGATGGCGAATGGCGAAAGGAAAAGACGCGATTTTACGTTACTCCTCAGCCGTCAGCCGTCAGTCGTCAGTCGTCACTTGGGCGAAGGAGGGACGACGTAGCCCGGCTGAGCCAGCCAGCGCCTGCGCAGGGTCCTGCCCACGAAGAGGCCGCAAACAAATCCGACGAGCACGCTCGTCAGCAGGGTCTGGCTGCCCAGGGTGCGGAGGTAGCGCGCCTCGATGCCACGCGCCTGCGCGACGTAGCGCACGTACTGCTCGCCGCCGGCGGTCCGCCACGTCAATTCGACATTCTGACGCGATCCGTCTTCGTCCGTCGCCGTGAACGAGGCCTCGCCGCTGTCGCCTATCTTGATGTTCGAGGCAGCGCTCTCCGGCAGGAGCAGGCTCGCTCCGGGCTTGCCCGCGGCGAACCCCTCCCACTCGCTCCACGGCATGACTCGGTAGTTCCCGGGCTCAGGCCTCGCCCGGTCGCCGTCGTAGGCGATCACCGGGAACTGCGCGGGCGTTGCGTCGCCCGGCGCGAGCTGCAGCGCGCCGGCATGGGAAAGGAAATAGGCGGTAAACGCGCTCCCGATCAGGAACACCATCAGCTCGCTGATCAGTATGGCGATGCGCCGGGCCGGGAGGGTCATGGGCCGGGAAGCTATCACAACTACACCAGCTCGCTGAACGCCTCGCGGATCGCGGCGACGCGGTCCTTGACGTCGGGCAGCTTCAGCTCGATGCGCAGCTTGTCCTGCCCGGCGAGCCGGTAGTGCTTCTTCCGCCGCACCAGGTCGAGCACCCGGGCCGGCTCGATCGGAGGCTTCTCGACGAACTGGAGCAGGATCGCGGTATCGCCGGCATCGACGCGGGCGATACCGAGCGGCTTCCCGTGCAGGCGCAGGCGGTGGCACTCGACCAGCGCGCGCGCGGGCTCGGGCAGCGGGCCGAAGCGGTCGACCAGCTCCTCGCGCAGCGCGTCCAGCGCCTCGATCGTTTCGCAGTTGGCGAGCCGCTTGTAGAGCACCAGCCGCTCGTGCACGTCGCTGCAGTAGTGCGCGGGCAGCAGCGCCGGAACGTGCAGGTTGATCTCCGCCGTGACCTCGAGCGGGGCGGCGAGATCGGGCTCGCGCCCGCGCTTGAGCGCGCGCACGGCGGCGTCCAGCATTCGCACGTAGAGGCTGAAGCCGACTTCCTGCATCTCGCCGCTCTGCGATTCGCCCAG